>DCMF01000004.1:8828-21265 GCA_002321305.1 Verrucomicrobia bacterium UBA1629 | reverse complement strand
CGGACATGATGCCGTACTGGTGAATCTTCATCATCGCGTCGATGACGTCGTTGGGTCCGCAGGCGTAGCCGAGCCGGAAGCCCGTCATCGCCCACGACTTCGAGAAGCCGTTCAGGAGGATCACGCGGTCGCGCCAGTCTGGGAATGACGCGAACGAGGGCAGCTTCTCGCCGTCCGCCGCCGCCGCGTAGTTCAGCTCCGAATAGACCTCGTCGGCCAGGATCAGCAGGTCGTGCTTCGCGGCGAACGCGAGAATCGCCCGCATGTCGTCCCGCGAAAGGACGGCGCCTGTCGGGTTGCACGGAAAGTTGAGGAGAATCGCCTTCGTCTTCGGCGTCACCTTCTGCTCCAGCGCCTCGACCGTCAGGCGGAAGTCGTCCTCGACGCGCGTCTCGACGCAGACCGGCACGGCGTGCGCGAGGCGGATCGTCGGCGCATACGAGACGAAGCACGGCTCGTGGTAGAGGATCTCGTCGCCGGGCGAGCAGATCGCGCGGATCGCGAGGTCGATGGCCTCCGACACGCCGACCGTGACGAGGATCTCCTTCTGCCAGTCGAACGTCGCGTCGAAGCGGCGCACGAGATAGCGCGCGATCGCCTGGCGCAGCTCGGGCGTGCCGAGGTTCGAGGTGTAGTGCGTGCCGCCGTCCTCCAGGCACGTCACGGCCGCGCGCGCGATGTGCCAGGGCGTGTCGAAGTCCGGCTCGCCGACGCCGAGCGAGACGACGTCCTTGCGCTGGGCGACGATGTCAAAGAACTTGCGGATGCCGCTTTTCGGCAGGGCCGCGACGTGCGGCGCAACTCTCGTTCGTACGTTCACTTGCGGTTCACGAGCTCCAATGTCTTCTGGCGGATGTTTCTGAAATTGCACTTGTTCACGTTCGCCTGCTTCATGCCGTCACGCGCGCCATCAGCCGCAGGTGTCGGCATCAATCCAAGTCGATTTTTCATGGGCGGATAGTATAGCAGTTTCGACGGGTATCTGTAAAGGGGGGGGCTGAAAAGGCGATTCGATCTCTGGGCGACAGGATGCGACGAACTTCTCCTGATCAGAAGAATGTCATCTGCCCCGGCATGTCCGAGAGGCGCCTGCGCGGCTTGCGCACGATCTTCGGCGCGTTCACGTCCAGCTCGTTCGCCTCCAGGTTCTTCAGGATCTCGCCCGCGCGCGCGACGACTTCCGCCGGAAGTCCCGCCATCGCGCCGACGTGGATGCCGAAGCTCTTCTCGGCGACGCCGGGGACGATCCGCCGCAGGAAGACGATGCGCCCGCCCTCCTCCTTCACCTTCACCGTGTAGTTCTTGATGCCGGGGAAGGTGTCCGCGAGGTCGGTGAGTTCGTGGTAGTGCGTCGCAAAGAGCGTCTTCGCCTTCGCCTGCGCCTTGCCGTGGAGGTATTCCGCGACCGACCACGCGATCGAGATGCCGTCGAACGTCGACGTGCCGCGCCCGATCTCGTCAAGGACGATGAGCGACTTCGGCGTCGCGTTGTTGAGGATGTTCGCCGTCTCCTGCATCTCGACGAGGAAGGTCGAGCGTCCGCGCGCGAGGTCGTCGCCCGCGCCGATGCGCGTGAAGACGCGGTCGAGGACGCCGAGGCGCATCTTCGCCGCCGGCACGAACGAGCCCATCTGCGCCATCACGGCGAGCGTCGCGACCTGGCGGATGTACGTCGACTTGCCGGCCATGTTCGGCCCGGTGATGAGCATGATCTGGTCGGACGTCGTGTTGAGGAACGCGCCGTTCGGCACGAACGGCTCCGCGTCCGGCAGCTGCTCGACGACCGGGTGCCGTCCGTCGACGATCTCCAGCGTGTCCGAGTCGTCCACTTCGGGACGCACGTAGCCCGCCGCAAGCGCGCGGTCGGCGAGCGCGAGCGTCGCGTCCAGCGCGCCGAGCGCGAGGGACGTCTCCTGGATCTCGACCGTCTTCGCCGCGATCGTCGCGAGAATGTCCTTGTAGAGCTTCTGCTCCAGCGCGACGGCCCGGTCGTGCGCGCCCAGCACCTTCTGCTCGTATTCCTTCAGCTCGGGCGTCACGTACCGCTCGCCCGTCGTCAGCGTCTGGCGCCGGATGTAGTCCGCCGGGGCCTGCGCGACGGACGCCTTCGGGATCTCGATCAGGAAGCCGAAGGCGGGCACATGCTTCACCTTCAGCTTCGCGATGCCCGTGCGCTGCTGCTCGCGCGCCTGGAACGCGGCGATCCACTGGCGGCCCTCGGTCGCGACCTGCCGCAGCTCGTCCAGCTCCGCCGAATGGCCGGACGCGATGAAGCCGCCGTCGGACAGCATCACCGGCGGGTCTTCGGCAATCGCGCGATCGATGAGCGCGACGATGTCGGGTTGGGGGGTGAGGGATGAGAGGTGAGAAGTGAGGGATGAGAGGTGAGAAGTGAGAGATGAGGGATGGGAAGTGAGAGGTGTGGGATGTGGCCTCACCCCCCTCTCGCCTCTCGCGTCCCTCACGTCATTCAGCCGCTCCAAAATCTCCGGGATCGGCCGGAGCGACGCGGCGAGGCCCTTCAGGTCGCGCGGGTTCGCGCGGCCGGCATCGACCTTGGCGACGAGCCGCTCCAGGTCCCGGACGCCCGTCAGCAGGCCGCGCAGGTGCGCGAGCGCGGCGCGGTCGTCCACGAACGCCTGCACGGCGTCGAGCCGCGCGTTCACGTCCGCCGCGCGCGCGAGCGGTCGCGCGATCCAGCTGCGCAGCGTGCGCGCGCCCATCGGCGTCTTCGTGACGTCCAGCACACCGAGGAGCGACGCGTCCTTCGCGACGTCGCCGCCCGGCAGCAGCTGCAGGTGGCGGAGCGTTCCCGAATCGAGCACGAGCGCGTCGTCGGACTGGCGGATGCGCACCTTGCGGACGTGGCCGAGCGAATGGTGCAGGGTCGTCCCGACATAGTAGAGCAACGCGCCGGCGGCGCAGATGAGATCCGTCCGCCCCGTGAGGCCGAAGCCGTCGAGCGAGAGCACCTTGAAGTGGCGCGTCAGGCAGTCCCACGCCGCGTCGGGCGAAAACGTCCAGCTGTTCGCGTCCGTCGGCTTCAGCAGCTCGGCGGGGTTGTCGCGCGCGAGCGCCTCGTCCAGCTTCTCCTGCGACGCGAACGGCTCCACGACGAACGCACCCGTCGAGAGGTCGAGGAGCGCAAGGCCGAGGCCCGAGACGGCCGCGACGTAGTTGTTCGTCGTCTCGTCGAGCAGCCCGTCCTCCGTGACGGTGCCGGGCGTGACGATGCGCGTCACCTCGCGGCGCACGAGCCCCTTCGCGGTCTTCGGGTCCTCGACCTGGTCGCAGAGGGCGGCCGTCTTCCCGGCGCGGATCAGCTTCGCGAGGTAGGCGTTGAGCGCATGGTGCGGCACGCCGCACATCGGCTGGCCGTTGCGCTGCGTGAGCGTCGCGCCGAGGATCGGCGAGGCGACGATCGCGTCCTCGCCGAACATCTCGTAGAAGTCGCCGAGGCGGAACATGACGATCGCGCCCGGCGGCACCTCGCGCTTGATCGCGAGGTACTGTCGCATCATCGGTGTCAGTTCGGCGGCCATCGCGTCACCTCGCGGGCTCCAGCATCAGCTTGCGGAAGGCGGCGATCTCGTCGTCCGTCACGCCGCAGCTCCGGGCATAGACCTCGATGCGGGACTGGAGCGTGTCGCCCGGATAGGTCTGCAGGTAGTCCAGCAGCCGCTGCAGGCGGTCGAACGTGAACTTCGGCCCGCGATCGGCGAAGATCGTCGCTTCCCAGTCCCGGCAGAGGTCGTCCTCCGAGACGCCCAGGAGCCCGTTCAGCAGGAACGCGAGCGTCCCCGTGCGGTCGCGCCCGCCCGAGCAGTGCATGAGCACAGGATAGTTCCGCTCGTCGGCGAACAGGCGGAAGATGCGCCCGAACGGGCCCTTGCCGCGTGAGGGGCTGTCGATGAAGTCGTAGGCGGCGAACGACTCGTTGACCCATTTCACGCCCGCGCCGAGAAGCGTCGTGCCCATGCCGGCGGTCTCCTGCGGCGTGCGGAGCTCAAGGTCCGTCCGGATCCTGAAGTCGTTGCGCAGGGTCGCAAGCCCCGCGTCCGTCACGCGGCGCGCGCCGGGGACGATCCGAGTGGAGAAGAGCCCGTTGCCCTCCGAGCGGGAGCTTGCGCGGAGGCCCGCCGAGCGGAATATCCTGTTCTCCCTCACGCGCCGCCCGTCCGCCGTCCGCCAGCCGCCGATGTCGCGGAAGTTTCCGACGCCGTCCGCCCGCAGGAAGCGCGGCGCGTCGGCCTCCGTGACGAACGTGCCGGCCGCCGTGTCGCGTCCGTCGAAGACGGACCAGTGGTAGCGCGCGCCGAGTTCGAGGTTCGTGAGGTAGACCTTCGTGCGGTTCGTGACGGAGAACACCTCAAGCGCGCCGCCCTCTCGGACGACCTTGAGCACGCAGACCGCATTTGTCTCGCCGCCGGCCCACGCGAGCTCGAGCGGGCGCTGCGTCGCGCCGACGGCCGCGAACTTGGCGCGGTCGGACGGGTTGCTCATGCGGAGCGACCGTTCGGCGCGGTCGCCTGAAAAGTAGGCCTTCTGGGCGTCCTTCTGCGTCGGGACGACCGCCCCGTCCTTCGGGGCGAGAATCGCCAGCGCGGCGAGAAGCGTGAATGTCGTCATCATGGTGTCGGGTCGGTGCTGTTCGGGGGTGTCGGGGTGTCAGAGGACGATGTTGCCGAGGTCGGGGACCTTCCGCGTCATCCACGCCTTGCAGGCCGTGTAGATCTCGTGCGCCGTCAGGTCGTCGCCCAGAGCCTCGACCGCCGCCGCGTAGTCGTCGAGGTCGGCGCGCGTGAGGCGCGAGAGCAGCTTCGAGATGACGGGGATGTACGTCGCGGACATCGAGAGCGCGTCGATGCCCATCGCCGCCCAGAGGATGCCGACGATCGGGTCGGACGCGGACTCGCCGCAGACGCTCACCTTGATGCCCTGCGCGCGCGCGGCCGCGATCACGCCGCGCATGAGCCGCAGGATCGCCGGGTTCGTCGGCTGGTAGAGGTGCGCGACCGACTCGTTGCCCCGGTCGGCCGCCATCGTGTACTGCACGAGGTCGTTCGTGCCGATCGAGAAGAAGTCGACGTGCTTCGCGAGCGCCGCCGCGTTGAGCGCCGCCGACGGCACCTCGATCATCGCGCCGACGGGCATCTTCGGGTCGTAGGCGACCCCTTCCGCGTCCAGCCCGCGCCGCACCTCGTCGAGGATCTTCGCCGCCGCGTGCAGCTCCTCGACGCACGCGATCATCGGGTACATGAGGGAGACGTTGCCCTCGGCCGACGCGCGCAGCACGGCCCGGAGCTGCGTCCGCATGACGTCCGGGTGCGAGAGCAGGTAGCGGATCGAGCGGTTGCCGAGGAACGGGTTCGACTCGCGCTGCGCCGTGTCCGTCCGCTGCGAGATGCCGCGCACCAGCTTGTCGCCGCCGATGTCGAGCGCGCGGATCGTGACGGCCCCCCGGTCGGAGAGCGTCTTCGCGAAGCGCGCGACGTCGCGGTAGGCCGCGAACTGCTTCTCTTCGGACGGCTCGCCCTCCTCGTTGAGCCAGAGGTATTCGCTGCGGTAGAGACCGACGCCGCGCGCGCCGAGCTCGCGCACGCCCTCCAGCGGCGCGCCGGGGTGCAGGTTCGCGCACAGGAGCACCTCGCCGCCGCCCTTCAGCGTCCCCGCCGGCGCGCCCGTGAAGACCTCCTCCGAGATCTCGCGCTGGCGCTCCACGAGGTCGCGGAAGTCGAGGATCGTCCGCGCGGTGGGGCGCACCGTGACGTGGCCGAGCGTGCCGTCCAGGAGCACCGTGTCGCCGGCGCGCACGCACGACGTGACGTCACCGAGGCCCGTGACGGCCGGGATGCCCATCGCGCGCGCGAGGAGCGCGACGTGGCTCGTCGTCGAGCCGCCGTTCGTCGCGAAGCCCAGCACGAGGTCGCGCGGCAGCTGCACCGTCTCGGACGGCGTCAGGTCGTCCGCAATGATGATGGACGGCGTCTTCAGCTCCAGGTGCGGATCGACCGCGAAGCCGAGCAGGTTCTTGAGGAGGCGGCGCTCGACGTCGTCGAAGTCGCGCACGCGCTCGCGGAAATACGGGTCGTTCATCCGCTCGAACACCGCCCGCGCGCGGTTGACCGTGCGCCGCACGGCCGCCTCGGCGTTCAGCCGCTCGTCGCGGATGGCCTTCTCGACCTCGCCGACGAGGGCGGGGTCCTCGATCAGCATCAGGTGGCACTCGAAGATGCGCGCGTCGCCGCCGCCCGTGCGTTCCTTCAGCACGGAGACGAGGCCCTCGAGGTCGCGCCGCGTCTCGAAGAGCGCGCGCTTGAAGCGCAGGAGCTCGTCGCCCTCCCGGCCGGGCTCGACCAGGTATTCGGGCACGGGGATGTCGCCGTCCCCGCGATAGACGAACGCGGGGCCGAGGGCATAGCCGCGGGCCGTCGCCAGCCCCGACAGCGTCTGCATCTCCGGCTTACTGCTCATCCGGGATGTCGAACTTGCGCCCGATGAGGGCCGCGAGGTCGTCCAGCGCCTCCTGGGCCTGTGGGCCGCTCGCGGAGATCCTGAGGACCGACCCGCAGACGGCCTCCAGGGTCATCAGCGCCATGATCGACTTGCCCGAGACGACGTTGCCGTCCTTCTCGACCTCGATCTCGGCGTCGTACTTGCTGGCGGTCTTCGCGAAAAGGCCCGCCGGCCGCACGTGCATGCCGTAGCGGTTCTGGAGCGTCAGCTCGCGTGTGATTTTCTCGGCCATGATTTACCTTCTTCCCTTCCTTTTGACAGTGACAGAAACCTTCTTCGCAGCGTCCTGCTCCGCCCGCAGGCGAAGCCGCTCCGACAGCGCGCCGACGGGATCGCCGCCGGCCTGCAGGAGCTTCTGCTGCATCGCCGCGGTCTCGACGAGGTTGACGAGATCGCGCCCCTCCGAAACGGGGATGATGATGTTCGGGACCCCGACGCCGAGGATCGTCCGCACGCGCCGCGTCTGGCCGATGCGGTCGATCTGGCTCGCGACGTCCTCCAGGCGCTTGAACGTGACGACGAGGTCGAGGCGCTTCTCGCCGCGCACGGCCTGGACGCCGAAGAGGCTCGGCACGTGCATGATGCCGATGCCCCGGATCTCCATGTAGCCGGCCGTCGAGTCGGACGCCGACCCGTAGATCAGGTTGTTGCCGATCTCGCGCCGCACGCACGTCAGGTCGTCCGCCACGAGCGCGTGGCCGCGCTTGACGAGGCCGAGCGCCGTCTCGGACTTGCCGAGGCCCGGGTCGCCCTCGAAGAGGACGCCAAGTCCGCAGACCTCGACCATCGTGCCGTAGATCGTCGCGGACGGCGCGCGCAGGCGCTCGAACACGAACGCGCTGTTGTGCACGAAGTGCCGCGTCTTCATCGGCGTGGCCATGAGGACCGCGCCCGCCGTCTCGGCGAACGCGGTCTCGACCGGACTGGGCCTCTGGCCGTTCGCGAAGACGAAGCAGAACGCCTTGCGGTCGACGAGCGCCTTGAACCGCTCGCGGCGGACGTCCGCCGCGAGCGAGTCGAGGTAGGACATCTCGGCCGTGCCGAGGAGCTGCAGGCGCTTCCAGGCGAAGTGCCGGTAGAAGCCCGCGAGCGCAAGGCCCGGCCGGTTCGCGATCGGCTCCTCGATCACGCGGTCGAGGTTCTTCCCGCCCGCGACGAGCGTGAGGGACAGCTCCGCCCGGCCGGCCTCGTAGAAGTCGGCCGCCGTCACGGCGCGTCCCTTTTCGCTCGCCTTGGTGGGCAGGTGCTCCATCGCGCCCCTCAGTTCTTGACGGACGCCGCGCGCTGCTCGCGCACCTTGCCCTTGCGCGCCTTCACGCGCATGCGGAGGAGCTGGCGCTCGGCCCGCGCCGCCGCCGCGTCGATGACGCTCTTGCCGCTCTCGGAGAACTCCTTCGCGCCGACGGCGACCTCGCCGAGGCGGTTCGCCACGACTTCGGCCATGTACATGTGCTTCTTGATGTCGACGTCGATCACGAGCGCGACCTTCGTCACTTTCGGAAACTTCGCCTTCAGCTGCTCCATGCGCCGCTCCGCGTAGTCCTTCAGCGCCTCGATCCGCACGTCGCTGTGTCTCATGGTGATTTCGATGCTCATCTTCTTTTTCTCCTTTCGATTGGCCCGTCCGGGACTGCCGGCAAACCGTCCGGCGCCCCGGCGCAAGGCCGGTTCACTACATCCTGAAATTCTCCCCCAGGTACTTCTCGCGCACCTCCGGGTCGGCGACGAGCTCGTCGCTCGTGCCCTCGCGCAGGAGGCGGCCGTTGTAGACGAGGTACGCGCGGTTGACGACCGAGAGCGTCTCGCGCACGTTGTGGTCGGTGATGATCACGCCGAGGCCCTTCGCCGCGAGCCGCCGCACGATGTCCTGGATCTCGTTCACGCTCAGGGGATCGACGCCCGCGAACGGCTCGTCGAGCATGAGGATCGCCGGGTCGCGCACGAGCGCGCGGGCGATCTCCAGCTTGCGCCGCTCGCCGCCCGAGAGCGTGTAGGCCGGCTGCCTGGCGACCTTCATGAGGTCGAACGGCGCCAGCAGCTCCTCGGCGCGCGCGTCGCGATCCTTCCGCGTGAGCGGCAGCGTCTCCAGGATCGCCATCACGTTGTCCCACACCGACAGCTTGCGGAAGACGCTCGGCTCCTGCGCGAGGTAGCCGAGCCCCTTGCGGGCGCGGATGTACATCGGGCAGTCCGTGATGTCCTCGCCGCGCAGGACGACCCGCCCCGACTCGGGCTTCACGAGGCCGACGATCATGTAGAACGTCGTCGTCTTCCCCGCGCCGTTCGGGCCGAGGATGCCGACGATCTCGCCGCACGAGCACCGGACGCTCATGCCGCTGACGACCGTGCGGTCGCCGTAGACCTTCACGAGATCCGTCGCCACGAGGTCGGGCTCGCGGCCCGCCTCCCCTGCGCGCTCGTTCGCCATCGCGCGCATCGCGTCCATCACCAAGTCGCTCACAGGACATTCTCCTTTCCGTCATGCTCGGCCGAAATGGCCGAATTCGAGACTTCCACCTGCTCCGAGTCAAGCCAGAAGCGGATGCGGTCGCCCTCCACTTCGCTCGCGTTCGCACCCCGCTCGACGAGATGCGCGCGCACGCCCCCCTTGCTGCCGAACATCTCGATCTCGCCCTTCTTCTTGCGGTAGGTCGCCAGCGCGCACGTCCCGACGCGCGTCTCGTTCGAGATGACGACGTTCCCGACCGCCACCACGCGCGCGAGGCGGTTCGAGGCCGTGAGGAACGCGAACACGCGATCCGCGCACAGCGTGTAGTCGCTCTCGTACTCGACGACCACGTTCCCGTCGAAGAGGATGACGCCCGCCTTGCGGTCGAAGTCGCTCGACACGCTGCGGATGCGCGCCGCGTGCCGGCTCTCCCGGCGCTGGACGGCCCCCGTCGCAAGCGCCACGCGGTCTGCGTCCTCCGACACGGCGGCCGCCGCCTCCGCATCGACCACCTCGTGCGGATCCAGCAGGAGCATCACGCCCAGAAGACCTGTGAGGACCGTCGCCATCACAGCAGCCCTCCCCCGCCTTTCAGGTCTTTCGAGTCGAAATCGGAATCCTGCGTCACGCGGACGTACCCCTCCGGCGAGGAGAAGTAGACCCCGCGCCCCCGGAAGACCGTCTCGCCCTGCGTCAGCGTGGCCGCGCCCTCGGCCCAGCCGCTTTTCGTCAGGCGATCGACGACGCAGTTCTGCGCCTCCAGCGTCAGGTCAAGCACACCGTCCCGCTTGAACTTGCGCACCGTGACGCCCTCCGCCCAGACGAGTCCGGACGCAAGGAAATACTGGGCCTTCTGCGCGTGGATGACGAACTTCACCGATCCGTCCGGGAACGTCTCGACGGGGATCGTCACGTCCTCCGCCGGCGTCTGGAGGCTCTGGACGCACTGCCGGTAGGCTTCGCGCAGGCGCGCGATCTCGTGTTCGAGGTCGGCGCGCTTCGCCAGCCACGCGGTCGAGTCGAACGCCCGCACGCCCAGCGCCAACAGGCAGAGCGACAGCAGGACGCACGGGCCCGCGCCACGCGCAAGCCCGCCGCCGCCACGCGCGGCACCCGTCTCGACCCGATTTTTCGTCATGCGGCAAATTATACCAAATCACCCGCGAAAATTCTATGGCGAATCTGAAAAGCCAGGGCCTTTTACCGCGCCGCCGCCTTTCCGGGGTAGAGGTCATAGGCGACCTTGTACCTCTCTGGCGTCAGGTCAGGCATGAGCACGTTCGCGCCCGCCGCAAGGCCCCGTTCGCGCCCGCGCCCCGGCGCCAGCGCGTCCAGCGCCGTCGCCGCGACCATGTTGACGTGCGGCAGGCGCCTGCGCACTTCGGCGATCATCCACAGCGCCAGCCGAAGCCGCGCCTCACGGCTCGCCGCGTCCGGCGCCGCGCCCACGCCCATCGGCGTCGCCGGATGCTCGACGAACGGACCCATGCCGACCATGTCGAGGTTCATCTCGACAAAGAAGTCGATGTCCTTCTGCAGTTCGGCTTTCGTCTGTCCGGGCAGCCCGATCATCACGCCGGAACCCGTCACGAAGCCCAGCCGCTTCAGTGTGCGGAGGCAATCGACGCGGCGGTCGAAGGAGCAGTCCGACGGATGGATCCGCGCATAGCGCACACGGTTCGACGTCTCGATGCGGAGAAGGTAGCGCAGCACACGATTCCCGGCCGCCGCCTTCCAGCGGCGGTAGACCGTCTCGGCCTGCTCGCCGAGCGAGAGCGTCACCTCCAGCGGAGACGCCGCGCCCGCCGTCCGCTCGACTTCGGGAAGGCGCCGCAGGACGTTCTCGTAGAAGCGGGTGTTCGCCTCCGTCTCAAGTTCGCCCGCCTGGAGCGCGATGGCCGGATAGCCGCGCCGCAGGGCCTCGGCGGCGCAGGCCAGAACCTCGTCCTCCGTCATGTGATAGCGCGACACGCGCGCATTTCCCCTGCGGATGCCGCAGTAGAGGCAGTTCTTCGCGCACCGGTTCGAGACTTCGATGAGTCCGCGCGGCAGGATCTCCTTTGCCTTCACGACGCGGACACTGGAGCAAGATTGTCCAAGCGCTCCTACTTCGCCCAGCACGGCGAGACCCAGTTGCCGTTGGCGTAGAACATCGGACGCGGCTTGTCGCCGCCTTCCTGCGTATCGACGATGAAGAGCGCCTTGTCGCGGCCCGCCGTGAGGTGGCGGCCGTCGCGCGACCAGCTCGGATGCGACCAGCTCCCCGCCTCGGTGACGAGCTGGGCGGAGGCGTCGCCCTTCGCCGCGTCCATGACGGCGACCTGCGCGCCGCCGCGCTTGGTGATGTAGCAGATGCGGTTGTCAGGGCCCCAGTCGGGATCGACGTTCTGGCCGCCGCGCGAAGTCAGGCGGCGCTTCGCCTTCGTCGCGACATCCACCACGTAGATCTGCGGCGTGCGCGTCTCGTCCGAGACGTAGGCGATCTGACGGCCGTCGGGACTCCACGTCGGCTGGCCCTCGGTCGCGAACGGCGTCGTCGTCAGGCGGATGAGGCGGTCGGTCGCCGGCTCGGCGACATACAGCTCGACGTTGCCCTGGAGGGAGAGCGTCAGCGCGAAGCGGCGACCGTCCGGCGACGGCGCGATGCTCGTCGGCGTGCCCTTGAAGCTGAACTTCCTCGACCGCAGCAGCGAGTTGACGTTCATCTGCCAGACCTGCGGCGCGCCGTTCCTGTCGCCGATGTAGACGACGTTCTCGCCGTCCTTCATCCAGCGCGGGAAGATCGCCATCTTCGCGTCGCCCGTCAGCTTGCGGATGTCGAAGCCGTCCGGGTACGTCATGCAGATCTCGCTCGGCAGGGCCTGTCCCTTCGCGACCAGCTTGCCGCGGTCGAGGAACACGACCTTGTCGCACGCGAAGCCCTTCTGCCGGCCGAACGCCTCGCACATCGCGTCCGACAGCCGCCGCGCCGCCATGCGCGCGGCCTTGTCGTCTGCAAACGCCGCCGACGAGGTGACGGACTTGCCCAGGCCGGTCGCGCGGATCGCGCCCGGCGCGCCCGACACGGTGACCGCGCCCGACGCGCCGACGGAGAAGAGCCCCGAGATCTCCAGGTTCCGCTTCAGGCACTTCGCGAACGCCGGATGCGCGACCTTCACCGCGACGGCGATCTTCTGCGCGCCGCGCACGTCGACGTCAACGACCGTCGCAGCCATGGCGGGCACCCATGGGGCGGACACGAGACTGAGGACAACGGACAGAAGGCAAGGGACAACGGACAAGTGACGAGGGGCAACGGACAAGTGACGAGGGGCAACGGACTGACAAGTTTTCTTCATGGCTCTTCTTTCTTTTAGATTTCAGATCTCAGATTTCAGATTTCATTCGAATTTCAAATCCCCGATTTCAAATTTCAGGTCTCAAATTTCAGGTCTCAAATTTCAGATTTCAAATTTCAGGTTTCGAATTTCAG
>DCMF01000004.1:0-8777 GCA_002321305.1 Verrucomicrobia bacterium UBA1629 | reverse complement strand
CGAATTTCAGGTTTCGAATTTCTTGAATTTTAGATTTTAAATCTTAAATTTTAGATTTCAACCTCTCGCCCTCACGTCGTATAGTCCGCACCTCACGTCGTATAGTCCGCGTTGATGTGCACGTAGTCAAGCGAGAGGTCGCACGTGTAAATCGAGCTCTCGCCCGTGCCGAGGTGGAGGTCGACGACGACCTCGAACGCATCCCTCTTCAGCACCTTCGCGAGCTTCGCAAGCTGCTTCTCGTCCGCCACCTCGCCGCGCCGGAACGCCCACACGCCGTCGTAGAAGACCTCGGCCCTCATGTCCTCGACCGCCGCGCCCGAATAGCCGACGGCCGCGAGGACGCGCCCCCAGTTCGGATCGCGCCCGAACCAGCTCGTCTTCGCGAGCGGCGACTTCGCGACGGCCCGCGCCGCGCGCGCCGCGTCCCTCTCGCTCTTCGCGCCCTTCACGGTCACGGTCACGAACTTCGTCGCGCCCTCGCCGTCCGTCGCCATCTGCCGCGCAAGCGAGACGCAGACGGCCTCCAGCGCCGCGCGGAACGCCTCGAAGTCGGCCCCGCCGCGCGTGATCGGCGCGTTCCCGGCCGCACCGGACGCCAGGAGGAAGACGGAATCGTTCGTCGACTCGTCGCCGTCC
Organism: Verrucomicrobia bacterium UBA1629; assembly: GCA_002321305.1. Classification (GTDB taxonomy): domain Bacteria; phylum Verrucomicrobiota; class Kiritimatiellia; order RFP12; family UBA1067; genus UBA1067. The sequence goes on along the minus strand of DCMF01000004.1, from coordinate 8,138 downwards.
ACAACCAAGCTGTTGAAGCTCTTCGCGATCGCGAGCCTGAGCGCGCGCCGCAGCATCGCGGGCGACACCGCCGCGTCCGTCGTCACGAACCCCAGCATCGTCGCCATGTTCGGCTCGATCATGCCGGATCCCTTCGCCATGCCGCCGACCGTCACCTTCTTCCCGCCGACCACCGTCGTCACGCACGCCTCCTTCGGGCGCGTGTCGGTCGTCATGACGGCCTTCTCCGCCGCGAGCCCGTGCGCCGCCGTGCGGCCGAGCGCGGCCTTCGCCCGCTTCACGCCCGCGAGCAGCCGGTCCATCGGCAGCGGACGCCCGATGACGCCCGTCGAGGCGACGAGGACGTGCTGCGGATCGATGCCGAGCTCGCCCGCCGTCACGAGCGCGGACAGCTTCGCGTCCTTCAGGCCCTGCTCGCCCGTGCAGGCGTTCGCGCACCCGGAGTTCGCGAGAATCGCCTGGACCTTGCCGCCCTTGACGATCTCGCGGTCATAGAGGACCGGCGCCGCCGCGACCCGGTTCGTCGTGAAGACGGCCGCTGCCGCGCACGGCGCGTCCGCCACGAGCAGCGCGACGTCGTTGCGGCCCTTGTACTTGATCTCCGCCGCGACGCCCGCCGCGCGAAACCCCCTGGCGGAACAGACCCCGCCCCTGATGAACCTCATCGCTGACATGTCGCCTCCCTGCATCTGCCCGCCTCGCAATCAGCCGAGCTGGTTCAGGAAGCGCACGTCGTTCTCGTAGAGCCAGCGGATGTCGGGGATGCCGTACTTGATCATCGCGATGCGCTCGACGCCGAAGCCGAAGGCGTAGCCGGAGACCTTCTCCGGGTCCCAGCCGACGTGCCGGAAGACGCGCGGATCGACCATGCCCGCGCCCGCGACCTCGATCCACCCCGACTGCTTGCAGACATTGCAGCCCCTTCCCTTGCAGACGTGGCACGAGAAGTCGACCTCGACGGACGGCTCGGTGAACGGGAAGAAGTGCGGACGGAAGCGCACGGTCACGCTGTCGCCCATCATCTCCTTCGCGAAGTAGGCGAGGACGCTCTTCAGGTCGGCGAGCGAGACGGGCTTCGTCGCCGTCTCGTCGACGTAAAGGCCCTCAATCTGGTGGAAGTTCGCCGAGTGCGTCGCGTCCGTCGTGTCGCGGCGGAACGTGCGGCCGGGGCAGATGACGCGCACGGGCGGCCGGTTCGCCATCATCGTGCGGATCTGCACGGGCGAGGTCTGCGTCCGCAGCAGGCAGTCGTCGTTGAACCAGAACGTGTCCGTCCGGTCCTGCGAGGGGTGGTGCGGCGGCGTGTTGAGCGCCGTGAAGTTGTTGAAGCGGTTCTCCAGCTCCGGGCCGTCGGCGACCGTGAAGCCGAGCCGCCCGAAGATGCGCGCCGTCTCCTCGATGACGCGCGAGAGCGGATGCTTCACGCCGAGGCCGAACCAGCGGCCGGGGAGCGTGAGGTCGGCCGCGACGGCCTTCTCGTCCGCCCCGCCGAGGTGGCCGGACGCCTGCAGCGCCGCCTCGACCTCGGCCTTCCACGCCTGGATCGCCTTGCCGAACGCGGGGCGCTCCTCCTTCGGCACGTCCTTCATCGCCTTGATGAGCGCGGGGATGGAGCCGTTGCGCCCCACGTACTTCACGCGCAGCGCCTCTGCGGCCGCCGCATCGGCCGCCGCCGCGATTTCCTTCAGGCTTTCGGCTTTCGCCGCCTCCAGATCAGCAAGAGTCATGACTTCTTTTCCTCAAAAAATTTTTGCCGCCTATTATACCAAAAAAGGCCCGGCCCTTCAGCAGGACCGGGCGCTCATGAGGCCGCGCATGCGCGCGACGCTTACTTCTTCGGCGGAACGAGCGCGTCCTTCGCCGCCTTTGCGAGACGGAACTTCGCGACCTTGCACGCGGGTTTCTTCTTCTCCTCGCCCGTCTGCGGATTGCGCACCATGCGCGCGCCCTGCTTCTTGATCAGGAGCTTGCCGAGCCCGGGGATGACCCAGCCCTTTTCGTTCTGGCGGGCGCCCTCGTAAGCAAGCTCGATGAGCTTCTCGTAGACGGCGACGGCCTGCTTCTTGCTGATTTCGCCGGCGTCGGCGAGAGCCTGCATGATGCCGCTCTTCGTGGTCGGGACGAGTTGTTTCTTAGCCATTTCTTGATCCTTCGTTCTTTGTCAGTACGATGCACGCGAGAACCGTTCTCCCATGCCTGCTGCGTAATATATCAATATTTTCTTGGGTGCGCAAGGGGGCAAGTGAAAAAAGTCCAGCAAAGACGCGGCTTTGCACAGCTGCGGCACACCGAAACAGCCTGTTCTAAACGACCGGGATTCGGCGCACAGGCGCGCCCCCGCTCGCCGTCTCCAGCACCTGCCGCGCGCGCCAGCCGCCCCAGACGAAGAGCCGCCCCGGACGGATGTTGCGCACGACCTTCACGACAGCCCCCTTTCGGTCGAGAAACGTCGCGTCGATCGGGAATCGCATGAAGAGCGTGTGGATCGCGCTGCAGCGCGGAATGAGCAGCCCCTGCCCCTCTGGCAGCGCACGACGGCCGATCAGGCCCTTCGCCCGCTCGAAGAAGGTCTCGGCGACGTCCACGTCGATGCCGTGAAGAACAACGCGTCTCATGCGGCGCGTGCTTTCGGACGGGAGAAGACAAACGCGCCGACGAACGCCGTGAACGGCGCGACGAGGACGAGCCCGAAGCTGCCGACGAGCGTCTTGACGAGTTCAGCCGAGACGAGCGTCGAGTTGAGGAAGTCCACGGGGTCTGTCCCCTGCGCCGCAAAGGCCATGAGCAGCGTGAGGTAGCCGCCCGAATAGGCGAGGAGCAGCGTCGTCGTCATCGTGCCGACGACGCTGCGCCCGATCCGGATGCCGCTCCTGAACAGCTCGCCGCGCGGCAGCGTCGGGCTGTGGCGCACGATTTCGGCAAGCCCGGCGGCGATGTCCATCGCGAGATCCATCACCGCGCCGGACGACGCGAGGATCACCGCGCCGACAAAGACGTCCGACAGCACGAGATCCGTGTAGCCCGAATAGAGCAGCGTCTGCACGAACGGCATCGTCGCCCCGTTGACGTGGAGCGCGACGGCGAAGAAGTCCGCAAGGCCGAGCGAAGCGGCGACGCCGAGCATTGCGCCGAGGAACGCCGCGAACCCCGTGCGCGACCAGCCGGCGACGAGGTACATGATGACGGCCGTCAGCACCGAGACGACGGCGAACGACGCCCACGCGGCGTTCCAGCCGGAGAGGCAGAGCGGCACGAGCAGCTTCCAGACGGCGAAGCAGCTGAAGACAAAGCTGAAGAGCGCCTTCGCGCCCGTCCAGCCGCCGAACGTGCAGAGAAGGACGGCGAAGCCGCCGAACAGGACGGCCGCCCAGCCGAGCCGCCAGTGGTCGCGCGCGACGAGCGGCTCGTCACCGAGGACGACGAGCGCCGTCTCGCCGACCGTGAACTTCTTGTCGAACTCCAGCTGCGCGCGCAGCTCGTTGTGCGCCGTCTTCACCTCGCCGTCCGGGAGGCGCACCTTCAGCCGCTGCGTGCCGAACTCGATGAGCCCATGCAGCTGGACATCCGAATCGTCCGTCTCGACGACCTCGGCCCGCGCCGTCTCGCCGACCTGCGCCGCAATCCGGCGCGGCCCCGGCAGGAACGCGAGGCCGATGCAGCCGAGGGCGAGCGCGGCGATCGGCAGCGCGGCGATCGGCAGCGCGGCCTTCACCGCACGAGATCCTTGAGCCGCCTCGCGAGATCCGTGTTGTCGATGAAGCCGACGAACCGCTCCGCGCCCGGCCCCTGCGCCGTCGTCAGCACGGGCAGCGCCGTGTGCGCGCCGCTCGTCCAGCCAATGCCGCACTTGTGCGAGAAGATCGCCTTCACGGCCGTCGGCAGATGCGAGATCTTCTGCGCGTCATACGCCTCGTTCTCCTTCTTGCCGGCGCGCGCGAGCTTGAGGTCGTGGGCAAAGGCCGTCTCGAGCTCCTTCCGCTCGTCCGCCGTGATCGCCATCGGGTTCCGCTTCGTGTCCGCCGTCGTGAAGTCAAAGCCGAAGTTCGCGGAGAGGAACGGCTCCAGCGCGGCGAAGTCGGCGGGGCGCGTCTGGCGGATGTGCCGGACGAGCGCGTCCGTCGAGCACTTCTGGTTCACGAGCCGATCCATGTAGAAGGCGTAGCCCGTCGCGGCGAAGCCCATCGTCATGCCGCCCGTCTCGTGGTCGCCCGTGACGACGACCAGCGTCTCGGGATGCGTCTTCTGGAAATCGAGCGCGACCTTCACCGCGTCGTCCAGCGCGAGGACGTCGCGCAGGTTCGTCGCCGCGTCGTTGGCGTGGCCCGCCCAGTCGACCTTGCCGCCCTCGACCATCATGAAGAAGCCGGCGGGATTCGGCGCAAGAAGCTCAAGCCCCTTCGCCGTCAGGTCCGCGAGCGTCGGGACGCCCTGCCACGCCCCGGCGTCGATCGAATACGGCATCGGGCCGTCGCACACGACATACCAGACCTTGCCGACGCCCGGCTTCAGCGCGTCGAACGCCGCACGGTCGTTCCGGATGAGCGTGTAGCCCGCGTCCTTCGCCAGCGCGTAGATGTCGCCCCGGTAGCCGGGGGCGTCCCTGTCGTCGTGCTTCGAGAGCCCGCCGCCCGCGAAGTAGGCGAAGCCGGACGCGAGGAGGTCGAGGCCGAGGCCGTACCCCTCGCCTCGCCCCTTGCGGTGGCCGTAGAAGCCCGCCGGCGTCGCGTGGTTGATCGTGACGGTCGTCACGATGCCGACGGCCTTTCCGGCCTTCTGCGCAACCTCCGCGACGGACGTGAGCCGCCGCCCCTGCGCATCGAGGCCGACTGCGCCGTTCAGCGTCTTCTCGCCGCAGGCGATGGCCGTCGCCGCCGCCGCCGAGTCGGTGACGAGCGAGTTCGCCGAACACGTCCGCGTCGTCGCCTGCCACGGCAGCGCGTTCATCGCGAGATTGCCGCGCCCGCTCTTGACCGAGAACTCGTTCGCGGTCATCCGCTGCGGCGTGGACATGCCGTCGCCGATGAAGAGAATGACGCCTTTCGGGTTCGGTTCCGCCGCGCACGCGACGCCGACCGCGAAAACCGCAGTCACCAAGGAAAGAAGTTTCTGTTTCATGTCCGGAAAGTATACCCCATCAGCCGTCCCGTTGTCAATGCGCGCACCATCTCGGCTGCCACGTCGGCGCAGTTCCGTCCCGGAGGTACGCGCGTGCCGCTGCGACCGCCTGACGACACCGCCCGCGCGTCAGGCGAGGCGCTCCAGCCGGTCGTGCAGCGAAAGCTTGAACGGCAGCTCCAGGCAGAGCGGACGCAGCAGACGGAAGACGCGGCCGGAGCGGACGCGGATCTCGCCCGGCACCTTGCCGCGCCGGACGATCTCGTGCAGAACCTGCACGGGCATCGACTCCCAGAGCGCGCGCAGGCCGCCCTCCGGCAGGAGCGACACGCGGCAGGCGAACGCCGCTTCGCCCGTCCGCCCGTCCGCCGCCGCCAGCTCGTAGACGCTGCGCGGACGCGGCTCCTTCGTCATGACGTTCGGCAGCATCCGGAAGTCGAGCTCCAGCACGTCCGCCGCGGCGAGCGGCAGGTCCTGCGCCGACTTGATCAGCTCCTTCGGCAGCGTGACCGTCTCCTTGTGCGGCGGCGGGTCGGGAATCGCCAGCGGCACGTCGGCCCACTGCCCCTGCGCGTCCTCGACGCGCGCGAAGACGGCGCGGTCGCCCGCGAACCTGAGCGGCAGCGCGCGGTCGCCCTCGACGCGCAGGAAGACGCCGTAGGCCTCCCACAGGATCTTCGCGACCAGCGCGCGCGCCGACGGCGAGACGACCTCCTGCGGCATGTAGCCCGCATCGTCGCGGAAGATCTTGACGGCGCCGTCCGCCAGCACGACGAGCTCGAAGTGCGGGAACTCGATCGGCTGCGAGCAGAACCCGAAGTCGCGATCCATCCGCACGCGCACGAAGTCGTGCAGGGTCTGCCAGCCCTCCAGCATCAGGAAGCGCGCCTTCACGGGCTTCCCGTCGCCCTTCAGCACCGTGCAGAAGTAGGGGAAGACCGTGCCGCGCGGCTTCACCGCGAAGTTGTAGGGCACGAGGACGTCCCAGAGCCCCAGGGCGTCCATCCGCGCGCCGATCGTCTCGGGTTCGGGACGGTTCACGCGAAGAGCCGCCGGATGTGGCGGTCGCCGAGGTTCGCCTCGATCTCGCGGCCGATCACGTCGGCGCTGCGCTCGAGCGCGGGGATGAACTCGTCCTTCAGCTCCGCCGCGACCTTGAAGGACACGTGGATCAGCTGGCGGAACGAGGGGTTGTAGAGCGGTTCGGCCTCGTCGTGGCGGAGCGTCTTCGCGAACGTCTGCGCGTCCCAGCCGTCCACGGCGTCCGGGTCGGGCAGCTTCGCCACGTCGACGTCGATCACGGTCGCGTAGGGCACGGTCAGCTCGTCCCTGCGCGCCAGGGCCTCGCGGTAGATCCGCTTCGCGAGCTTCAGCGCCGCCGGGTCGGCAAGCGCAAGGCCGATGATCTCCTCCAGCCACGTCGTGCCCGCCGTCTTGATGTGGATGCCCATGTCGTACTGGCGGACGAGCCGGCCCATGATCGGGTAGATCGAGAACTTGTCGGAGCCGGAGTGGATCGAGAGCTTGAGGTTGTCGGGCAGGCCGAGTTCCCGGACCGCCCACCGGATGACCTTGAGGTCCTCCTCGAACTCCTGCGCGAACCGGCCGAGGTCGCCGACGTAGTCGACGCCCTTGTTGAAGCGGCCCGTGAACTTCGGCGCGAAGGTCTGCACGGGTATCTTCTCCTCGGCGATCTTCGTGAGGATGTACTTCACCTCCTCCGGCGTCTGCGCGCGGTCGACCTCGTCCATCGAGACCTCGGTCACGAAGTTCTCCGCGCCCTTCTTCGCGGCGATGTGGCGGTAGAGCTCGCCGGCCTTGCGGATCGCGCCGTCGTAGCGTTCCGCAGTCGTTCCCGTCTTGCCGATGTAATCGGCGACGTCGAGCGTGAAGAAGTCGCAGGCGTCGAGGAACTTGTCGACGTTCGTGATGTTGATGTGGTCGGCGTCGCAGAAGTAGGCGTCAGCATAGCCGAGCGCCTTCACCGCCGCGTCCGCCTCGCGGCGCGTGGACATCGGCTCGGTGCCGATGATCGTGTGCTCGCGGTTGGACTTGTTCCAGACGGGCGTGAAGTGCACGCCGAACTTCCTCTCCGCCGCGACGAGCGCCTTGAGCTGGTTGACGCCCTCGTGCGCGAAGCGGTCGCCGATGCCGAACGAATATTTGCTGATCTTCATGGCGGATATTATAGCAAAAACGGTTTGGCCTTTTCGTCCGCCCATGTCGCATGCGCAAGGGCCTCCGCAGACGAGACCCTTGGCCAATGGCGAAGGCTTAACCTAAAAATCGCAGTTGAAGCCAAGGGTGCGTGGCTATCTGCTCTCAAGGCGACAGTCGTCCCCGGAGGGGTGACTTTGGCGGGACGACGACGCGGCAAGCCGTCAGGCTTGCGACGCGCGGCGTCTCGCCACGGTCAATCGGCGGAACGCCGATGACGCGCCGACGTTTCGTGGTCTGCGGCGAAGCCGCCGAGACAGTCCGCAAGACCGCCTCCTGCCGCGCAGAGACTCAAATCCCGCCGAAGCCGCATTTCACCCAGACGGTGAAGGCGTCGCGACGCCCAAACCCCTGCAGATAAAGGCCGAAGCCGCCTTTGGGCGGCTTCGGCTGCGACAGTTAGGTTTAGTATATTGTCTGACACGGCGTCTCTCCTTTCTGGTTGTTTTTGCACCGCATATTATAGCGGAACCACGGGAGAGACGCCGTTTCGCGTCCCGGAAATCAGAGGCTGTTCAAAAAATCGGGATAAGGGTGGAAGACCTCTTCGAGCCGCACGAGGTCGCGCCCCCTGAACTCGTAGCAGATGAAGTGGACGGGCGTCCCGCCCGCGAGCGCGGGGAGGTTCGGGTCAGACGCGTATGCCTTCAGCTGCGCCAGCGCCTCCGCGTGCTTCGCCGCGACCTCCGCGTCCGAGGCGTCCGCCTTCGAGTGCTTCATCTCGATGACGTAGCTCTGCTCGGGGACCGAGCTTGCAGGCAGCATGCGGTTCGGGAAGAGCGCGTAGTCCGAGAAGCCACACGGAT
>DCMF01000136.1:55678-57137 GCA_002321305.1 Verrucomicrobia bacterium UBA1629 | reverse complement strand
CATCACCTTCTTCGGGGAGCCGCCCTGTTGCTCGTTGTAGTTCGTGTCGTCGGTCTTCACCGACAGAACGGGCGTCAGCTCCACGAGGTCGCCGAAGCCGTTGACCGTCGTCTCGCCCGCGACCGCGAGCGCGCCTCCCGCCACGTCGGGCGTCGTCACCGTCGCGCCGTCGAGCGTCAGCGTACCCGCGCCGATCTTGCACACCTTCACGTTCGCCGCGACGACGCCCTTGAGCGTGCCGTCCGCGTCACCCGCGCCAAACCGCAGGCAGGCGGTCTTCGCGGCCTTGTTGGTCGCGCAGCTGTTCACGGAGACGTCGAGGCTGTTCACCGTCTGCGTCGTGCCGTTGAGGTCGAGAATCGCCGTGAGCGGATAGCCGTTGTTGACCTGCCAGACCGTGCTGGAGAGGACAAGCCCGCCCGTTCCGGGGCCATACGGCAGAACGTCGTCCTTGTCCGTGCGGATCTCGACGCCGCGCGCAACCGTGTCGCCCGTGTGCCCCCAGGCAAGCGGACGATCCAGCCAAATGCGCCCCCAATCGCTCGCACCGCGCGAATCGGTCGCGATGACCACGTCGCACGCGCCCGTCGTCGCGACGGAGCGGTCGGCGTCGCCGGCCAGCCACCACGGATACCAGCCCGGCTCCAGACGGATGTCCTTCCCGTCGCCGCCGCGCAGGACAATCGGGTTCAGTTCCGTCGCCGACAGCGTCCGCCCACCCCAAACGCTGGTGGCCAGCGAGCCGCCGTTGAAGAGAATCTCGACCGGCCGGGCGTTCTTGTTCGTGATCGAGCTGTTGTTGAACGGCCCGGCGTTCAGCTCGGCGATGCGGAGAACGTCGTCCTCGCCCGAAGCCTCGGACGAGACCTCGATCTTCGGCCAAGGCGTACTGCAGTTGCCCCAGACTTCGGAGACGACTTTCCCGACGCCCGCGCCAAACCGGAGCAGGGCGTTCCACCCGCCCGTGAAGCGGACGTTCCCCTGCAGTCTCAGGACGGCGGAATCGCCCGCGTCCGGCGCGAGTTCGATGACGGCGCCCGCGTCCGGCGTCAGGGTCATCGGATTGTTCACGTCGCCCCCAGTGCCGTGCGCCTTCAGGTCGTCGTGAAGCGTCATCTTCGAGAACGAAAGGCTCTCTGTCTTCGTTTGGGACGAACCCTTTTGAACGGTGATTTCGGGGCTGGCCGCCCAGACGGTGGCCGCCGTCAGCGCGGCGACGACGGTGACGGCCTTGCGGCTGCGCACGTTCGACAGTGGTTTCAGTGCTTTCATGACTCCTGCTTCCTTTCTGTTTCTTGTTTGCCTTTTTGGCTTTCCGCCAACAAATCACAAACGCGACAGGCGCGCGACGCCAGACTCCTCATCCGGGGCGCGCCCAAACGCCAAGCGGACGCGGCCTCGTCAAAGACCGCGCCAGAGGCCGCAGAACGGGCCTGTACGGCGTTTTCAGCGAATGGGG
>DCMF01000136.1:0-55647 GCA_002321305.1 Verrucomicrobia bacterium UBA1629 | reverse complement strand
GGGGGGGGGGGGGGGGGTACTAGACTTGAGCGGACGCGCCAGAGCGCATCCTGACGCGCGCTGCGGGCACGTTGCCGCGCCACGCGAAGCGTGCGCGAACATCTGCCGGTTCATCTCGCCTTTCAAGGTCATTTCGCCTAGTACCCGAATTTTATGTGCGGTAGTGTAGCATTATTTCTGCCGCGTGTCAACCGCATAGGCCGCCGCATGGGTCGCCATTTCAGGCTTCAGCCGGAAAAGGCCATCCGATCGGTTTCTCTCGCTTGAGAATTTTCCGCATCCTGTTCTCATTCGGCGAGACGGCATCACTCAAGCGGCATCACTCGTGACCCTCTGCATCGATTCGCATCGAGAGACAATCGGGGCATCAACCCTTGAACAAGTCCAGGTACTTGCGGAGATCGTAGATGCGATTGCGCGCGACTTCCGCGCTCAGGCAAAGAACGCCATCAGACACCATGTCGTTCACGCATCGGCTGGCTGTGCGATAGTCAAGGCCCACGCCCGCCGCGATCTCGGTTATGGTCGCGCGCGGATGCGAGTAGAGATGGCGGACGATGCGCTGGATGTTTCCGCCACGTGCGCCCTTTTGCGCACAGTATTCCTGCATTTCGTCCCTGAACTTGAAAATCCGCTGGAACGTCCGGAAGCCGCTCTCGCCCGTCTCACGAACGGCCGTCAGGAAGAACGAGACCCACGACAAAAGCCCGCCACGCTGCCGCGCGTCCGACAACGCCGCATAATAGGTCTCGCGATGGCGCTCCAGATAGTCCGAGACGTAAAGGCAGGGCTGTGTCAAGTCGCCCTTCGAGATCAAGTAGAACGGAATCAGAAGCCGCCCAATGCGGCCATTTCCGTCCAGAAACGGATGGATCGTCTCGAACTGGTAGTGCGTAATGGCCGCGCGGATCAGGTTCGGCACCTCAATCTTGTCATTGTGCCAAAAGAACTCCAAGTCGCTCAGCAAGTCAGGGAGATACTCGACCGCAGGCGGGATGAACCGAGCCGTCGCGAGGCTCGCGCCACCAATCCAGTTCTGCGACGCGCGGATCTCGCCCGGCATCTTGTGACGCCCGCGAACGCCGTCCAGCAGCCGCGCATGGGCTTTCTTCAGTAGCCGCATGGAGAGCGGCAGTTCGGCGAGTTCGGCAATTGCCTCGTCCATCGCCCGCACGTAGTTGTTGACCTCGCGCCAGTCGTCGCGCCGCTCACGTGAGACGGCCTCCGCCGGAAGAACCGCCTCGTCCATTTCCGTCTGCGTACCCTCAATCCGGCTGGACGCGCTCGCTTCGCGCACGACGTGCATGCGGATGAAGAGGCCGATGTCCGGCACAAACCGCGAACAGGCGTCCAGTGCCGAAAGCGCACGAACCGCCCGCTCCAGCTGAACCGTCAATGCGGCGCTCTCCCACGCCCACGCCCGATTGACCAACGAGGGGACAAAGCATTTATAGCGGAAGCAATCGACCCACCGCCCCGACTCAAAGTCTTCAAGTTTCATGAGCAGCAGTATACACAAACCGCGCAAAACTGTCAATCAGACGGCGGCGCAAGGAAAATTAGTGACAAAAAGCCGGACTTTTGTCATCAGCGCTTTTTTTAGTGACAAAACTGTCACCAAACAAGGCTTTCACCGTTCAGAATTTTCCGCATCATGTTCTCATTTCGGCGAGACTGCATCACGCAAATGGAATGGAATCCGTGAAAACCCGTCTCCTATCGGGCCGAAAGGGGCGGCAGCAGCTCGTCCGCCTGCGGCGCGAGGACCGGCGCGCCGACGACGCCGAAGTACGTCTGGAAGCGCGTCTCGTCCGCAAACGGCACGAACGTGACCGTCCGCTCGCCCTGACGGCGGTTGACGTCCTTCAAGGCAACCGCGATGCCGCCGTCCGTCCGGCGGAGCGGCCGGTCGCCGTCGATCCGCAGGCAGTCGACGCCGCCGCGCCAGGTCACGTCTTTCGTCGAGAGCGCATACACGACCGGCCCGCAGAGGACGGCTGCCTTGCCCGCCTGAAACCGGCGTCCCGCGACCAGGCGCGGCTTCATCGGGAACGCGGCCTCCAGACGGCTCGTCCCCGCCGGATACCGTTCCGCGCGCCACCGTCCGGCGTCGGCCAGCCCCGTCCAGCGCGGCACGCGCAGGAAGAGCCGTCCGGCCCTTTCCGCGACGACCGTCAGGCAGACCTTCCCGTCCTGCGGGTAGTCGGTCTCCATCCGGATCTCAAGGCCGTCCGCCTTCAGGTGCGCGGGCGCGTAGAGGTTCACCGCCACGCCGTCCGCCCGGCGCGTGAAAACCGCGTCGGGGATCTCGAAGACCATGCGGCGGAAGTTGTTGGGGCAGCAGTAGGTGTCGCCCTTGTCCCACCACGCACCCGGCTGGTCGAACGGCGTGAAGTAGCGGTGCCGGCGTCCGTCGGCGCTCTGCGCGGCGAAGAAGGCGTTGTGGAGGACGCGCTCGTAGAGGTCGCCGAAGCGCGTCCCGGCGTCCGGCTCCGCCATCCGCAGGGCCGTGAGCCGCAGCAGGTACGCCGTCGCGCACGTCTCGCCCCACTTGCCGCGACCGAGCTGCGAGTCGTCCCAGATCTCGCCCCAGTGGTTGCCGCCGCTGATCGTGCCGGAGACCGACAGCCCGTCGCCGAACGCGCGGCGAAACGCCTCGTCCGTCGAGTCGAAGAGCGTCGGCGAGCGGCGTCCCGTGAACGCGGCGTATTCGCACTGGGCGAGCGCGCGCTCCAGCCACGTGTAGACGTGCGCGACGCCGTTCACGGGCAGGATGCGGTCATAGTCGTCGTTCGTGCCCTCGATGAGGTAGGCGTCGCGGCAGAAGTCGGCGTAGCGGACGTCGCCCGTCGCGCGATAGAGCCACAGGAGCCCGCTCTGCAGGCCCAGGTTGACGGCGACGCGGTTCGCGAGGATGAAGTCTCCGAGCCGCCGCGCGGCCTCCCGCGAGGCGGGGTCGCCGAACCAGATCGCGTTGCGCGAGAAGGCCTGCAGGAAATAGGCCTGCTCGTGGCTGTCCCACATGCCGGGCTTGCCGGCGTACATCGAGATCGACCCGTCCGCCGCCTGCGTGCCGACCGTCTCGCGCAGCCACCGGTCCTTGAACGCCCGCATCGCCTCGCCGCCGACGCCATGCGCGGCGGCCTTGACGAGCGCGTCGAGCGCCATCGACCAGCCCGAAAAGCCGCCCCAGACCTCCGGCTGCTCGCGGCGGACGCGGAAGTGGCGCAGGTACGTCCGCTCGATGTCGAGGCGCATCAGGGCGTCCGCCGCCGCGTCCATCCGCCGTCCGATCTCGCCGCCGACCGTCACCTCGCCCGGCGCGAACGGCGCGGCGAACAGCGTCGCCGGGGCCGCCGCCGCGCCGACGGCCGCCATCGCCAGGAACAGGGCCTTCTCCATCATGGCTTTCGTCTCCATCCTGTCACTGCCCGCCGTTCCTGACGGACCCGCCCGCGCCCGGTATCACGACCTGCGCGTCCGGCGCGAAGTCCGGAACGCGCGGCGCCACGCGAATCTTGCGCCAGCCGTCCTCCGCCGGCTCGATGCCGAGGAAGAGGCCGGGGATGAGGAACGCCGGGCCGCTGCCCCAGGCGTGGCAGAGGCTCTTGCCGAACGGCCGCCCGTAGAAGACGTAGCGCGCATCGTCCCCGTCGGCGGCGTCCCACCCCTCCCAGTAGGCGTCGACGCCGAAGTCCGCCATCGCGCCCCAGACGGCCTCGAACTTCGTCCGCGCGGCCTCCGTCTCCCCGCCCTTCACGAGCGCGATCACCTCGAAGGTCGACATGTAGGGCGTCACCGTCGGCGGCAGGTCGCCGGCGGCGATCTCGCGGGCGTAGCGGCGCGCCGTCTCGCCGTCCACGAGGCCGAGCGCGACGGCGAGGATGCGCGCATGGCGCGTCCCGTCCATGCCGACGGCGAGGATCGTCTCCTTCAGCCGCGCGGCCCTTGCGCGCCACGCGGCCGCCGAGGCCGCGTCGCCGACGCGATCCGCCAGCCGCGCGCCGGACTCCAGCGCGGCGAAGTAGATGACCTGGAGCGAGATCTCGCTCCTGAGCATGGCGCCGTCACGCCCCGTCCAGTCCATGAAGTTCCAGCCGAGGTCGCGCGCGAAGAACCCGCGCGCGTCCTCATGGGTGGCGAGCTCCGCCATCCGCGCACGGATGCGCGGGTAGTGAAGCCGCAGGTAGCCCGCCTCGCCGAAATACCGCTGCAGGAGGTCGTGCGCGACGACCCACCACATCGAGAAGGCGGCGATGCCGTTGACGTTCCCGACCGTCCGGGGGTCGCCCGAACCGAGCGCGGCCAGCGTCCGCTTGACCGGTTCGGGGTCGCCGAAGGAATAGGCCTGGGCGAGGATCTCGACCGCGAGGTCGCCGGCCCACGGCAGCCGGTCGCGCTTGATGCCATCGACGAGGAACGTCCGCGTGCAGAGGCGCAGGGTCTCGACGCCCGTCCGCCACATCCGCACAAGGCGGGGGTCCGAACACGTGAAGCGGCCGGACGGCTCGCGGCCGTCGACCTGCGAGAGGAACGAGACCTCCCCGGCGACGGGCGCGGCGAAGCGGAAGTACCGCAGCGCCAGCGGGACGACGCTCCGCCACCGCCCCGCGCCGTCAGGCGCCATGTCCGTCACCTGCTCGAAGAGGTTCGTGTCCGAGTTGGCGGCCTCGGCGCGCGACTCGCCGACGAAGAGGCGCGGCGGCGGCTCCGGGGACGTCACGCAGACGTAGCCGATGTCCTCGCGCCCAAGGTCGTAGAGGCCGCCGGAAACCGTCAGGGGCCGCGCGACCGTCGGACGCTCCGCGCGGTGCGGCGGAATTCCCGGCTCGCCGGGAATCGGCTCCAGCCCCGGCACGGGCGTCTCGGACCAGACGGCCGCCGGCTCGTTCGTCAGCGTCAGGAACCTGCCGGGGTAGGCGAAGTTCCGGACGCCGCGGTCGGCCTCCGCACGCATGCGCTGGAGCATCCAGGCCTCGTATTCGTAGGGCCTGTAGTACCACTTGCCGCGCGCGGAACGATTCGGAAGCGAAAGGCTCCCGGCCTCCTCACGGGGCGCCCCCCTGGAAACGGCGGTTTCGGGGCTGGCCGCGCATGTCGTCGCAACCGTCAGCGCGGCAACGGCGGCGCAGACCTTGCGGCTACGCACGCACGACAGCGGTCTCTGTGCTTTCATGACTCCTGTTTCCCTTCTGTTTCGAGTTTGCCTTTTCGGCCTTCTGCCAACAAATTTTGGGCCCCCTGCGAAGTGGAGGCTCCCTGCTTCCGCCCGTCGAGCCCCGCACGACCAGTTCCGTCGGCAGGACAAGATGCGTCGGCACCAGGTCCCGGCAGGACATCCGCCTGACCAGCCGCTCGAAAGCCGTCTGCGCGATTCCCTCGCACGGCTGGTGGACGGTCGTGATGCCGGGCGACGAGAGCGCCGCGACCCGGACGTCGTCGAAGCCCGCGACCCGGACATCGGCGGGCACGCGGAATCCCAGCGTCGCCAGCGCCTTCATCAGGTTCGCCGCGATGACGTCGTTCTCGCAGACGACCGCGTCCGGGCGCGGCGTGCGGCGCATCAGCCGCCTGACGGCCTCCACGTCCGACGCCTCCGCCAGGACGACGCTCTTCCCCGTCCAGCGCAGCCCCTTCGCCAGCACCGCGTTCCGCACGCCGCGCGCGCGGTTCTTCACGTTCTCGACCCAGTTCGCGCGCATCCAGAAGCAGACGTTCCGCGCACCGCAGTCCAGCACGTGCGCCGCCAGCGTCTCGCCCGCCGCGACGTTGTCGATCGACACGAGGTCGTAGTCGCTCCGGCGCGGGCCGGGCACGATGTCGCCGTCCAGGAGGACGACGGGAATGTCGGCCCGCGCAAACGCCGACAGCACCCGGCGGTTGATCGCCTCCGAGTTCGCGGTGTACTCCAGCGGCTGGTAGATCACGCCCGCCACGCGCCGCTTGACCAGCCGCGCGGCGACTTCGACGGCCTCCCGCCCGTTGTCGGACGACGCGGACGACCAGACGCCGTCCATCACGATGGTGTAGTCTAGGTCCTTCGCGCGGCGGACGAGTTCGGCGACGATCGGCTGGAAGAACTCGGACGAGTAGGCGATGCCCGGGATGACGAGGCCGACAAGGCGCGACGCGCCGCGGCCGACGACGAACGTGCCGCGCCCCTGCCTGCGGGAGATGAGGCCCAGGTGGGACATCTCGTCCAGCGTGCGCTGGACGGTCGTCTTCGAGACGCCGTGGTCGCGAATCAGCGCACGCACGCTGGGGAACGGATTCCCCGCGCCGTACTTGCCGTTCGCGATGCTCTTCCGGAGCGTTTCCAGCAGCGCCTTGTATTTGACGTCGTTCATTTCGGGCACACCTCTCCCATTGTCAGCGCGTATCGTAGCATTTCTTCGGCCGTCCCGCCACAATTATTCACGCTGTCCATGGACACTTTTTTACGCCGTCCCATCCCCATTCGTCACAGCAAGACTGGATCACTCAAGCTGTCGGGGCTGTCCGCGAACGGTCAGGACACGGACAAGAGGGCCTTTAACCGCCCACTTCGCAAAGGAAGTCCGGGATGTACCCATGCCGAATGTCACCGTCGCTCATGTCGAGCCTGTCCATCGTCAGCAGCAGCTTGCGCCCTGTCGTCTTGACGGCTTCGAGCGCGGCGAACTCGCGCGCGCGCGTCTCCTCGCCGCCGACCGTGTACGCCACCTGCACATAGGCGGTCCCGTCGCTGCGGCTGCAGACGAAGTCGATCTCCTTCTCACGGACGCGCCCGACCGTGACGGCATAGCCCCTGCGCAGGAACTCGAAGTAGACCACGTTCTCCAGCAGACGATCGACATCACGGCGCAGGCTGCCGCGCACGACCACATTCCTCAGCCCCGTGTCCGCCACATAGAACTTCTCGTCTACGGACAGGATCCGCTTGCCGATCAGGTCTTCGCGCGGCACGCGCGCAATCAGAAACGCCTCTTCGCAGGCCGCAAGGTAATTGAGCACCGTCTCAACCGACGTCTCGCGGCGCTCGTTCTTGAGAAACGCCACGATCCGACGGGCAGAAAACGTGTGGCCGACCTCCGACAGCACGAAGCGCACAATCCGCTCCAGCAGATCGACATCGCGAACCTGCTTGCGTCGAACGACATCCTTCAGGAGAATTGCGCCAAACAAGTCCTGCAGATAGGCACGCGAAGCGACCGCATCATAGCCGACTTTCGCCAGAAACGGCACTCCGCCACAGGTCAGATAGCGGTTGAAGAGCTGCGTACGGTCTTCATTCGGCCAAATCGGCCGAGCCGCTTCGACAAACTCGGCAAAGGAGAACGGCGTCATCCTTATCTCGACATAACGCCCTGTCAGGTAGGTCGCCAGTTCACCTGAAAGCAACTTGGAATTCGAGCCTGTGATGTACAAGTCAGCATTCTTGCGAAGGCGGAGCGAATTGACGGCAGTCTCCCATCCTTCGATGTCGTGTACTTCATCAAGGAAAAGATACACCATCTCCCCCTCCGCCGCCTTCAGCATTCCGTTCAGATAATCAAAAAGAACGCCTTTCTCCCGATAGCGCGCATTCTCGTCATCTTCGAGATTCACCGAGAAAATGCGGGCCTTGGGATTCCGTTCACGCAGAATGCCCTGAATCTGCTCCAGCAGGACCGACTTGCCGCTCCGACGCATCCCCGTGATGACTTTAATGACGTCCGTGCCAACAAACGGAAGGATCTTGTCCAGATAGATACTTCTCTTGACCATTTCTCGCCCTCAACTGAAGAGTAGTATAGCATAAGTTATAACTGACACGCAATGCCAGAAACGCAATCATGTCAGATATAACTGACAAGACGCCTTTCGCCCCTTGAGGGCTTCCGACCCGACAGTTCCTACCGCGCCGGCTCCCGCCACCAGCGCAGCCATTCGGACTGGAAGAGCTTCAGCGTGTCCGAATCGCGAAAGGCCGCCGCCGTCGCCTGACGCGGGTCGCGCGTTGCCAGCAGCGTCGCGAAGTAGTCGCGCTTCACGTCCTTGAACGGCTGGAAGCGGACGTCGGGCGCGCCTTTCTCCAGAAAGACGGCGACCGACCACGCGAGGCGGTACTTCAGGCGCCGCGCCTCGTCCGGCCCCTCGTAGAACGCCGCGTAGTCGAGATCGAACAGCGTCGGCAGGAAGTCCGCCAGCTGCGCCAGGCCCTCCGGCGACCGGTCGATGTCCGCACCCCACGCCCGCGATTCCGGGTCCTCGAAGAACTGCGCGTACCCCTCGTTGAGCCAGGGCGACGTCGGCAGCATCGCCGTCGCATAGGAGAGATACTGGTGGAACGCCTCGTGGCGGATCGTCTTCAGCAGGCCGTCCGTGTCGCCGTCCGGCAGATAGGCGACCAGCTCGCGCCGGGACGGACTCCAGTAGGCCGCGCTCCACGTCATGTTGGTGCGGTCTTCCACGTCCAGGGCCGCGAGATACTCGGCGCGACTCGCGTAGAGGCGCGCCACGCAAAGGACGTTCGAGCCGTCCAGCGGCGTCGGCAGCGCCACGGCGCAGGCCCTGTGCAGACGCGGCAGCTCGTTCGTCAGCGACGCGACGAACGGCCGCGCGTCCGGCGGCAGGTCGTCGAGAATCGCGAACGCCGCCGCGTCCGTCGTCCGCCAGTTCGCATAGGCCGCGACCGAATGGCGCGCGTCCCGGCGCAGGAGCGCGGCTTCCGAAGCCTCTGCCTTCGCCCGCCGTCGCCCATCGCGCCGCGTAGGCGCGTCCGCACCGTCCGCCGCGCGGTGCGCCTTGTCCCACGCGCCGAACTCCTTGCGCAGGAACTCGTCCTCGAACGCCTGCGTCGCCGCCGCGAAGTCGTCGCCGTCCGCGAGAGTCCAGATCGCCAGGCGCCAGGTGTCGGACGCCTCGGGCAGAAAGGCGCAGACGAGGGCCGTCTCGTTCGTGCCCTGCCAGTAGTCGACGTCGGCGAACCCGCGCGGCAGCTGGCGCGGCGGCGCGGGCCTCTCGGCGATCTCGACCGGCGAGAGGCATTCGACCGCCTCGCGCAGCTGCGGACGCTTCCGCCGGTCGATCGGCACGCACGAGGCGGCGTACGTCACGCGCGTCTCGGTCGCGCCGGACGCGAGCGCGGGCGGACGCACGGCAAGCGTCGCCAGCGTGAAGACGCGGCCCTCGTCATCGACCCAGCGTCCATCGACGGTGCGGGACGTCCAGAGGTCTGTGCGGTCAAAGCGATCCTCCAGATACGACCTGTCGCCGTCCCGCACCAGGTAGGCTTCGGCGCGCGGCATCTCCAGCGGCGCCGGATTCGTCAGGAACAGCGAAAGCAGGAGCATGGGCATCCGAAACCTCCCTTCAACGGACTTCCCGCATGCCGTCCGGCAGGGGGCGCGTCGCGATCTCCAGCAGGCGGTCGAGCTTCGCCTCGATGCGGTCCAGCTTGCGGTCGAGCGCATCGCACCGCGCGTCCACGCGCGACATGACCGCCTCGGCCCGATCATCGACGACGGCAACGATCCGCTCGTGCGTCACGCCGCCGAAGCGGAGATGCCACGCCACGGCCAAAAGCACGAGGACGACGAGCAGCAGGACAACAAGTCTGATCTTCTTCATCGCCCGTATTATATCAAATTGCGGCACGGCCCCGCGCCCTTCAATCTTTCACCGTCAGGATTGCCTTCGCTTAACGCGGAGTTGTTGGAGGAGGGGAGGCTCGGAGTTTCTTCGCCGTCTGTCGAAACTTTGTCCACGGATTGACACGAATTGTCACGAATTGGGATTCGTGTCGATTCGTGATGACTCGTGGCTACATTCTCCTGCGCGAAGATCTCTGCGCGAAGACCGTCGCGACGACGATCACTGTCACGATGACGGCCTTGCCGGAAGGCACCGCATTCTCACTTTTTTAAAAAAGTGAGAATGCGGTGCCTGTCGTTTTGTTCGACGGCTGCTTGCTGACGCGGATCGTGTAGAAGCCGCTCGCGCCGCCCTTCACCATCGCCTCAGGCGTACTCGGCAGGCCGTCGCCGACGGTCGTGTCGCCGATCTCGTTCGCCACCGTCACTTCGAGCGTTGCGCCATCCTTCAGACGACAAGGCGAACCTTTTGCGTGAACAACGGCACCTCCAGTCGAGAAACCGCTTCAAGCAGACGGACGAGTCGAGGTTACCGTACCGTCAGGAAGCTGCCAGACAGTCTTTCCGTTGAGGACATACACGTTCGCGATGCCCTTGCGTCTGTTCTCATCCTGTGCGGCATGGACGGCCTTGTTCCCGATCCGAGTCATTCTTTCGACGATTTCCGGCATATTCCCTCCATGAATGGATCATATCTTTCCTGCACGACAACACGCGAAGAGCCGTTTCCATGCGCGACCAGCAGCAAATCGTTGCCGCCGTTATAGTACAGCATCCAATGGTCGGCCAAAGGCGCATAGACCGACACGAAATTCGCCTTGCTGCGCCCGTAACGCCGACGCACGTCATCCGCAGGGACGTCATGCCCTCCATTCTGGACGCGCACACGAATTCGCTCAAGGCAAAAGTCCGCCGTATCGACAAAGACATAAGCTATCGTAATCTCATATCCGAGTGTCTTCGCCCGTTTAAGCAGTTCTACATAGCCAGTACCAGACAATGTCGACTCAATGGCAAAAGACGCACCCTCCGCCATCAGATCTTCGATTCGCCGAAGCGTTTCCCGCCCAGCCCGAATTCGAGCGGCAGGAGGGTTTAGCGGATTTAGTTCAGCCGCAATGTCATCAGGATTGACATAGACGATGCCTTCCGTCGGCAAAAGCACCTTTGCTATCGTGCTTTTGCCGCTTCCGTTTGCCCCTGCAAGAAGATAAAGCCGCTTCATTTGCCTGTTAGTATAGCATAATTTGGCGCTTCCGTTGCATCTGCAGCGAAAGGTCCGCCGTATACGGGGACGCATTCTCACTTTTTTAAAAAAGTGAGAATGCGAGGCTTGTCGTTTTGGCCGGCTCCTACTTGCTGACGCGGATCGTGTAGAAGCCGCTCGCGCCGCCCTTGACCTTGATCGTCGGCGTCCACGGCTGGCCGTTGCCGATAATCATCTCGCCCGTCGTGTTCGCCTCCATCGCCTCCAGCGTCGCGCCTTCCTTCAGGCGGTAGACGAGACCTTTCTTTGTCGGGGCGGTTGTGAGTTGAGGGTTGAGCGCCGAGAGCTCAATCTGTGCCCCCTGCGTCGGATCAAGGGCTTCCCGCTCGATCTCCGGCTTCACCGTCGCCGCGCTGAGGTCGATCTCGCCGCCGACCGCCGCCGGGATGTCGAGGAAGCTCGTGATGTCCGCTGTATCGCGCATGATGCGCACCACCGCGCCGTTCGGCGTGACCGTCTTCACGTCCGGTGCGACGACGACCGTCACCTTCGCGGCATCTACGCCGTCCGGGATCTCCACGACGACATTTTCATTCTTCGCGCTCGGCCTCACGACGAAGCCCTTCTCGGCATCGCCCGTGACAGAGGCATCGGGGTCGCCCACGACCGTCGGCACGTCGGGAGTGGGGGCAGATCGCTCAAGCGTCAAGAAGAGGCGGATGCCCAAATCGTTGTCCGTGTACGACGGGCTGCCACCGTTTTTGCGGAACGACGACGCCTCGATGCCTGTGTCGCCGTCCCACCAGCCCCCACCCCGGGTGAATCTGCCGGGACCGGACGCCGCACCGACGGGGTCTGTCTCCGACAGTGAAGCGCCCCACCAATCCAGACACCACTCCCATGCGACGAAGCCGACAGAAACGCGCGAAGCGAACCTCCCTGTCGCCTCCAATCGCCCGGCCACCGGCCGCTCTGTGTTCAACAAATCTATCGCAGAGGAATTACATTTGCCGCAACCCTCTCAACCGCAAGCCGCATGTCAAGGTCATGAAGCCCCGGATAGGCCGCGCACATCACGCGCGCCGGGATTCGCGCGCTAACGCCGTCAAACTTTCAGACCTCCAGCAGGACGAAGGAATAGTTGTCGGGGGCGCCGTGGCGGACGACATCGGCCGCGATGCGCGCCGCCGCCGCGTCCAGCGTCGGCGCGGCGGACGCACGGCAAGCGTCGCCAGCGTGAAGACGCGGCCCTCGTCATCGACCCAGCGTCCGTCGACGGTGCGGGACGTCCAGAGGTCGGTGCGGTCAAAGCGATCCTCCAGCCATTCGCCCCGGCATCAGATGTTGATGCGGAGCGTCGTCTCGCGGGCCGGGCCGACCGAGAGGACGCCCAGCTGACCGCCCACGAGGTCGAGGATGCGGTTGATGTACGCCTTCGCGTTCTCGGGCAGGGCCGCGTAGTCCGTGACCTTCGACGTCTCGCACTGCCAGCCCGGCAGCTCCTCGTAGACGGGCGTGCAGTGCGACAGGACTTCGAGGTCGGCCGGGAACGTCGTGTAGACGAAGCCGTCCTCGCGACGGTAGCCCGTGCAGATCTTGACGACCGGGAAGGCGTCCAGCACGTCGAGCTTCGTCATCGCCCAGAAGTCGACGCCGTTCACGCGCTGCGCATAGCGCGCGACGACCGCGTCGAACCAGCCGCAGCGGCGCGGCCGCCCCGTCGTCGCGCCGAACTCGCCGCCGCGCTGGCGCAGCAGCTCGCCGTCCGCGTCCAGGAGCTCCGTCGGGAACGGGCCCTCGCCGACGCGCGTCGTGTAGAGCTTGAGGACGCCGATCACGCGGTCGATCGCGCGCGGCGAGACGCCCGAGCCCGTGCAGGCCCCGCCCGCCGTCGGGTTCGAGGACGTCACGAAGGGGTACGTGCCGAAGTCGATGTCGAGCATCGTCGCCTGCGCGCCCTCGAACAGGAGCGACCGCTTCGCCTCCAGGTTCTCGTGCAGGTACTGGATCGTGTCCGTCACATACGGCATCAGCGCCGCGACCATCGGCAGGTAGAGTCGCACCATCTCCTCCGCGTCAAGCGGCTGCGCGCCGAGGCCCACGAGCTTGCGGTTCGCCTCCGCGACCTGCTTGCGCACGAGGTCGGCGAAGTCGGGACGCAGGATGTCGCCGACGCGCATGCCGAAGCGGCCGACCTTCGCCGCATAGGCCGGGCCGATGCCGCGCCCGGTCGTGCCGATCTTCTCGCCTGCGGGGCGCGCGGCCTCCTCGGCCTTGTCGAGCGCGCGGTGCCACTGCATGACCATGTGCGCGCGCTCGGAGATGTGGAAGCGGCCCTTCATCTCGAAGCCCCAGCTCTCGACCTGCTCCAGTTCGCGCATGAGGTCGAAGGGGTCCATCACGACGCCGTTGCCGATCACGCAGTGCTTGCCGCCGTGGAGGATGCCGCTCGGCACGAGGTGGAGGACGTATTTCCTGTCGCCGACGACGACCGTGTGCCCGGCGTTGGAGCCGCCCTGGAAACGAACCACGACATCGGCCTCCTCGGTGAGGAAGTCGATGACCTTGCCCTTGCCTTCATCGCCCCACTGGGCGCCAACGAGTACAGTATTCATAACGGTTTCGTATTATACCAAATGCAGGTTTGCCGCGTGTTGGAGTCGTATTATACCATAAATCGTTCCGCTCCCGCCCCTGCCGGCACGGCCGATTTGACCGCAGGGCAGGGAAAATCGTATAATTCCCGTCTTGTTTGAAAGGAACGCTGTGAACATGAAAATCATCGGGGACAAAATATTCGCCAAGGACGCCGAAGGGCGGCTGCTGAGCCGCATCGGCACGCTTTTCTTCCGCACGCCCGGGCTCGTCACGAAAAAGGGCATCCACGCGCTGCAGCGCGTCATGTGGCTGGAGGAGCTCGCGAAGGAGCGGCCGCTCACGCCGTCCGAGGAGGATGCGGAGATCGCCGAGTCCGTCGACCTCATCTTCACCGACGACCAGGTGCTGATCCGCCCGAACCCCGACCGCATGGATCTCGCGTTCAAGGCCGACGAGGTTTTGCAGACGATGGTGTCCAAGCGGGCGATCCGCTTCCTCAACACGTCGTCGGCGAAGGTGCGCTCGGCCCTGCGCGCGCGCGGAGAGAACTGGCGCATGGCCCGCCAGCCGATCTCGCAGGACGACATGGCCGCCCAGATCGAGCACGCGAAGGTCGCGATCGGCGAGCGCCCGATCTACTACTACAATCCCGCGACCGGCACGCGCTTCCTGACGGCGGGCGCCTACGCCGAGGTCAAGGGGCTGCCCCCGGCCGACTTCCGCCGGCAGGTCGCAGAGGTCGTCGCCGGCCTCAACAAGCGCAACCGCACGGGGCATCCCGAAATCGACCTCTTCCCCGCCGCGACGCCGATCGAGGTGAAGCACGCGCTCCGCGCGCTCAAGGTCGCCGAGCTGGACGACGCGGCGCTGAAGTCCGCCTGCGACCGGATCGCCCTCGACTGGCGCATGGCCCTGCCGCCGGAGCTGCGCGACGAGTCCGTCGCCAACTTCGACTGGCGCAACGCGATGTGCCACGCGCTCACGGCCGGTCCCAACGAGACGGCCGTGGAGGAGCAGGAGCTCGTCGCCGGCATCTCGCCGGAGTTCTACCGCCAGATCGAGTGGCTGCCCGGCGCGCGCATCGCGGACGGCGAGGTCATCTTCGACCCGATCTACGACGAGGCCGCGCGCACGCAGGACCCGGAGCTGCTCGCGCTCTGCGACACGCGCGTCAAGAGCCTCCTCTTCAACACGACGCGCCTCTTCGGGCGCATCCGCTACATCAACGTCGGGCGCATCGCCGCCTCGCTCGCGCGCAGGCCCATCGCCGGCGACCGCCGCGGCCACCTCTACATCATGCAGTACGAGGAGGAGGGCGAGACCGAGCCGACGGTGATGATGATCCGCCTCCAGAAGTGGGGCGTCGCCGAACACCTCGACGAGGGCAAGAGCCTGCTCCAGTCGATCCTGGAGGCCGACGAGTATTCCGACTTCATCCTCGACCGCCGGCTCATGTGCCGCCAGCTCGGCATGAACCTGCCGCGCCACATCGGCTACGGCCACTTCACCGAGAAGTACCGCAGCGGCAACCAGTACAACGGCGTGTCGCTGCGCTCGGCCTACTTCGTGCGCAACTACGTGCACGGCCTCGCGTCTGACAAGGTGCCGCTCGCGAAGTACCGCAACCCGGCCTGGGCGCAGAAGTTCGCGTTCCTGATGGGCCACGCCGCCGCCATCGACCTCGTCGTCGGCCGCCGCAACTCGATCACGAAGGAGCTGCTCTTCGACCAGAACTACGAGGTCGTGACGCTCGGCGCGGACGGGATGCCCGCCGAGATCCGCATCACCGACCACGCCGGCAGCTTCGTCGACTACAAGCGGCCGCTGGCGGACTTCGTCGCCGAGTACGCCGCCTTCGCGACGCGGCGCGCGAAATACGTGACGGAGTACCCGACGTTCGTCGCCGCCTACGTGGAAGGATTCCGCCGGCACCTCGCCGAGACGCAGGCCGCCTACCGCGCGCGCCGCCGCGCGTTCGACAACCTCTTCTCCGACCGGCCCTACGACACGAACGGCTCGGGCGCCTACCGCTGGGCGTGCGCGCTGCGCCGCCTCGACGCCTGCGACCCCGACGCGCTCGCGGCGAAGCTCAAGGCCGCGATCGGATGCTGAGATACGTCCTCCGCCGCATCCTGGAGATGATCCCGACAACCGTCGGGATCCTGCTCCTGACGTTCGCGCTCTTCAACGTCGTCGGCGGCTCGCCGGCGGAGACGATCCTCGGCAAGAACGCCTCGGCCGAATCCATCGCCGCGTTCAACCGCCAGTACGGCTACGACCGGCCGCTCGTCTTCGCGAAGGACAGCCAGTTCGTCCGCTTTCTCGCCGACCTCGCGAAAGGAGACTTCGGCTATTCGGTCGAAAACGACGAGCCCGTCCTCGACGTGCTGGCGCGCGGCGTCGGGCCGTCCCTCTCGCTCACCGTGCCGATTCTCGTCGGCAGCGTCCTCGTCGGACTCGTCCTCGCCCTCGGCGCTGCGGCCTGTCGCGGCCGTGCCTTCGACCGGGCCGTCCTGCTCGGCTCGACCGTCCTCATGAGCGTCAACTACGTCGTCTGGGTTCTGGCGGGGCAGTTCTTCCTCTCCTACAAGGCGGGCCTCTTCCCCGTCTGGGGCTACCGAAACGCCCTCTATCTCGCGCTGCCCGTCCTGATCGGCATCGTCTCGTCGCTCGGGACGGACGTCCGCTTCTTCCGCACGGCCATTCTCGACGAGATCTACAGGCCCTACGTCCTCACCGCACGCGCAAAGGGCCTTTCGCGGTTCGCCATCCTGACGCGGCACGTCCTGCGCAACGCGCTCATCCCGATCGTCACCTACGTCTCGCTCGCGATTCCCGGGCTCTTCGCGGGCTCGCTGCTGCTGGAGAGCTTCTTCGGCATCCCCGGCCTCGGCTCCGTCGCGATCAACGCAATCCACTCGGCGGACATGGCGGTCGTGCGGGCGGTCGTCGTCCTCGGCGCGCTCCTCTACCAGTTCGTCAATCTCGCGACCGACCTCCTGGCCGCCGCGCTTGACCCGCGTGTGCGCCTTGCGCACTGAACGCAATTCCGGCGCGCCCCGTCATTTCGCGCGCGCGGACGCCGATGACTTGCGCAGGGCATCCGGCATCCGCCCGGCATCCATCACGCGCGACGTGACCTGACCTTCCGGCGGGAGGTCGGCGCGGGAGCGTCCGCATGCGGCGAGAACCTTGTCCGTCGTCTGGAAGTGCGCCTTGCAGTGGTTCATGAGCCACGTCGGGCCATGCGCGCGCACCATCTCCTCGGCGAGGCTGCGGACGCGCGGGTCGGACGACCCCATCGGAATCTTCGGCGCGGCTTTCGCGTCGCCCGTCGCCGCCGCCCGCGCCGCGCCGCCAAACACCTCGTCGGACATCCTCTGGATGTCGCGGATGAAGAGTTCGCGCGCGATGACGGACGCCGCCGCGACGGCGATGTCGCTTTCGGCCTTGTGCCGCTGCTCGACGGTCGCCTTCTTGCCGCGCTCCTTCAGCGCGCGGCGGATCGTCGCCTCGGTCGACGCAAACTGGTCGACGACGACGCGCGCACAGCCCGTGCGCTTCGTCAGCAGCTCCTCGATGGCCGTGCCGTGCGCCCACGCGAGCATGCGGTTGATGTTCCGGATCTTCGCGTAGAGCCGGTTGTAGGCGGCAGGGCCGAGCTTCACGACCGCATAGCCGTCCGGCCCCAGCAGATGGCGCAGCGCCGCGCCGACCGCCAGCACGGCCTTGTCCGTCATCTGCTTGCAGTCCTTGACGCCGAGGCGGATCATCTCGTCCGACAGCCGCTCGTCCGTATACGCGCAGCAGACGACGAGCGGGCCGAAGTAGTCGCCCTTGCCCGACTCGTCGCTGCCCGCATGGGCGGAGAAAAGCTCCGGCGACAGCACCTTCTCGTAGCCGAGCGAGACGGGCACGACGCCCTTCGGCTCCAGCTGGAACTCGACGAAGTCCTGCGCGCCCGCCCCCTGCACGCAGAGCTTGCGCCTGCCGTGCTTCTCCTTCTCGTAGAGCGTCGCGTTGAACTTCGCGCCCTCAATCGAGTAGAGTGAATAGGGGACTTCGCGCTTGCGGTAGTTCCCCGTCACGAAGATGCCGAGCAGGATCTCCTGCTGGTCGTTCGTGAGCTCGAACGTGAAGCACGTCTTCTTCTGGGGCGCGTCGTCCGTCACTTCGCCGAGAAACGGAATTCGGTCGTGGACGAGTAGGTTTCGCCGGGCTTCACGAAGACGGACGGCCATTTCGGCTTGTTGGGCGAGTCCGGAGCGTGCTGGGTCTCCAGCGCGCAGCCGCAGCGGAACGAGAGATGCTCGCCGCCCTTCGCCGTCTGGTCATAGGATGCCCAGTTCGCCGTGTAGACCTGGATGCACGGCTCGGTCGTCCAGACCGAGACCTGCCGCCCATTCAGCGGACACGACAGCTCCGCCGCGAGGTTGAGCCGCTTCGACTTCTTCTTCGTCGCCATCTCGCCACGGTCGAGAATCCAGCAGTGGTCATAGCCCTTGCCGATCTCCAGGTCGCGGTCGGGCGCGTTGATGCGCTCGCCGATGCGCATGCCCTTCGTGAAGTCGAACGGCGTGCCCTTGACGGCCTTGACCTTCCCGGTCGGGATCTGCCCGAGGTCGGTCGGCAGGTAGCTCTTCGCGGGGATGCGAAGGATGTGGTCCTCGATCGAGCCGCCGGCCTCGCCCTTGAAGTTGAAGTAGACGTGCTGCGTCATGTTGATGGGCGTCAGCGCGTCCGTCACGGCCTCGTAATCGACGCGCCAGACGTTCTTCGCCGTCAGCGTGTAGGTGACCTTCACCTCGACGCGGCCGGGGAAGCCCTCGTCGCCGTCCGGCGAGACGTGGCGGAAGACGATGCCGACGTCCGTCTCCGTCACGAACGGCTCGGCCTGCCAGACGTAGGCGTTCCAGCCGCGCGCGCCGCCGTGCAGGTTGCAGCCGATGCCGCCGGGCGCGTTGTTGAGCGCGGGCAGGCGATACGTCCGCCCCTCCATCTTGAAGATGCCGTCCGCAATGCGGTTGCCGTAGCGGCCGATGATGCAGCCCCAGTAGGGGTCGCCGCCGTCCCACCCCGCCGGCGAGTCGAACCCGACGACGACGTCCTGAAGCTTGCCGCGCCTGTCGGGCGTGAAGAGCTTCACGATCTTGCCGCCGTAGTCGGAGACCTCCATCACGACGCCGCCCGCGCCGCACAGGGTGTACTTCTTCGCCTTCTCGCCGTACTTCGTCACGCCAAAGGCGGACACTGAATAGGAAGGTTTTTTCATCAGTCTCTCATTTCTTGGCTTCGTCAGCCTTCTTTTCGTCCTTCTTCGGCTCTTCCTTGGCCTTGACGAGATCCTTGCGGGTCTTCATCATGTTCTCGGCCGAGTAGGAGGAGATCGTGTAGATCCACTTGCCGTCGTCCAGCTTGAAGTAGCGGTCGGAGCCGTCCTTCACCTTGTTGCCGACCGTGGCGACGCGGTTGACCGTGTTCGAGCCGTCCTTCACCGTGACCGTGTAGACGAAGCCCGTCGCGAAGCCGAGTTCGGCCTCGGTGAGCTTCGGGTCGGCGACCGCGTTGAAGTCGAGGTACGAGAGCGCCGAGTCGAGCGAGTAGGTCTTGGACGTGTCGAGCTCCTCCTTGTCCGTGAGGCCCTTCAGCGTCCAGACGCCGTTCGTGCCCTTCGCGAGTTCCACGACCGCGCCGCCGTGCGCGTACTTGACCGCCTGGACGTCCGCCGACGGGATCGCGGCGATGCGCGTGTCGCACCACTGCCGCGTCTCGCCGTCGAAGGCGTCGAGCGTGTCCTTGACCAGCACCGTCTCGCCGGCGAAGCCGACGTAGCGGCCGTCGGGATAGCCGCCGCCGTACATCGCGGCCTGTCCCGTGGCCTTCTTCGTGTGCTTGTCGCCGAGCGTGAGCGCGGCGAGCTCCTTGCCGGCTGCGTCCTTGAGCGAGACCTTCGTCTCGGCGCCGAGCTTGCGGCCGCGGGCGACCTGCCCGACCTTGAGGTCGGCGAGCTTCATCAGGTTCTCCGCGATCTTCTCGCGGTCGGCCGGGTAGCCGTGGAGCGACTCGACCTTCCAGCCGTCCGCCGAGGCGGCGAGCGCCAGCTTGTCGCCGACCTCGATGCGGGCGACGTCCGCGACGCTGAGGCCGGGCAGGATCGCCTTCCCGTTCAGCTTCGCCGCCGCCGGCCGCGAGCCGCGCTGCAGGAAATACGCCGCGCCGCCGAGAACGACGGCCACGCCGAGGAGTGCCATGAGGGATTTCGTGTTCATGATTTCAGATTTCGGAATTTCAGATCTCAGATTTTCAGATTTTGATTGCTGACTTGATTTTGGTTGCTTGACTTGAGGGGCTTGGGGACGCGAGAGACAAGAGGCCTCATCGTCGTTCGTGGGCGTTTCAGGACGTTGCGCTCGCGTCGCCCGCGTCTCTCATGTCCTTCGCGTCATTACTTCCTCTTCTTCAGCCCCTTCAGCAGGCCGAACAGCACGACCAGCGCCGGGATGAGGCCGATGTTGACGACCTTGAGCGTGAGGCCCAGCGAGTCGATGTCGGCGGTCAGCTCCTTGCGGACGTTCTTGAGCTGCTTGCGCGTGTCGGCCTGCGCCTTGCGGAGCTTGGCGATCTCGTCCTGCTGCTCGCGCGACAGGATGAAGCGCTCGTCGCCGCTCTTCTGCTTCTGCAGGGCCTGCAGGCGCTGCTGCGTCATCTGCAGCTCGGCCTCGAAGTCGGCCGCCTTGCGCTGCCACTGGCGCATCGCCTTCGCCTCCAGCTCGTTGACGACCGTGAACGGACGGTCTGTCGTGCCGCGCGAACGCACGCCGATCAGCTCCTCGCGGCCGGCGAACTGCTCGATCACGTTCGAGAAGAGCGTCAGGTTGTCGTTGATGAGCTGCGGGATGTTGCCGAACGGCGTCTTCATCATCCGCACGCAGAAGTCGTCCGCGAGGAAGTCGGAGTCCGCGAAGAGGATGACCGAGCCCTTGCCCTCGGCAAGCGCCTTCGAGACGTCGTTCGTACCGTCCGGCCCCTTCGGGAACGCGGTCTTGAACGTGCCGGAGAGACGCGCCGCGAGGACGCGCGCGTGGCCGTCGGGGATCATGTCCTTCGCGCCGCCGCCGAACTGGACGGACATCTTGTCGACCGAGCAGGAGTTCTCCTTCGAGGTCGTGATGACCGGCGTGAACGCGAGGTCCATGCCCTTCTTCTCGAAGACGAACGCGCCCGCGAACGGGAACATCACCTGCGAGAGGCCGGCGACGAGCAGGTCGCCCTTGTCCATGTTCGCCTGCGTGAGCGAAAGGAACGCCGGGTTGTCGTCCACGCCGCCCTGGCCGTTGCTGAGCTTCGTCGCGGCCTCCAGGTCGCCCGTCACCTTCGACGTGTCGAACTTCACGCCCCAGGCGTCGAAGAGCTTGCCGAGCGTGGACGGGCCGTCCTGCCCTCCGCCCATCTGCATCATCATCGGATTCTGCTTCTGGCGGCTCGCGATCATGTCCTTCACGCTGAACGGGTCGACGCACGCGATGAGCTTGCCGCCCCGGAGGACGAACTGGTCGATCGCGTAGAGCGCCTTGTCGGAGAGGTCCTTCGCGTGCAGGACGACGAGCGTCTTGATGTCGTCGTCGATCGACTCGACCTCCGTCGAGACCGTCCGCACCTCATAGTCCTTGCCGAGCTCGGCGAACGCCGCCCAGCCTTCCGGCGGACGCTGCCCCATCTGCATCATCATCGGGTTCATCGGCCCGCCGCCGAGGACGTCGCCGAGCGACGTCATGACGCCGACGACCGGCTTCTCCGGCCAGGCGACGCGCGTGACGAGACGCGTGAGGTCATACTCAAGCGTCGATTCGGTGCGCGGCGAGAGCTGGCCGAGCGTCTGCTCGTTGTCGCCGCAGACGGCGACGACGCCGAAGTAGATGGGGCTGCCGAACGGGTTGACCGTCTGCGGTTCGATGCCGTAGCGCTGCGCCCACTCCTCCGCGTCGGAGTCCGGCTTCGGGTCATACGCCTCCAGGACGACGCGCCCGCCCGCCGCGCGCTCGTACTCCTTCAGGAGGTTCTGCACGCGCGCCGCGTAGGTCTTGAGCTGCATCGGCATGTCCGCCGACGACGAGCTGACGTAGTACTTGAGCGTGACGTCCTGGTCGAGCTTGGCGAGGACGGCCTTCGAGCCGCCGGAGAGCGTGTAGAAGCGCTCGGCGGTGAGGTCGGCCCGAAGCGGCAGGTTCGCGAGGATCACGTCCGCCGCGACCACGATCGCCGCGAGGATGACGAGCCCGGCCACGCCCTTCGACGCGCCGCGCCGTCCGTCCGTCACGGTCTTCGCCGCCGCCAGCATGAAGACGATCATGCCGAGGTAGTAGCCGACGTCCGCGAAGTCGAGGACGCCGCGCCGCAGGGCCTCGAAGTGCGTCAGGAGCGAGCAGGACGAGAGGCCGTTCACGATCGCGGACGGCACGCCCCAGTTGGCGACGGCCGTCGTCACGGGGTCGAACCCGACGATCATGAGCGCGAACACCAGCGCGAGCGACACGACGAAGCCGATGACGCTCGCGCGCGACAGGGTCGAGGCGAAGACGCCGACCGCCGCCGCCGCGCCCGCCATCAGGAACGAGCCGAGGTAGCCGCAGAAGACGACGCCCCAGTCGGGCGCGCCGAGGTAGCCGGCCGTGACCGCCACGGGGAACGTGAGCGCCAGGCCGATCGCGATGAACGCCCACGCCGCGAGGAACTTGCCCACGAGCGCCTGCGTGACCGTGATCGGCAGCGTGAGCAGCAGCTCCGCCGTGCCGTTGCGGCGCTCGTCGGCCCACGTGCCCATCGTCGCCGCCGGCACGAGCAGCAGGTAGACCCACGGATGCCAGAAGAAGAATGGCGTCAGGTCCGCCTGGCGGCGCTCGTAGAACATGGCGACGCCAAACGTCATGAAGCCGATCAGCACGAGGAACGCCACGAGGAACACGTACGCGACGGGCGAGTCGAAATACGCCTTGAACTCGCGCCTGAAGATTGCCTTGATGTTTTTAAGCATTGTCTTTACCCATTCGATCATTCGATCAATCGATCATTCGACCATTCGATTATTTCATTTCTCCCCTGCCGTCATCTTCCTGAACACGACGTCGAGCTTGCCGCTCGGGTCGAGCGCCTTGAGCTCGGCCGGCGTGCCGTCGAACTTCTTCTCGCCGTCCGAAATGACGACGACCTTCGTGCAGACGGCGTCGACCTCCTCGAGGATGTGCGTCGAGATGATGATCGCCTTGCCCTTCGCGGCCATCGCCTTGATCATCTCGCGCACCGTGAACTTCTGGTTCGGGTCAAGGCCGTCCGTCGGCTCGTCCATGATCAGCACCTTCGGATCGTGGATGATCGCCGCCGCGAACGCCGTGCGCTGGCGGTAGCCCTTCGAGAGCGTGTCGATCGTCTGCCCGGCGACCTTCTCGAGCTTCGCCTGCACGATCACGTCCGCCACGCGCCGTTCGCCCGCCGCGCCCGCGAAGCCGCGCACCTCGGCGATGAACGCGAGATAGTCGCGCACGGTCATCGCGCGGTAGCTCGGCGCGGACTCCGGCAGGTAGCCGAGATCCCGCTTCGCGGCGATCGGGTCGGTCACGATGTCGTGCCCGTTGATGACGGCCGTGCCGGCCGTCGGCGGCAGGAAGCCCGTGATCATCCGCATGGTGGTCGATTTTCCGGCGCCGTTCGGCCCCAGGAAGCCCAGCACTTCGCCTTCCTTGACGGAGAAGGACACGCCCTTCACCGCCTGGAAATCGCCGAAGCTCTTCTTCAGGTTCTTGACTTCTAGCATAGTTCTCTGTTGTGCGTTATTGGTATGAAATTTTTGCGTATTATAGCAAATATTGGGGGAGGGGGGGATGAGGGATGGGAGGTGAGATGTGAGAGGTGAGTTGTGAGAAGTGAGATGTGAAGAATGTGAAGCGGTGACATCACGCAACCCCCAGCCCTCACGTCTCATCCCTCATCCCTCACCTCTCACCTCTCATCCCTCACTTCTCACATCTCACTTCTCATCCCTCCCATCAGAACGCCTCCGTGGCGTCCGACACGCGGCGGCTGCGCTTCTCGGCGGCGTTCTTGCGCGCTTCGGCGCGCAGGGCCTCCGTCTCATCCGCCGCGACCGTCAGCTGCGCGTCGTCCCACGCGACGAGGACCGTCTCGTAGTCGCGCGACGCGCCCGCGAGGCACGCCGTCACGTAGCGGCCCGCGCCGAGGTCGAACGTGTAGACCGGACGGCACCAGCTGCGCGGACGCGCCCACGTCTGGTAGCGCTTCTCCAGCGCCTCGATGAGGTAGTGGCGACGCCAGCTCGTCCCGGGGTCGATCGCGTCCTTCGCGCAGGCGTAGACCTTCACGACCCTGTGGGTCTTCGGCGTCACGTAGACGTAGTAGTCGTCGAACCCGGCGAGCGCCTTCTTCGGCGTGAACGTCGCCCGGAGGAGCGTCGGCTCGTCCGCGTCCGCGACGAAGTTCGTGCCCGCGAACGTCTCGCCGAACTTCAGGCCGAGAAAGCCGTCCTCGACTTTCGCGTCGGCCTCGACCTTCGCGTGGATCGGGGAGGCGAGGCTCGTGAGGCCCGCGTCGCCGACGGGATAGCTCTGCGCGTATTCGCTCGTCGTCGTCGCGAGCATGTTGCCGTCCGCGTCCATCGTCGTGCGCGTCTCGCGGCGGTGTTCCGTGACCATGTTGCCGTTCGTCGTCACCGTCATCTCCGTGAAGGAGCGCGAGACCGAACCGTTCTCGTTCGTGACGACAGAAGCCTCGGAGGACTTCTGCGACACGTCCTTCTTCTCGTCGCAGCTGGCTGCGGCGAAGCCGATCAGGGCCGTGACGGCGAGGACGCCGGCCACCGTGCCCGTGAGTTTCTTTCCTTTTTTCATGTTGTCGTTTCCTTTCTTCGGTTTCCCGATTGAACGGTGACATTATAGGAAATGAGTGTTAACGGCATGTTAATGCGACAAGCCCGACGTCAGGTGCGCCACGGCGGCGCCCTTTTTGTCACGCTTTGGGACAGAAAGGCCCAACCCAACAACCTTCGCGCGCACATTCGTTCTTGGCATGAGATTTGCAAATTACAGGCGTTGGCAAAAGAAGAAAGGAAACAAAAACATGAACACATTGATGAATATGGATCCGTGGGGCTTTCTGGACGACCTTCTCGACACGGGAAGCCGGACGTTCAGGAACATGCGGGCGCGCGCCGCTGGTCGGTTTCCGCCCGTGAACGTGTTCTTGGACGAGGACGCCGCGCTGATCGACGTCGAACTGCCGGGCAAGTCTGCGAAGGACGTCGACCTGACGCTTGAACCGCAGGCCGTGACCATCGCCGACAAGCCGGAAGAGGGCAAGGCCCACGCCTGGAGCCGCCGCTTGGAACTGCCGTTTCGCGTCAGCGTCGAAAAGGCGAACGCCAAGTTCACGAACGGCGTCCTGCGCATCGAGTTGCCGAAGACCGAAGCGTCGGGCGTCCACAAGATCGCGATCCAGTAAACCGCGATTCAACAACCGAATCTAACAAAGGAGGAAAGAACATGAACGAAGAGAAATTTGTGGTTCCGACGGCGACATTCGTCGAGAAGCCGGAGGAATACGAACTGAAGGTCGAGGTTCCCGGCGTCGGCAAGGAAGACGCTGAACTGCACATGGACGGCAAGACCCTCACGCTGAAGACGCACGCGAAGTACCAGAACCCGGCCGGCTTCCGCGAAGTCGCACACGAGTTCGACCGGACGAACTACGCGATCAGCGCGGAACTGCCCGAAATGGCGGATCCGAAGACCCTGACGGCCAAGCTTGAGAACGGACTTCTCACGGTCGTCATCAAGAAGCGCGCCGAATCCAGGCCGACGCAGATCCAGATACAGTAAGGCCGGATGCGCGGTTCGCGCCATGCGGCGAGGAAGTCATCGACTTCCTCGCCGTTTGCGTTTTTTGATATAATCCCCCCATGAGATACGCGATCGTTTCCGACATACACGCAAACGTCGAGGCCCTGCGGCGCGTCCTTTCCGACGCACGGCGAAACGGCGCGACGCACGTCGTCTGCCTTGGCGATGTCGTCGGTTACGGGCCCTTGCCGGTCGAGACGGTCGCGCATGTGCGCCAGGCCGCCACGCTCGTGCTCGCGGGGAACCATGACGATGCCGTTTCCGGGCGCGGCAGCGCGGCGGCGTTCAACGGACTCGCCGCCGATGCCGTAGCGCGTCACCGCGCCGCGCTGTCGTCGGACGACCTTGCCTGGCTGAAGGCTCTCCCCTACGTCGGAGAACTCGAAGGCGCGCTTGCCGTACACGGTGATTTCGTCGATCCGCAGAAATTCTACTACGTTGACGATGCCGAGGGCGCGGCAGCCAACTTTGCCGCGACGGACGCGCAGCTGATGTTCGTCGGCCACACGCACGTGCCGGCGCTTGCCGTCGTCGGCGACAGCGGTACCGTGCATCTTGCCGGGCCGCAGGACTTCACGCTGGAATCGAACAAGCGCTACATCGTCAATCCAGGCTCCGTCGGCTATCCGCGCGAAGCGAACGGCGTCTGCCAGTCCTCCTACGTCATTTACGATTCCGGCGCGCACACGGTCGAGTTTCGCTTCCTGCCGTTTTCCGTCGCGTCCGTCATGCCGCGCGGCAGGTTCCCCGTCCGCCGGCGCCGCGCCCTCCTCGCCGCCACGGCCAGCGGCGCGGCCGCGTTCGCCGCGCTTCTCGTTTTCGTGGCGAAGCCCTCGACGCGCACCGTCACAAGGACTGTGACCGAAACCAGGGTCGTCGAAGTGGAGAAAGCCGAGGACCCGGCCCTCCTGCTGGCCCAGCGGGAACTTGCGCTTCAGCCCGGCGACCGCAAGGTTCGCGCAAACCTGAAGCTGAATTCCGGTCCGGTCGAGCTGACGATCGCGTTCCGCGATTCCAACGGACAGCCCGTCGGGCCTGACTTTCGCCGGACGATCAAGGAATCGTACCGCCAGGCGCACAAGATTCCAGACGGCGCGTTCGCGGCTGTCTTCACCGTCCGCAAGACAGCACCCGACGCCACTCCGCGCATCGCCTCGTTCGCGCCGTCCGCCGATCCTAGGCGCGGCGAACGGCCGACAGAAGCGAAGTGAGAACCGCCGCCGCAAAGACGAGCGAGCAGCCCAGCAGCTGGCGCGGCGACAGCGCGTCGCCCAGGACAATGTAGCCCGAGAGCGAGCCGAAGACGGATTCCATCGACAGCAGGATCGCCGCAAGCGCCGGTGACGTCCGGGCCTGTCCGAAGTTCTGCAGCGTGTAGGCGATGCCGCTCGAAAAGACGCCGCAGTAGAAGACGGGCAGAATGGTCGTCGGATGCGGCACAAGCGCCGAAAGGAACGACAGCAGACGCGGCCATTCCGAATCAAGGAAAAGGAAAGGCGCACCGACCGCCGAACAGGTGAAGAGCTGCGTGGCGCTCATCACCAGCAGGTCGGACGTCTTCGCGAAATGATCGACGCACAGCATCTGGACGGCAAAGAGCGCGGCGCAGGCAAGCGTCCACGCCTCGCCCCGCCCGATCGACAGCGTTTCGCCGTCAATGGAGATGAAGTACGTGCCTACGAGCGTCAACGCGACACCGCCCCAGACGAACGGACGCGGCAGCGTGCGCGTCAGGATCGCCGCGCCAATCGGAACCATCAGCACGTAGTTCGTCGTCAGGAACGCGCAGATGCCCGGTGTCGTCCGCTCGACGCCGACCTGCTGCGTCAGCATCGCGCAGAAAAGCGGCACACCACAGCAGACGCCCGCAAAAACGGAATGTCGCACGGAAGGTTTCCCCGTCGGCTCGCACCCTTCGTCGCGACGTGTGCGCGCCACGCGGATGGCGATGCACCCCAGCAAAAACGCACCGCCGAGGAGATTGCGGATGACGGTCATCGCAAAGGGTCCGAGCGTATCCGCGCCGATCTTCTGCGCGAGAAAGGCCGTTCCCCAGATGAACGTCGTCAACAAAAGGAGCAAAGGTCCCATGGTCTTTAGTTTTCTGAAAAGTCACTTCTCACCCACAAGGCGCTTGACGGTTCGCGCAAAATCCTTGTCGTTTGTGCGGACAGCGAGCTTGCCTGACAGTCCGAGGTAGGCCGCCATGCGAACGAAAGAGACGATGAGGCGATCGGCCCTGTGCGCGCCTGTGCCGCCCGTGTAGGAGACACGGAGACGTCCCGTTTGCGAAACTTTTTCGTCAGGTCCGTCAAAGACAATCCAGATGTGCAGGTTTTCGGCGCCCTTTTCGGCGAGACGCGCCGTCGCCTGCGCGATGAGCTCCTCACGATCCGCCGCGACACGCGGCGACCCCAAAATGAGATTCCAGCCGTCCCAGATTTCCAGTCGTCCGTCTGACGGCAATTGCCGAAGATCGGCCGCTGCCAGCAAGGCAAAGTCAAAATGCGCCTTGAGCGCGGCGTTCTCGTCATGCAGGGCCGCGTTTTCGGCCTTCGCCTTCGCAAGTTCCGTCCGAAGCTCGCGCACATGCGCAACACGCGAACCGAAAATGAGATCCTGGGCATTCATGGCAGTATCGCGGAGGCATAGCGATCATGCCCCGCCAAGTCCTTCTCGACGGCAATCCGCTCAAAGCCGTAGTCCGCCATCATCTGGCGCAAGGCGTCGCCCTGGCTTTCGCCGATTTCAAAGAACACGGCCCCATTCGGCCTGAGCAGGTTGACCGCATCGCCCAAGTACCGTTCATAGAAGTCAAGCCCGCTTTTCCCGCCGTCCAGCGCGAGGCGCGGCTCAAAGTCGCGGACGCGCGGATCGAGCGTCTCGCAGACCGCGCTTTCGATGTAAGGCGGATTGGAGACGATCACGTCCACGCTCTGCGGCTCGTCGAAGTCGTCCAGCCCATCCGCCACCGCGAACTTCACCTTTTCCGAAAGCCCGCATCGCTCGGCATTCGCGCGAGCAAGGGCAATCGCCTGTTCGCTGACGTCCGTGCCAAGAAAGACGGCCTCCCCGGAAAACTCCTTCGCAAGCGACAGGACAATCGCGCCCGTTCCAGTTCCAACATCGATGATGAAGGGGGACGAGGAATGAGAAATAGGGGATGAGGAATGGGCGTTGAGATGGCGTAGCACACGCGTGACGAGTTCCTCTGTCTCTGGACGCGGAATGAGCGCACGGCGATCACATGACAGCGTCAACGTGCGAAAGTCCCACTCGCCGAGAACATACTGGATCGGCTCACCCTTGACGAGGCGCGCCATGCCACGCCGCATCGCTTCAAGATGCCGCTCCGAAACTTCCTTCGCAAACTCGGACGAGAGAAAGCCGCGCCCCTTGTTCAAGAGGCGCGCCATCAGGAGTTCAGCCGCCAATTGCGCGTCAGGAACGCCCTTCGCTTCGAGAAAGGCCGAAGCCTTAGAAAGGCATGTCGTCCACGTCACCGGCGTCAGCGGGAAAATCGGGTTCGGCGGGAGTAGGCACGGGTTCGGTCGAGGAACCGTCCGCATTCAGAACCTCAATCTTGAGCCCCGTCAAATCGACGAAGAACTGGACACCGCGCGGACCTTCCCAACGGCGGCCGTCAATGACAAAATGGATCTTGACGCGCTGGCTCTTCTTGATGCCGTCCAAAAGCGAGCAATTGTCTTTCTTGAACGTAAACTTGACAGGATTCGGATACTTCGAGGGCGAATCGACGTCATTTCCGACGATGATTTCGCGCTTGGTGAACCCGTTCGTGCCAAAGCTCTGCGTTTCGTGAACCTCTTCCACGACACCTGTATAATCAAAGAACTGTGCCATTTGTTGTTTCTCCGTTAAGGAATGCCTATTATATCAAATTATCGCCACGTAGGGGTCTCCGCACAGCGAGCAGATCGCGCCGTCGTGGACGGGCGCGCCGCAGTTCGGACACCGCTTCTCCAGAACCTCGCCGCAGAACGCGCAGAACTTGCCGCCCACGGGATCGGCCTTCGTGCGGTCAGGCAGAAGGTACGACCGCCCCTCGACCTCATACGGACGGTTCGACGGGCAGTGCGGATTCGGGCAGAACCCGCGCGGCGCGTGTTCCATCTGCGGCGAAAAGGCGAAAGACGACGCGAGCGGACGCGCCGACGGCTCGCTTTTCGCCGTCAGGTCAACGCCGAACTTCTGCGCGAGCTTCCTGATGACCTCGTCGTTCAGCTTCGTCCCGTCACCCTGCTCGAACATCGACAGCGCCGACTGCTTGCAGCCGACTTCAAGCGCCACGACGCTCTGCGAAAGCTTCGCGGCGCGTCGTGCCTCCTTGATCTTCAGGCAAATCTCTGGACTGAGTTCCGTCACGGGTGGATATTATGGACTTTATTTTATCAACTGACAAGGGGTCTGTTATCAACACTATCAACAGGAATATCAACTTATCGACAGAATTATAAACTTATGAATGTTGATTTGTTGATAATTTATCAATAGGTGCGGGCGACGATTTCGGACGGCAGAAGGTATTCTTCGCCCTTTTTGTGCGAAATGCCGCGTTTTTCAAGCTCTTTGATTACAACGCCGTTGATGAGGTTCGCGTTGTCAGCAAACAGCTTCTCCAGCTCGGCGCGCCGTTTCGCCAGTTCGCCGTACGGCTCGTTGGCGACCAGGACGCTCTCCAGAATCTGCGCCCGGCGGACGCGCCCGCCCTTCTCGGCGGCGTCCCGCGCCTCGCGCAGCACCTCGATGACGTGATCGCGCGTCTCGCCCTCGAAGCGGTCATCCAGCTCGACGTTGCGATCCAGAAGCGCCACCTTGTTCGACAGCGTGCCTTCCGCGTTCTTCGCGAGGACGTCGCCAACCCGGTCAAGTTCAAGCTGAAGCTGCTGCACTTTGCGGCGGAGCGTATTCACTTCGGACTGCAGCGCGGCATTGTTCGCGCGCAGGGAGCCGATCTTGATCTCCTGCTCGGCCTTGCTCTGCTTCAGGAACGAAATCATCTCGTCCTGCTCGGCCTTGTCGGCCGCCAGCGACTCGACGACGGCCTTCTGGACGTCGATTTCCTCCGGCTCTTCCTCGACCAGCTCCTCTTCCGGCTCCTCGACGGGCGCGCGATTCAGAAACTCACTGATGTCCATTGACGTGTTCTCCTTTCAGTTCGCACCCCTCGTAGAGAAAGAGGCGGCAGTCAATCGGCCCGTTGAAAAACGGAATCCGCGTACGGTAGTAAAGGTTCACAAGATGGGAAAGCTCCGGGTTGCCCGTGATGAGTCCGCCCATGTAGCCGCGGCATTTCTCGTGCAGGAACGTGCCGATGCGCTCGTAGACGGGCGCAAGCTCCTTCGGGTCGCCGAGGCGGATGCCGTATTCGGGGTTGAAGAAGATGCAGCCCTTCTGCTCCGGAATCGGCGTGTCGGCGAAATCGCAGGCCTTGAACGTGATGTAGGGCGCGACACCGGCCGCAATCGCGTTCGAGTGCGCGTTCTCGATGGCCTCCGGCGAAATGTCCGTCGCGATGATCGGCGGCATGTTCTCCGTCGTCTCCTTCGCCTTCGCCTCCAGGATCATCTCCTTCCACAGCTGCTCCGGCGTGGCGCCGGCACGTTGGCGCGGCGCAATGTTCGGGGCCGATTCGCCTGGAATGATGCGGTCGTAGCCCTTGATGGACTGGAACGCGAAGTGGCCCTTCAGCGAGCCGGGCGCCTTGTTCATTGCCATCATCGCGGCCTCGATGGCGGGCGTTCCGCTGCCGCACATCGGCGAGAGGAACGGCGTGTTCGTCTTCCAGCCGAGCGCCATGATGCACGCCGCCGCAAGCGTTTCCTGCAGGGGGGCCGAACCGGGAATCTTGCGGTAGCCGCGCTTCGAGAGCGGTTCGCCGGACGTGTCGAGGTAGATGATCACCTGATCGTCTTCCCAGTAGACGAAGACCGCCGCGCCGATGTTCTCGCCGCCGGAATCGGGACGCCGCTGGCACTTGTCGCGCATGCGGTCGGCAATCGCGTCCTTCGTGTAGAGGGACGGAATGCGCGTGTCACGAATCGTGTAGTTGTGGACGATGGACGACACGGAAAAATAGCCGTCCGCGTCGAGCAGGTTCTCCCAGTCGATCGAATACGCCGCCTGATAGAGGTCGCGGATGCTGCGGCAGGTCGTGCGCAGCAGCGGCACGAGAACGCGGTGGGCCGTCCGCAGCTGCAGGTTGAGGCGCATGACGTCGCGCATCGCGCCGCGCACGACGACGGTGTTCTCCGTCACTTCGATGGGCTTGTAGCCCATGTCGCGAACCTCGATCTCCGTCCAGCACGAAAGTTCCTTCGCGCAGGAGATGATGATCGGATAGTCCTTGTCCGTCCAGATTTTCATTTCGGCTTACCCTTTGACCTTGAAAACGTGCCTCTCGGTTTTCTCAGCTGATGCGGAGCGGCATCAGGACGTAGAGGAACGGGATCGAACACTTGATCACCGCCGGCGAATGGCCGTCGGAGAGGTTCATGGTCACCTCGTCGTCGTCAATCGACTTCAGGCAGTCCATCACATAGGACGGGTTGAACAGGATCTCGATCTTCTCGCCCGCGTACTTGATCGGCACCTCGTCCTTCGCCTCGCCGATGTCG
This sequence comes from Verrucomicrobia bacterium UBA1629, assembly GCA_002321305.1. Taxonomy (GTDB): domain Bacteria; phylum Verrucomicrobiota; class Kiritimatiellia; order RFP12; family UBA1067; genus UBA1067. The sequence goes on along the minus strand of DCMF01000136.1, from coordinate 23,684 downwards.
GACGCGGCAGACGTCACGGTCAGCTTGCCCTCGGAGAAGATGAGCTTCGTCGAGTGCGCCTCGTCCATCGTCATGACGCTCGCGCGGTCCAGCGCGTCCAGAAGAAGCTGGCGATCGACCTCGATATGCTCCTTCGTGTCCGTCGGGATCACCTGACGGTAGTTCGGATAGGCGTCGTCCATCAGCTTCGAGTAGATCATCAGGTTGTCGAGCCTGAAGCAGATCTGCGACTTCTGGACCATCATCGACAGCTCCGTGTCGCCGTTCAGCGAACGCTGAAGCTCGCCCACGGCCTTGGACGGCAGAACGATGTCCTTCTCGGCGTCCTTCGGGAACTCGATCTCCTGCTCGACGAGCGCGAGGCGGCGGCCGTCCGTCGCGACCATCGTCAGCTTCGCGTCCTTGAAGCTCAGGAGAACGCCCTTCAGCGTCCGGCGCGTGTCGTCCTGGCTTGCCGCGTAGGAGACCTTGCGCAGCATGTCGCGGAACGTCGCCTGCTGAATCGCGTAGGCGAACGCCTCCTCGTCCTTCGGCAGCTTCGGAAACTCGGATTCGGGCAGCCCGGCGAACTTGAACTTCGCGTTGCCCGCGCAGATCGTCGCGCGGTCTTTCGCGTCCGTCTCGACTTCGACCTCGCCCTCGGCGACCTTCGAGATCGCGTTGAAGAGCAGCTTCACGGGAATCGTCGTCGCGCCCTCCTCCGCAACCTCGCACGGACAGACCGCCTTGATGGAAATGTCGAGGTCGGTCGTCGTCATGGTGAGTTCCGCGCCGCGCGCCTCCAGAAGCACGTTCTGGAGAATCGGCAACGAGCCCTTGCCGGCGACGATGTTCTGGACGGACTTCAGACCTTCGAGAAACTTGGAGCGGACGATCTTGAATTTCATGGTTTGTTCCTTCTTAAATGTGCGTGTGCGCGAATTGTATCAAATAATACTAAATAAGGATAGAGTGAATTATACTATCAGTAGGTTTGTCGATAATGTGGATAACTCGGCTGGAGACCTTGTTTTATTGGCGTTCGTTGCCTTTTGCCCTGTCGATTGGAAGTTTGACAAGATGAAGGGATCTGTTGACTGTTTTGCGTCGCTGTTCATGTCTGTTCATATTCCGCCGAGTTGTCTTCAGCCTGTCGTCAGTTCCTCTTCGGCTTGTCAATTGAAGTTGTCCTTGATGGAACAGCCGAATTCGGCGAGGATTTCGTTCAGTTCCGACTTGAGATCCGGCTCGACGTCGAACCTCTTTTCGATGTTCCGCACGCCATGGAGAATCGTCGCGTGCGTCTTCTTGAACGACTGCGCGATCTCCGGCAGGCTCTTCGTCGTGTACTTGCGCGAGATGTACATGGCCATCTGGCGCGGCGTGACGAGCGACTGCGTACGCTCGGCGGACAGGATCTGGTCGATCGAGACGCCGTATCTCTTCGCGACGGACTGCTGGATTTCCTTGATCGTGAGGCTTCGAAGCGAGTTTTCCTTCTCGATGTATTCCTTGAGAATGTGCGTCAAGACGTCGTTTGTGAGCGGCGTCGTCGATTCGAGCTGGCGGAACATGTGGACGCGGTTCAGGGCCCCTTCCATCGCGCGCACGTGGCTCTTGATCGTGTCGGCAATGAACTCCAGCGCGTTGTCCGGGATGCTCGGCACCATCGGCTCGGACTTCTTCTTCAGGATCGCGAGGCGCGTCTCGTAGTTCGGCGACTCGATCTCCTGCACCATGCCGCCCTCAAAGCGCGAAATGAGGCGCGCCTCGATGGACGGCAGGTTCTTCGGCGCGACGTCGGACGTCATGACGACCTGGCTATGCGCCTGCTGCAGGACGTTGAACGTGTTGAAGAACTCCTCCTGGCACTGCTTGCCCTTCTGGAGGAACTGCACGTCATCGACCATCAGAAGGTCCATCTTGCGGTAACGGTTGCGGAACCGCTCGATGGTGCCGTTCTGCAGGGCGTTCACGTATTCGTTCAGGAACGTCTCGGCCGTCAGGTAGCAGATGTTGAGCGACGGGTTCTTCTTCTTCAGGTCGTTGCCGATCGCCTGCATGAGGTGCGTCTTGCCGAGCCCCGTGCCGCCGTGAATGAAAAGCGGATTGTAGCCGCTCTTGCCGGGGTTCGCGACGACGCCCTGCGCGGCCGCGAGCGCCCAGCTGTTGGACGAGCCGCGCACGAAGTTGTCGAACGTGTAGTCCTCGTTGAGCGGCATCGTCGAAGCGAGCGGAGGGGCCGAGGCCAGAGCCGCCTTCGGATTGGCTTTCGCCTGAAATTCCGCATTTGAAGCGACCGGTTCTGTCGGAATGACGATGGGCGGCTTCGCCCTTTCGACGTAGCGGAACTCGATTCCGACCGGGGTGTCTGACGATACCAGCTCAAGGCACTTCTTCAGCTTGTCCGAATACTTGTCGCGCAGGAAGTCCGCCGTATAGGCGTTCGTGAGCGTGATGACGAAAAGGCCGTTTTCGCGCGTGACGGACGTGATGGTCGAAAAATAACGCTCGACCTGATTGCGCTCATCGGCAGAAGAGATCGTGGAAAGGTAGATCTGCTTCGCTCTTTCCCACGTCTCTTTCGATGCGATGTCTATTGTCTCGTTCATGCTGCCGTCTCTTTTACACGTCACAGACATGACATAATACCATAATTTTTTGATTTAATGTGAAAAATGAAATCAACTCATGTCTTCAAGTTATTAACAGTTGATGTTGATAAATGTGTTTTTGCTGTTTTTGGGATAATGATCTTTACGGCTTGTCGCTATCCGACGAGAGGCGCGCGGAGGGGGGAAAAAAAACTGCTCGCATTTCTGGCCCTTCGTCCCGACAGTTCGCTCGAACCGTCACTCCGGGAGTTGCTCCTGTCGCCACACGTCAGTCTACCAGACGTGGCAAGCCATTCCCCTCGGCAGAATACGCTTCCGCAAGAGCAAACACTGAGGCGACAGGCAATCCCTGCGCTCCTCTCGCGCGACTGTCGGCTCCGAGGGCCAAATGGCGACTTGCGTCGCCGCTTCGCGCGGAGGGGCGGGAAGTGTCGGGCCGACGGGCCACAATGCAGCTTTTCATTTCTGCCTTTCTACATTTCTACACGGCCAACAACTCACAACTCTCTCTTGGCAACAGGTTCGTGACTGCCGCGCTTGATGAGAACGGCGAGGACGGCAATGTCGGCGGGGTTCACGCCGGGGATGCGGCTCGCCTGTGCGAGCGTTTCGGGACGGTGACGCTTCAGTTTCTCGCGGCTCTCGTAGCGCACGGCCAGGCACTTGTCGTAGTCGAGCCATTTCGGAATGACGATGGCCTCGTCCTTTTTCGCTCGCTCGGCCGCTTTCTCCTCCTGCTCAATGTACGGCGCATAATGACGCATAATCATAACTTCTCGGTCAATTCGCGAAAGACCATTGAGATTGGCTGGCGTGAATAATGAAGTCTTTTTAACACAGAGCGCCCTTTGGGCGGGCGATGAGAGAAGGCTGTGAGGTTCGCTTCGCTCAAACAGCCCATCATTTTCGCACATTTTTAAGTTTTTCTTCTTCGTAGTAGCAATAATCTTGGGCGGAACGTGCGAAGCAAATCTCTCGCCTTCCTCCTCTTGCCCCGCGAAGCGGCTCTGTGTTTCACTAAAATTTTCCTCTGAAGTTTCAGCTGGTACTCTACTATTATTTAGCCTCATCAGAATCTCAGCATACTCTTCTTCAATCGCATCAAGCGTTTTTTTCGGAAGAATGCCAATGCGCTTGGCCGCTGCCAGCAGACGATAGCAGGCGTTGTCCTGACGCAGAATGAGACGCCGCTCGGCACGGCTTGTGAACATGCGGTACGGCTCGTCCGTGCCCTTCGTGACAAGATCGTCAATCATGACGCCGATGTAGGCATCCTGTCGGCTGAGAACCAACGGCTCTTCGCCCTTGACCTTCAACGCGGCGTTGACACCTGCCATGAGACCCTGTGCCGCCGCTTCCTCGTAGCCCGTTGTGCCGTTGATCTGTCCGGCGAAGAAAAGATTTGGAATGCGCTTCGATTCGAGCGTATGCGTCAGTTCACGGACATCAATGCTGTCATATTCGATGGCGTAGGCGTAGGCGAGAAATTCGGCGTGTTCAAGTCCGGCAATCGAATGTACCATTTCTTCTTGTACGGATTCGGGCAGCGAACAGCTGAGACCATTCGGATAGATTACCGTGCCGTCCTTGTCTTCAGGCTCAAGAATGACGTGGTGCTGATGGACTTCGGCGAAGCGCACGATCTTGTCCTCGATGCTCGGACAGTACCGAACGCCCGTTCCGACGATCTTTCCGCCATAGAGAGCCGAGGCGGAGAGGTGATCCCGGATAATTTTGTGTGTCTGGTCGTTGGTATGCGTCATCCAGCACGGCAACTCCGGCAAATTGTTCCACGTGGAACAAATGGAGAAGAGAAATGCCTGCGGCGCTGAACACGGAGAAGACGGAGAGGCGGAGGCACGGAGTTCTATAGGGCTGTCTACAGTCTCTCCGCGTCTCCCATTCTCCCTTATCTTCGTGTTAAGCGTCGCAGACATCACTTCCCCGCCCTCGCTCCGTGTCACTCCGTGATAATCCGTGGCTAGCGTGTGTTCCACGTGGAACATTGGGTGAGGGGTGTCGCCATTCTGCCGTTGACAGACGCTGAAATCGCAGCTTGAAGCCTTAAGACGTGGGGGTGTGCCGGTCTTGAGGCGAATCAACTCGAAACCAAGGGCTGAAAGACTTTCCGACAGCCGATTGACGGCGGGGCGTCCGTCTCCGCCGCTTTCGCGGCACTGATCGCCGATCCAGACGCGGCCGCGCAGGGCGGTGCCGCTCGTAATGACGACGGTTCGCGCGGTAATAACCCCGTGGCATTCCGTTTGCACGGAATGCACAGGACAAAAAACCGACGAATCAGAGTTTTGTTCCGTCGAAGAGTTACCCCGATTGTCTAAATCAGAGTTTTGTCTGTCGGGTCCTTGGTTTCGCCCAATGCCGATGACGGCATCTTCGAGAACGGTCAAATTGGGTTGTGCGGCGATGACGGCTTGCATACGCGCGGCGTATTCCTTCTTGGCGCATTGGCAGCGCGTCGCCCAGACGGCGGGACCGCGGCTCACGTTGAGGACTTTCGCCTGAAGGGCGGTGGCATCGGCATTTTTTCCCATTTCGCCACCCAGTGCGTCCAGTTCACAGACGAGGTGGCTCTTAGCCAAGCCGCCGATGGATGGGTTGCAGGGCATGCGCGCGATGGCATCTGCACGGGAGGTGACGAGAAGGGTCGATACGTTCATGCGCGCCGCCGCAAGGGCGGCTTCGGCGCCGGCATGGCCGCCGCCCACGACAATGACGTCAAACTGTGGCTGTAAAAAAGACATGGTGGAATTATAGCACACTTGACGCTGATTTGTGAACAGAAAATATTTTAATGTTATGAGACATTAAAAATTCATTTTTACGTGATTTTAGTCTAAAATATTCATTTTTAACAGATAATCGTTTTGTCAAGAGGAAAAATGTCAAATCATGTCTACACTTATTGAAAAGTTATCAACATTTCAGTTCAACTTGCCTATTTTCGGCGATTTATGCTATACTTCTTGCACTTGAAAGTCATCTTCCTATTTATTGATGGTGTCGGCCTTGCCCGACCTTCGCCGGAGAATCCGCTGAACGCAGAGGTTTGTCCGACGCTGTGGCGTTTGATCAAATGTCACGGCAAGCCGATTGACGCCTGTCTGGGCGTGGAAGGTGTGCCGCAGTCCGCGACGGGCCAGGCGACGATGTTCACGGGCGTGAACTGCGCGCAGGCGATGGGGCGGCACTGCGAGGGCTTTCCCGGTCTCGCGCTGCGAAAGATTGTCGAGCGCGATAACCTCTTTCTCGAACTGAAGAGGCGCGGGCGGCGCGTGAAGTTCGCCGACGCCTATCTCGTCAACTCGGCGGACGAGCTGGCGAACCGCCGCTTCAAGTCGGTGACGACCGTGATGGCCCTGACGGCGCCGGAGTCGGTTTCGACGGTGGGCGACCTCATGAACGACGACGCGGTGCTGCAGGATCTGACGCGCGAGACCATCCAGGACCGCTACCCCGACATCCCGGTCATTCCGCCGTCGCGCGCGGCCGAGCACCTGTTCCGCCTCGCGCGCGCGAACGACCTCACGCTCTACGAGTTCTTCCAGACGGACGTGTCGGGCCATTCGATGGACTACGCGCGCGCGTGCGCGGTGCTGCGCACCTACGACCGGTTTCTCGCCGCGCTCGTCCGATGCACGGAGGCGGCGGGCCTCACGCTCGTGATGACGGCGGATCACGGGAACATCGAAGCCCTCGGCGAACGCGGCCATACGCGCAACCCCGTGCCGTTCATCGCCTTTGGCCCGCGCGAGAAGTTCCTGCGCGACCGCGTCGCGTCGCTCGTTGACGTGACCCCGTCCCTGCTTGCGGCTTTCGACGCCTTGTGATACAATATCAGCGAAGTCTCTTTCTGTTCATGAAGCATCAACACGCAAAGACATTCAAATTGGAGAACTGACGATGGCCTGTTCCTGTGGCAAGAAGCATTGCGGTGGCGAGGGCGGTTGCACGTGCGACCACTCTGCGTTTCTGGCGCCGATGAGCGCGCTCTGGCAAATCTACGACGGCATCGACTCGAAGGCGAACGCCCAGGTCGTCGCCATCGCCTGGGAGCGCGAGGACGGCAAGGTGTTCCGCTATGACCTGCCGATCCCGAAGCGGCTCGACCCGCAGGCGACGCGGTTCGTCTCATATGTCGTCGATCGCATCGCGAAGTTCATCGTCTGGTCGGCTGGCGGCTGGAAGCTCTATCTCTCCGGACCCGACGCGGTCGTGAAGCCCGTCGCGAAGGCCTACACGAAGAAGGGCGCGCGTGCGTTCGACTACGACTTCTTCACCTCCATCTACGGGCGTCCCGTCGAGGCCGTCATCGTGCCGCTCGCGAAGATGCCAGAGTTCCAAGAGAAGACGTCCGTCGTCAAGACGGTGGCGGACGGCTGCCGCATCGGCTTCGACCTCGGCGCGTCCGACTTCAAGATCTCCGCGCTCAACAGGGGCAAGGTCGTCTTCTCGAAGGAGTTCCCGTGGGATCCGCGCAACAGCGCCGATTCCGAATACCACTACACGATGCTGACGAACGGCCTCAAGGAGGCGGCCGCGTCGCTGCCGCGCGTCGATGCGATCGGCGGCTCGACGGCCGGCGTCCTCGTCGGCCAGAAGCTCGGCATCTCCTCTCTCCTGCGCGCGGTCAAGGAGAAGAGCCCGAAGAAGTTCCCGGAGGCGCAGAACCTGTTCTTCCGCATCGAGAAGGACTGGGGTGTGCCGTTCGCGGTCTACAACGACGGCGACGTGACTGCGCTCGCCGGCATGATCACGACGGGCCGGAAGGGCATCCTCGGCGTCGCGATGGGCTCGTCGGAGGCTGTCGGCTACGTCGATCCGAAGGGCGCGATGACGGGGCGTATCAGCGAGCTCGCGTTCGCGCCGGTCGACTTCAACCCGTGCGCGCCGAAGGACGAGTGGTCGGGCGATGCGGGCGTCGGCGCGATGGCGTTTTCGCAACAGGCCGTCAACGGACTCGCCGAAAAGCAGGGCTTCAGGTTCCCGAAGGCGATGAAGCTGCCGGAACGCCTCAAGGTCGTGCAGGCCGCGATGGAGAAGGGCGACGCGAAGGCCCTCAAGGTCTACGTCCAGGTCGGACGCTTCCTCGCGCACGCGATTCCGTGGTACAACGAGTTCTACGACTACGAGAACATGATGATCCTCGGCCGCGTGACCTCCGGCCTCGGCGGCGAGATCATCCTCGAGACGGCGAAGGCGCTGCTGAAGGACGTCTACCCCGAATGGGACGAGAAGATCGACATCTTCATGCCCGACGAGAAGGCGCGCCGCCTCGGCCAGTCCGTCGCCGCCGCGCAGATTCCCGTCATCAAGAAGGGCAAGAAATAGGGCGCGTCCACAATGAGCAACAAGAGAAGAATCGTCGTCACGAGCGCCCTCCCGTATGCGAACGGGGACATCCACCTCGGCCACCTGGTCGAGTACATCCAGACCGACTTCTGGGTCCGGTTCCAGAAGCTGCGCGGGAACGACTGCGTCTACATCTGTGCGGACGACACGCACGGCACGCCCATCATGATCCGCGCGCGGAAGGAGGGCATCACGCCCGAAGACCTGATCGCGCGCTCGCACGCCCTGCACCTGAAGGACTTCACTGACTTCCAGATCGCGTTCGACAACTACTACTCGACGAACTCGCCGGAGAACAAGGCGCTCTCCGAGCAGATCTACCTCGCCGCCGAGAGGCAGGGCTTCATCACGAAGAAGACGACGCCCCAGCTCTACTGCGAGCATTGCCAGATGTTCCTGCCGGACCGCTTCGTGAAGGGCGCGTGTCCGAAGTGCGGCGCGGCGGGCCAGTACGGCGACAGCTGCGACAAGTGCGGCTCGACCTATGGCGCGGAGGAGCTTGGCGCGCCGGTCTGCACGACGTGCGGCGGCACGCCGGTCGTCCGCGACTCCGAACACCTCTACTTCGAGCTGGAGCCACAGCACGACTACCTGGAGAAGTGGATTCCCGGCCACACGACGAGCGACGTCTCGAACAAGCTGCTCGAATGGTTCAAGGAGCCGCTGCGCGGCTGGTGCATCTCGCGTGATGCGCCGTACTTCGGCTTCGAGATCCCCGGCTACAGGGACAAGTTCTTCTACGTCTGGGTCGATGCGCCGATCGGGTACATCGCGTCGCTCAAGAACTGGTGCGCGAAGAACGGCCAGAACCTCGAAGACTGGTGGCCGACTGCCACCAACCCCACCTCTCACCTCTCACCTCTCACTTCTCACCCTGAACTCTACCACTTCATCGGCAAGGACATCATCCGCTTCCACTGCCTGTTCTGGCCGGGGATGCTGCACGCGGCGGGTTTCAGGGGGCCGGACAAGGTCTTCGTGCACGGCTTCCTCACGGTGAACGGCGAGAAGATGTCGAAGTCGAAGGGCACGTTCGTGAACGCGCGCACGTACCTCGACCACCTGCCGCCGGAGGCGCTGCGCTACTACTACGCGGCGAAGCTCGGCGGCACGACGGACGACATGGACCTGAACCTTACGGACTTCGTCCAGCGCGTCAACTCCGATCTCGTCGGCAAGATCACGAACATCGCCTCGCGGTCGGCGCAGATGCTGCAGAAAAAACTCGACGGACGCCTCGCGACGCTGGCGGGCCATGACGAGGAACTGGCCCTGCTGGCGAAGCTGCGCGCGGCGAGCGAGACGGTTGCGCAGTTCTACGAAGACCGCCGCTTCAACCAGGTCGTCGTCGAGGTCTGCCGTCTTGCGGACGCGGCGAACGAGTATTTCGACCGCAAGGAGCCGTGGAAGACGGTGAAGACCGACGCCGAGGCGACGCGCGTCACCCTGACGGCGGCGCTGAACGCCTTCCGCATCCTCGCGATCTACCTGAAGCCGATTCTCCCGGCCTACGCGGAGAAGGCGATGACGCTCTTCGGCGAAGCCGGCTGGACGTGGAACTCGATTGCCGAGACGGCCGAGGGGCGGACGCTCGGCGCCTACGAGTACCTCGCCGCGCGCATCGACGCGAAGCAGGTCGAGGCGATGGTCGCCGCCGCGACGGTGAAGCCGGCCGAGTCGGGCGAAGTCGCGCACGAGAGCCGCGCGAGCAAGAACAAGGGAGTTTGTGTGGAAGGAAGAGGAAAGAAGGAAGAGGGAAGGAGTGAGGATGTTCCTGCTTTGAAGCCTGAGATCGCGTTCCCCGACTTCGAGAAGCTCGACCTGCGCATCGGCGTCGTCAAGAGCTGCGAGATCGTGCCGAAGAGCGCGAAGCTCCTGAAGTTCGTTCTCGACGCGGGGGCGCTCGGCACACGCACGATCTTCTCCGGCATCCGGCAGGCGTATCCCGATCCGGCGGCGCTGGTCGGCAAGGAGGTCGTCTTCGTCGCGAACCTCGCGCCGCGCAAGATGTCCGTCGGCGTCTCGGAGGGCATGATCCTCTTCGCGGGCACGCCGGGCGCGAACGGCGGCGTGCTGATGCCGACGTCGGCGGCCGGCGGCGGCACGCCTGTGACGTAAGAACAACAAAGGGCATGATCTCCCCTCTCAATTCTCAACACACGTGACTCTCCTCTCTCTAGCGACAATGGCGATGTGGGCGCTCGCGGCGGCGGGATGCGCCTGGTATCTCGCGTCCGTCGCCGGCGAGGTCACGTACGTCACGCTCGCGGACGGGCGGCGGCAGGAGCGGTCGATCCCGCTCCTCTTCCGCGCGCTGCTGCCGTTCGCGCCGAACTTCTTCGGCCTCGTGCGGCGTCCGCTCTTCGCCGCGTCGGTCGCGCGCGCCGACGCCCTGCTCGTGCAGGCGGGCTTCGAGGGGCTCCTGTCGGGCGAGGAGTTCGTCGCCCTCCAGCTGATGCTCGGCTGGGTCGTCCCCGACTTCTGGCTCTACGGCGCGCGCCGGCGCCGCCACCTCTCGATCCAGCGGGCGCTGCCGTTCGTCCTCGACCTGCTGACGCTCTCGGTCGAGGCGGGCATGGACTTCATCAGCGCGCTCCAGCGCAACTGCAAGTCGCGGCGGCTCGATCCGCTCAACGAGGAGCTACTGCGGATGACGAAGGAGATCCAGGTCGGTTCGTCGCGCAAGGAGGCCCTGCGGAACATGGCCGCGCGCGTGTGCCAGAGCGACCTCAAGTCCGTCGCCTATGCGCTCATCCAGGCGGACGAGCTGGGCGTCTCCATCGGCGCGATCCTGCGCATCCAGTCCGAACAGCTCCGCTCGCGGCGGTTCGACCGCGCCGAGAGGCTGGCGGCCGAGGCCCCCGTGAAGATGCTCGGTCCGCTCATGCTCTGCATTTTTCCTGCCGTGTTCATCATCCTGCTCGGGCCTGTCCTGAGCCAGGCCATGAAAGGATTCTTCTGATGGCTGAAAGACCCGAAATCGAAATCGCCAGCGGCACGCTGGCCGGAAAGAGGTTCGCCGTCCCGCAGGGCGGCCTGCGCCTGGGGCGCTCGTCCTCGAACGACATCCACATCCCCGACGAGGAGCTCTCGCGCAACCACTGCCTGTTCGAGGCGGTCGGCGAGGACGGCATCCGCCTCACGGATCTCGCGAGCGCGAACGGCACGACCCTGAACGGGCGTCCGCTCGGCGACGCGCCGGCGAACCTGAAGCCCGGCGACGTCATCGTCGTCGGCACGACGACCCTGCGCGTGGTCGGCGAGGGCGCGCCGACGCCGCCGGCGGGCGCGGTCGATCTCGGCCTCGGCGAGAAGACGGTCGCGGCGGCGCCGGGCGCGCGCGCGAAGCGGCGCTCGCCGCTCGCGAACATCCTCTGGGCGGTGGCGATCCTCGTCGGCGCGGCGGCGATCTACGTGCTGCTGGTCGCGCCGCCGGGCGAGCCGGCGGCGGCGGGCGTGCAGGCCGTGCCGGAGGACGAGACGCCGGTCGTCAAGGAGGTCTACTACGAGAAGGTCGAGGCCAGCGAGAGCCAGATCTTCCGCTACGAGATGACGCTCTCGCCGGACGGTGTGCTGAAGGTGTCCGTCGACAACGTGCCCGCCGAGAGCCGGCACGTCACGAAGAGCCAGAAGCTGGACGAGAAGGCGATGGCCGAGCTGAACGACATCCTCGCCTACAAGGCGCTGCGCGAGATCGACCGCGCCTACGAGGGCGTCGAGCCGGACCCGCCCGCGCTCGAGAGCTGGACGCTCCGGGTCGTCTACTCGACGCGCGTGCGGACGATCCGCATCGTCAACACGCAGGAGCCGGAGGCGTTCCGCGCGGTGCGCGAGAAGCTGGAGACGTTCTCGAAGAACCAGCTCGGCGTCTGGGCGCTGCAGTATTCGCGCGAGAAGCTGGTCGCCCTCGCGGAGGAGGCGGTCGCGCTCGGTCGCGCGAAGTGGGAGGACCGCGACGTGCAGCACGGCAACCTCTTCGGCGCGGCGAAGGCCTACGAGGAGGCGCTGTTCTACCTGGAGACGGTCAACCCGAAGCCCGCCTGCGCCGACGACGCGCGCAAGGGGCTGGAGGCGGCGAAGGCCGAGCTGGAGCGGCGGTATGCGAACCAGCGGTTCCTCGCCGACCGCGCGATCAATCTGCGGCAGTGGGAGACGGCGCAGCGCGAGCTGTCCGTCCTGCTGGAGCTGATACCGGATCGCGGCGACGACCGCAACCGCGCGGCGGCGGCCAAGCTCATTGACGTCGAGAAGCGCATGAAAGGAGACAAGTGATGAGATTTTTCTGTGCAGCGTTTTTGCTGGCGGCGTCCGCCTTTGCAGCGGATCCGCAGGCGCCGTGTCGCGTGAGCCTGACGACCAACCCGTCGGGGGCGACCGTCATCGTCGACGGCAAGGATCGCGGCGTGACGCCGATCATGCTCTACGACCTGGCGCCCGGCAAGCACCACGTGAAGTTCCGCTGCGCGGGCTTCGAGGAGTCCAACCGCTTCTTCGACACGCGCGAAGGGCCGTTCGTCGAGCGGAACACGGTGCTGAAGGAGCAGAAGGGGCTTCTCTTGCTGAAGACCGAGCCGGCGGGCTGCGACATCCAGATCGACGGCGTGTCGGTCGGGCAGACGCCGCGCCTCGTCACGCACCTCTCCACGCGCGAGGTGCACAGCGTCCGCCTGCGCAAGGCAGGCTACCAGGACCAGGTGATCTCCGTCAAGTTCGAGGGCCGCAAGCCGCTCGTGCGCGAGGAGAGGCTCGTGCTCGCGTCCGGCACGATCGACGTCATCAGCGAGCCGGCGGGCGCGGAGGTCACGGTGAACGGGATTCCGCGCGGACGCGCGCCGCTGAAGGTGACGGGCGTGCCGAAGGGGCGCGCGATCGTGAAGTTTCACCTCGACGGCTTCGAGGACGCCGTGCGCGAGCTCGCGGTGAACGCGGGCGACGAGCAGACGCTCCCGGTCGTGCTGAAGGGTCTGCCGGGCACGCTGCACCTCGCGTCCGTCCCGGAGGGCGCGCGCATCTACGTGAACGAGCGGTTCGAGGGCAAGGCGCCGGTCTCGCTCGCGGGCCTCAAGCCGGGCGCCTACGTGGTGCGCGCCGAGATGGACGGCTTTGGCACACTGACGCGGACGGTGACGCTTGAAAACGGCGCGTCGGCGGCCGAGGAGTTCCGCCTCTCGAACGTCATGGGGCGGCTGGAGGTCTGCACGTCGCCGGTCGGCGCGCAGCTGTCGCTTGACGGGCGCGTCGTCGGCGTCACGAAGGCGAAGGACCCGAACGCCGACTTCAGCGACCCGTTCGTCATCGACAGCGTGCTGGAGGGCGAACACCGCCTCGTCGTCACGAAGGACGGCTATGCGGACGCGGTGCGGCATCCGACGGTGCAGAACCAGAAGACGGGCCAGCACCGCATCCGCCTGCGGCGGATCTTCACGCCGGACATCGAGATCGTGACGGCGCGCGGGACGTACCGGGGCGTGCTCGTCTCGAACTCGCCGGAGGCGATCGTCGTCGAGGTCTCGCTCGGCATCACGCAGACCTTCCCCCGCGCCGAGATCCGGAAGGTGAATTTCCTCACGCCGGAGAAGTGATGGACTGGACGCAGCGCGCGGTGAATTACGCACACGCGCGTTTTTGCTATAATACGCGGACTTATGAAAAAGAGTAGAATCCTCTGCTGTGCGGCGCTCGTCGCCCTGTGCGGCGGCCTCTGGGCCGCCGAAGAAAACAAGATTGTCGTCGGCGAGGGAGAGTCCGCCAAGACCTACGCGCTCGCGAAGGTCGAGGACGCGAAGGCCTACGTCGAGGCGTATGCCGACAACGTGCAGGCCGACAGGGACTTCAAGGCGCACGAGGCCGCCGCGCTCGCGACGGTGCGCCAGGCCGAACCGCTGTTCGGCACGTGGTGGGCGATCTTCCCGCCGCTCCTCGCGATCGTGCTGGCGCTCGTCACGAAGGAGGTCTACTCGTCGCTCTTCCTCGGCATCGTCTCGGGCGGCGTCCTCTACGCGATGAAGGCCGACGGCTTCTTCGGGATGCTCGAGACGACGCTCACGCACGTCGTGCAGGCGGGCTTCATCGCGAAGGTCGCCGACGCCTACAACGTCGGCATCCTGATCTTCCTCGTCCTCCTCGGCGCGCTCGTCGCGATGATGAACAAGACGGGGGCCTCGGCGGCGTTCGGCCGCTGGGCGCAGACGCACATCAAGAGCCGCGTCGGCGCACAGGTCGCGACGATCATCCTCGGCATGCTCATCTTCGTCGACGACTACTTCAACTGCCTGACGGTCGGCTCGGTCATGCACCCGGTCACGAAGGCGAAGAAGGTCTCGGCCGCGAAGCTCGCCTACCTCATCGACGCGACGGCCGCGCCGATCTGCATCATCGCGCCGATCTCCAGCTGGGCGGCGGCGGTCGCCGGCTTCGCGAAGGGCGCGGGCGCGGAAAGCGGCTTCTCGCTCTTCATCGCCGCGATCCCCTACAACTTCTACGCGATCCTGACGATCGTCACGATGTTCGCGCTCGCGCTCATGAAGTTCGACTTCGGCCCGATGCGCCGCCAGGAGGCGGACGTCGCGGCCGGCAAGCCCGACCTCGGCGCGCTGGAGCAGGCGACGGAAGTCCTCACGAAGAACGACCGGGGCCGCGTCATCGACCTCGTGATTCCCGTCCTCGTGCTGATCGCCGCGTGCGTCGTCGGCATGATCTACTCGGGCGGCTTCTTCGCCGAGGGCGAGGCGCACCGCAACTTCGTCGTCGCGTTCTCGAACTCCGATGCCTCGGTCGGCCTCACGCTCGGCTCGATCGTCGCGCTCGTCTTCGCGGTCGTCTTCTACGTCTGCCGCCGCGTCATCTCGTTCCGCGACTGCATGGACGGCTTCCCGGAGGGCTTCAAGGCGATGGTGCCGGCGATCATGATCCTCTGCTGCGCGTGGACGCTGAAGGGCATGACGGACGCGCTCGGCGCGAAGGTGTTCATCTCCGACCTCATCAACGGGCCGGCGGCGGGCCTCTGGAACTTCCTGCCGGCGATCATCTTCGTGATCGCGCTCATCCTCGCGTTCTCGACGGGCACGAGCTGGGGCACGTTCGGCATCCTCATCCCGATCGTCCTCGCGGCGATCCCCGGCAGCTCGATGACGATCATCGCGGTCTCGGCCTGCATGGCGGGCGCTGTGTGCGGCGACCACTGCTCGCCGATCTCCGACACGACGATCATGGCCTCGGCGGGCGCGCAGTGCAACCACATCGTCCACGTGAACACGCAGCTGCCGTACGCGCTCACGGTCGCGGCTGTCTCGTTCGTCGCCTACATCGCCGCGCCGTTCGTCGGCTCGGCGTGGATCGCGCTGCCGCTGGCGGTCGCGCTCATGCTCGCGACGCTCTTCTTCCTCAAGCTCATCCTCAAGGGCCCGGCGGACGGCGCGGCAGACGCGATCAGCCACAAGGTGCGGCAGATCGAGGGGAAGTGAGAGACTGGGCGAATAATCGAATGATCGAATAACCGAATAATCGAATGATCGAATGATCGAATGGTCGAATGATCGAATGATCGAATGGTCGAATGATCGAATGGTCGAATGATCGAATGGTCGAATGATCGAGTGATTGAATGCTCGAATGACTGAATGAGCGAGTGATTGAATGAGCGAAAATCGGATCTGAAATTTTAAATCTGAAATCAAGTATCGAAAACAAGAAAGGAAAAACAAAAATGAAGAAACTGATGATTGCATTGGCGGCGGCGGCGACCCTCTGCGGCTGCGCGAAGAACGACGCGAACACCCTCAAGATGATCACCGAGGCGACGTTCCCGCCGTATGAGTTCCTGCGCGGACAGGAGATCGTCGGCATCGACGTCGAGATCTGCAAGGCCGTCGCGGCGAAGATGGGCAAGACGTTCGCGGTCGAGAACGTCGACTTCGATTCCGTCATTCCCTCGGTCATGTCCGGCAAGGCCGACATCGCGGCGGCGGGCATCACGGTGACGGAAGACCGCAAGAAGAACGTCGACTTCTCCGACGTCTACGCGAAGACGGAAATCGTCCTCATCTACAAGAAGTCCGCGCCGCTCCTGACGGCGGCGGACTGCAAGGGCAAGCGCATCGGCGTGCAGGGCGGCAACACCGCCGAGACGATCGTGATCGAGCAGTTCAAGCAGGAGCCGGAGCGCTTCCGCTCGGCGGCCGAGGCGTGCGCCGCGCTGAAGGCGGGGCGCTGCGACGCGGTCCTGGTGGACGTCGAGCCGGCGAAGAACTGCGTCCTCGGCGAGACCGAGCTCGCGATCGCGCCGACGCCGATCAACCTGGAGGAGTACGCCATCGCGATCAAGAAGGGACGCCCCGACCTGCTGAAGGCGATCAACGAGACGATCGCCGAACTCAAGGCCAGCGGCAAGATGGCGGCGATCCGCGCGCAGTACACGAAGGAAGCGGACGCGCTGAAGAAGTGAGGGAATGAAATAATCGAATGATCGAATGATCGAATGGTCGAATGGTCGAATGCTTGAGTAATCGAATAATCGATGGTCGAATGGTCGAAGGATAGAATAGCCGAATAATCGAGTGGCTGACGAGTCGAACGACCAAATGGCCGAATGACAGAATCTGAGATTTGAGATCTGAAATCTGAAATCACGACAGGAGAAGGAGAGGAAAGATGAAGAAACTGATGGTTGCATTCGCGGCAGCGGCGCTGCTCGCGGGCTGCGCGAAGAGGGACGAGGCCCTCAAGATGATCACCGAGGCGACGTTCCCGCCGTATGAGTTCCTGCGCGGACAGGAGATCGTCGGCATCGACGTCGAGATCTGCAAGGCCGTCGCGGCGAAGCTCGGCCGGTCGTTTGCGGTCGAGTCGGTCAATTTCGACTCCGTTATCCCGACGGTCATCTCCGGCAAGGCCGACCTCGCGGCGGCGGGCATCACGATCACGGAAGACCGCAAGAAGAACGTCGACTTCTCGATCCCCTACGTGAAGACGGGCGTCGTGTTCGTCTACAAGAAGGCGACGCCGTACGCGAAGGGCGAGGACGCGAAGGGCAAGAAGGTCGGTGTGCAGAGCGGCACGACGAGCGAGGCGTTCGTGACGGACGAGCTCAAGCAGCAGCCGGAGCGCTTCGACTCGCCGGCGGCGGCCGTCGCGGCGCTGAAGGCCGGGCGCGTCGATGTCGTCATTGCGGACATCGATCCGGCGAAGAACTGCGTGAAGGGCGAACCCGACCTCGCGCTGTCGGGCTTCATCACGTCCGAGGAGTACGCCGTCGCGATCCGCAAGGGCCAGCCGGAGCTGCTGAAGGCGATCAACGAGACGATCGCCGAGGCGAAGGCCGACGGACGGCTCGCGAAGTGGGTCGCCGACTACACGGCCGAGGCGGATCGGCTGAAAGAGAAATAATCGAATGTTCGAATAATCGAATGATCGAATTGTCGAATAGTCGAATGATCGAATGGGTGAATGGTCGAATTTGCGAATGGCGAATGGCCGAATTGGCGGATGAGCGAATCGCGCGGTGAAGAGGTTTCATGATTCAGTCCTTTATCGATGACTTTCAGCTGTGCTTCGTCAAGAACGGACGCTGGCACTACCTGTGGAACGGGCTTGGCGTCACGCTGGAAGTCGCGCTGACGGCGATTGCGCTCGGCCTCCTGATCGGCTTTCTCGTCGCGATCATCCGCTCGTCGCACGACAAGTACGGGCGCTTCCCCGTCCTCAACGCGCTCGCGAAAGTCTACCTGACGATCATCCGCGGCACGCCGATGGTGGTGCAGCTCCTCATCTGCTACTTCATCATCCTGAAGTCGCTCGACAAGGTGGTTGTCGCGATTCTCGCCTTCGGCATCAATTCGGGCGCCTACCAGGCGGAGATCCTGCGCGCGGGCATCATGTCCATCGACCCCGGCCAGATGGAGGCGGGGCGCGCGCTCGGCCTCGGCTACTGGAAGACGATGCTCAAGATCGTCCTTCCGCAGGCGATCCGCAACGTGCTGCCCGCGCTTGGCAACGAGTTCATCGTGCTGATGAAGGACACGTCGATCGTCGGCTACATCGCGCTCTGCGACCTCGCGAAGGGCGGCGACATCATCCGCTCGCAGACGTATTCCGTCTACACGCCCTACCTGACGGTCGCGGCGATCTACCTCGCGCTCGTGATGACGTTCACGTGGCTTCTCGGCAAGCTGGAGCGCCACCTGCGCAACACCGGCGCCGATCCCGTGCACAACGACTCGTGAGGGAAAAGTTTGGAAAGTCTAGAAAGTCAGGATATGTCTGCAACACTGCTCAAAATCCGGAATCTGCGCAAGTCCTTCGGCAAGCTCGAAGTCCTTAAGGGGCTTTCGACGGACATCCGTCCCGGCGAGGTCGTCGTCATGATCGGCCCGTCCGGCGGCGGCAAGTCGACGTTCCTCCGCTGCATGAACCTTCTCGAGCAGCCGACCGAGGGGGAGATCGTCTTCGACGGCACGGACATCGTCCGGGCGGACGAGGCGACGAAGAACCGCCTCCGCAGCGAGATGGGGATGGTCTTCCAGCACTTCAACCTCTTCCCGCACCTCTCGATCCTCGACAACATCACGCTCGCGCCGCGACTCGTGCGCGGCAAGGCAAAGGACGTCGCGGCGCGCGAGGCGCTCGCCCTCCTCGACCGCGTGGGCCTCGCCGACAAGGCGGCGGCCTATCCGCAGCAGCTCTCGGGCGGCCAGAAGCAGCGCGTCGCGATCGTCCGCTCGCTCGCGATGGAGCCGAAGGTCATGCTCTTCGACGAGCCGACGTCCGCGCTCGACCCGGAAATGGTCGGCGAAGTCCTCGACGTCATGAAGGACCTCGCGAAGAACGGCATGACGATGGTCGTCGTCACGCACGAGATGCGCTTCGCCCGCGACGTGGCGAGCCGCGTCCTCTTCCTCGAAGGCGGCACGATCGCCGCCGAGGGCGCGCCGGACGAGATCTTCGGGCGGAAGCACGAAGGGCGCCTCGGCGAATTCCTCGGCAAGATCCAAGGTGAACTCAACTCCAAAAACTAAGGAAAAACAGAAATGAAGAAACTCATGACCGGTCTCGCCGCAGCCCTCGCGCTCGTCGGCTGCTCCCAGCGCTCCACCCTCACGGACGGCAGGTTCATCGTCGGCTTCGACGCCGAGTTCCCGCCCTACGGCTTCAAGGAGGGCACGGAATACAAGGGCTTTGACCTCGACCTCGCCCGCGAGGTGTGCGCGCGGCGCGGCTGGACGTTCGTCGCGTGCCCGATCAACTGGGACGCGAAGGACATGCAGCTCAACTCCGCGAAGATCGACTGCATCTGGAACGGCTTCACCATGCAGAGCCGCGAAAACGACTACGAGTGGAGTCCGGCGTACGTCGACAACTCGCAGGTCGTGCTCGTGAAGGCCGGCTCGCCGGTCAAGGCGCTCAAGGACCTCGCGGGCAAGACGGTCGCCGTGCAGACCGACACGCCCGTCCAGAAGGCCCTGTCGGGACAGGACGCGGAGAAGCCCGCCGTCGCCGCGCTCGGCAAGACCTTCAAGGAGCTGCGCGTCACGGCCGACTACAACTCCGCCGTCATGGCGCTGGAGTCCGGCGCGGTCGATGCGGTCGCGCTCGACGTCGGCGTCGCGAAGAAGAAGATGGCCGACATGCCCGGCAAGTTCGTGCAGCTCGGCGAGATCATCATGAAGGAGACGTTCGGCATCGGCTTCAAGAAGGGCAACGTCGCGCTCCGCGACCAGGTCGTCGAGACGTTCCGCGCGATGGTCGCCGACGGCACGGCCGCGAAGATCTCCGCGAAGTGGTTTGACGGCAAGGACGTCATCATCCTGCGCTGACCTTTTGCGATGGGCCTTGCGTCGCTGCTCGCTGACCTGCTGAAGGGGCTTGGCGTTTCCGTCGAGCTCTTTCTCCTGACGCTCGTCTTCGCGCTGCCGCTTGGCCTGCTCGTCGCGTTCGGGCGGATGTCGAAGAGCTTCGTCGTCCGCCAGGCGTGCCGCATCTACATCTCGGTGCTGCGCGGCACGCCGCTTATGCTGCAGCTGCTGTTCGTCTACTTCGGGCCGTACTACCTCTTCCGCGTGTCGCTCTCCGGCTATTCGCCGTTCGTCGGGGCCATCGTCGCGTTCGTCCTCAACTACGCGGCCTACTTCGCCGAGATCTACCGCGCGGGCATCGAGTCGATCGACCCCGGCCAGTACGAGGCGGCTTCGGCGCTCGGCCTCGGCCGCGCCCGCACGTTTGCGCACGTGGTCTTTCCGCAGGTCGTCAAGCGCATCATCCCGCCGGTCACGAACGAGGTGATCACGCTCGTGAAGGACACGTCGCTCGCGTTCACGCTCTCGGTGATGGAGATGTTCACCGTCGCGAAGATGGCGGCGGCCGCCCACACGACGATGACGCCGCTTATCGCCGCCGGCGTCTTCTACTACATCTTCAATGGCCTCGTCGCCTGGGCGATGGCGCGGCTGGAGCGGCGCTTCGCCTACTACGAGTAGCCGCAACGGGGGCGGACCACTTGACAAAGAGCGGTTGGAAATGGTATTGTTCCAACTGTCGGTTGGGTTGCATCTTGCAGCCTTCGGGTTTTCGTGTGCGATTGCTTGCGTGTCGGTTCACTCGTCAGGCCTGATCATCAGGCGGAAGGAGCAGGATATGAAGGTCGTTCCAAGAAGTCTCGGAAGTCTCGGTGCGTGCGCGTTCGGTGCGCTCGCCGCCTGCCAGATCCACGCCTCGACATGGACGGTGTCGTTCGACCCGGCCGCGCCCGCTCACACGAACGGGTGGGACTTGTCCCAGTCAAGTGCACAGGAAAAGACATCGCAATCTCCTGTCGGACGAAAACTCGCCCCGAAGAACAAGGGCGACACGGCCGCCATTGAAAGCCCCGTGCATTCGGCACGCATCCGCGCCATCTCGCTCGCGTTCAAGTGCGTTGGCGTAAAGGGCGGGAACTCGTCAAAGGTCGAGGTCTTCGGTCGCTCCGCAACAGGCACCGACTATCTGATTCTCTTTTCCGAGTCGGGGCTTCCCGGTTCGCCGACAAATCTCTGCTCCAGTTCCTACGTGACGCCGCTGGCCGATTTTGACTGCCGACAGGTCAAGATCGTCTACACGAAAGACAGCGGGAACCTGGTCGTGTCTTCCGTGACCTTTGAGGACGACGCGATCCGCGCCGAGCCGCCGACGAACTTGCGCGCGGCGGTCGTGGATGCTACGGCGCGGCGCGTGCGCGTGAGCTGGGATCTCGCGGAGGGTCTTTCGGAAAGCGAATGGCGCACGTTCACCACCGCGCCCGTCGGCGGCATCAACGACTCCGCGACGCTGTGGCGCAAGTCGTTCGCCGACGTTCCCGCCGTGAAGTCGGCGAAGAAGCTGGACGCCAAAGAGCTGGCGTCGCTCGGCTTCGGCGACTGGGACGCGGTGAATGCGCGCCAGCCGTCCGTTGCGGGGGCGTTGCTGATCGGCTGGGGCACGCACACCTCCGGCTCGCTGACAACGCCGCCGCTGGGGCGCGACTTTGCGGCGGGGCACACGCTCGTCGTCCGTGCGGCGGCCCGTGAAGTCAACACGGGCATCCTTCCCGTGTCCGTCATTTCGGGCGTCATGACGTCGCACGTGGCGGACGTCGCAATCGCGAAAATGCCGCAGGACTGCCCCGTGCCGCTGCCCGCGCTCGCCGCCACCGACCGCATCTTCGTCCACTCCCTCACCAACTACGCTTCCGAGCAGACGCTCGTCTACGACCTCGCCATCTGCGCGGCCGGGGCCTATGTGCCGGAATCCGTCGTCACGAACGCCAGTTCCGACGTGGCCGTTCCGGGGAACGCGGCCGAGGTGACCGTGCCGATGGGCGACACGAACCTTTGGCTTGAGGCGCGCTCGGCCTATGGCGGCGAGACGTCGGCGTGGACGGCGCCGTTCCGCGTGACGCTTTCCGATTCCGGCTCGTCCGAAAGCGGCGGGAAGGGGGAAGACGACGGGCCGTTCGGCCTTAAGGCCCCGTCGCACGTCCGTGCAGGACGCCTGCCCGACGGGCGAGTCCGCGTCGGATGGCGCGCGCCGGACGGCGCGACGAACGTGAAGCTTCGCGTGTGGTCGGTTTTGCGGACGCAAGGCGGACTCGCCGCCGTCGCGGAAAGCGACATCCTCTGGCGCGAGACGTTCGCCCGCGCCCCGGCCACCAACAGCACGGTCGGCGTCAACAGCGAAAAGAAGTTCGGCCTTTACACGGATCGCGGCGCGGACGGCTGGGACGCTCCGCGCTGCGTCTCGGTGGCCCTGGCGACGGAGGCGTCCGCCCTTAAGATCGGGACGGAAGAGAAGACGGGTGCCCTCGTCTCGAAGCGGCTTGGAATTTTCGGAGACGGGCTTACGCTTGTCGTGACGGCCAAGCGCGGCACGGGCGAGTCGAAGTCGAGCGTCACGCTCCGTGCGGCGACGCTTTCGTCCGACGGCGTCCAGACGAACGTACTGGGACGTTCGGCGACGCTCGCCGCCGGCTGGACGGAATGCGCCTTCCCCCTCCCCGTTGCGCTCACGGGCGACGAATCGCTGCTCGTTGAGTCCGTTCGCGGCACGTCGAAAGAGGGACGCGCCATCTTAGACGACATCGCGCTCGTCCGCAACTACGCGGCGGCGTCCGTTGTCACCAACGAGCATCTGCTCGCCGACTGCGGCGTGTCCGCCACCTACGACTTCGTGGCGGCGGCCGACGGTGCAACGCTTTTCGTCTCGCTGGCGGCGGAGGGCGCGGACGGGCTGGCCAGCGACTGGACGGAGCCGCGGACGCTCGACCTGTCCGCGCTCGCGGACTGGAAGGACCGGTTCGTCACCTTGAAGTCGGAGGAGGCTTCGACCGTCCTCGTCCCGGAAGAGTTGCCGGCGTCCGACGGCAAGAACTGGGACGTCTCGGAGTCGCCGTTCCGGTTCTTCTTGGACGGGAACGAGCGATTCGAGCTGCTGAACCGCGATGCGGCGAAACAGCTGACTGTCGGTGTCTATGTCTGCACGAACGTCTTCGGCTCGAACTGGGCCGTGCTTGTGCCGGGTTCGCCGGGCAACGCAGCCGAAGTCAAGGACGCCGAATGCCGCCTGACGATCCGCACGGACGCCTTCGCTGCGCGCCGCCTTGAGCTGTCGGGCACGTTCGCTCAGCTCAACGTGGCCAACACGCAGGAGAAGGCGCTCGCGCTCCAGTATCGGACGATCCGTCCTGACGGCACGACCGACGACTGGCGGACGCTGGACGAGTACAGGTCGACCTACACGGCGGCGGACGTTTCGCCAGACCTTGCGGGCACGCGGACGAATGTCACGTGCGCCGTCGACTTTCGCCCGCCGCGCGGCGCGACGGTCGAGGCGCGCGTCTATTGTCGCAAGGCTTACGAATCGAGCCGCGAGGCTCCGCTCGGCTTCCGCGACTTCCGCGTGCGTCTCTGCGGCGTGGGGCCGAGCCTCCTGTTCGTCATCCGCTGAGGCGTTCGCGTCACGCCGTCGTCGGTGCGGGCAGGATGGGGCGCGCCTCCTGCGACGTCTGCATGCGGAACAGAGTGCTGAATGAAAGCCTTCCGCTATCGGGCACTGATCCCCGACATCTCAGGATTGGCGCGGAATACAGTCTGGCGCAAGGCGAGATTGCGTTTATCGCATCGATGATCAGGCCGATGGAGTGAAAGTGGTTTCGGGCCTCCGCGTCCTGTACGTTCATGACGACGGTCTTTGGTTGAACCTAAATTCGGCAGTTGG
>DCMF01000090.1 GCA_002321305.1 Verrucomicrobia bacterium UBA1629 | reverse complement strand
AAATTTATGGTTGACTCCCCCCATTTATCCATTTGCGCAAAAAATCCATGGAGGGGGACAGCGCCGTCCAAACGGCCGCGATAGACGCGTCTAACGAAAAGCTCTTGGTGCCAAGGGAAGCCCTAGAATTTCATTCAGGAAAGCGAATCGGCACACCAATCTCATAAGGCATCTTCGCCGGCAACATTTCGCGAACAAGGAACATCGCCATGTAGATTGGCGCATAATAGATGCGCCCCTTGTCGGCAAGTACCGCATCATCGAAAACAACCGCCTCGGAAATCGCATAGTCGGGAACACCCATGATTCGGTTCAGCGCACGATGCCGCTGATAATGCTTGCCGCTCTTCACCTCGATGTTGAAGCCGACCAAAAGCGGCTTCAGCCTTTATTTTCAGGGGTCTGGGCGTGGCGACGCCTTCACCTTCCGGGTGAAATGCGGCTTCGGCGGGGTTTGAGTCCCTGCGCGACAGTCGTCCGCATCTCGGCCCTTCGGCCCGGCAGCTCGCCCGCCCCGTCGCTCCGGGAGTCGCACCTGTCGCCACACGTCAGTCTATAAAACGTGACAAGCCATTCCCCTCGGCAGAATGCGCTTCCGCAAGCGAGAAAGCCGAGGCGACAGGCGATCCCTTCGCTCCTCCCGTGCGACTGTCGGCTCCTCCGGGCCGGGGAGGCGGCTTGCGCCGCCGCTTCGCGAAGGCCTGCGGGCTTCAAGGTGACGCAAGGGGCATGTGAGGATGTCCTGCGCAAGACAAGGGGACGTTGCGTGAGGAGCGGGCGGGACGGCCGAGCGCCGAGTGGAGAGAGACGGGCGGACTCGGTTCGCCGCACGCGCCGCGAAGGGCGCGCGGGGCGAGGAGCCGTATTCGGCGACGAAGCCCCGCACGGGGATTCGCGGATTCGGGCGGCGGGAGGGGTCGCCCGGCGAACAGCAGCGAGGCCGAGGACGGCCCGCAAGGCCGAAGGGCCGACGCGACGAACTCGACCGGGAGTCGCCAACGCGGCGCGCTTCGGGGCCGCAGCGGGGCGGACCGCTTGCCGGACGAGGCGAGTTGGGCAGGACTGCGGCCTGCGGCTGACCTCGCGGTCGCCGCATGGCCGACAGGACGCCCAAGTCGCCCGCCCGGAAGCGCGAGCACCGTTGCCCCGAAGCGCGCCGCACGTCGGCAAGCGACAAAACGAGAGGTACTGTCGCCCAGGGAGAGGATAGCCACGCCCCCTTGGCTTCAACTTCGATTTTTAGGTTTACAGGCTCTCCTTCTTCACCCACGCGCGGAAGCTCATGCCGTGCGCCGCCTTGAACATGCGGGAGAACGAGGGCAGGCTCGCGTAGCCGCAGCGGTAAGCCATTCGCTTCCTCAAGCCTTCTGGTTACTTCAGCCGCCGGACAGCAGGGCCGAAGACGAACAGCGGAATGTCCTTGACCTCGTCTCCGTCGTGCGCGGCCGCAAGCGACGTCCGCACGGCAAAGGGCGGACTGAAAAG
The DNA here is from genome assembly GCA_002321305.1 of Verrucomicrobia bacterium UBA1629. Classification (GTDB taxonomy): domain Bacteria; phylum Verrucomicrobiota; class Kiritimatiellia; order RFP12; family UBA1067; genus UBA1067. Next base: position 4,783 of record DCMF01000090.1, on the reverse strand, counting down.
CCTGCGATAGACCTTGAGGCTCTTCGCCTGAACGTTGATGCCCGCCTTGGCCTCGACGGGATAGACCCCGTTCTCGCCCTGAATGACGAACTCGACTTCGGCATTGCCCGCGTCGTTCGTCCAATAGCATGGCCTGAACCCTGCGACCAGCAGCTCCTGCAGGACATACTGTTCGGTCAAGGTGCCCTTGAAGTTCGTGAACAGGGCATCCCCTTCCAGAAGGGCCGAAGGCGGCAAGTCGCTCATCGCGCCGAGCAGTCCGACGTCATGGGCATAGAGCTTGAACGCCGAGAAGTCACAATAGGAGCGCAGCGGCAGACGCGGCGTGCCGACCCTGAACACCTGATTGACCATCCCGGCATCGTCCAGCCATTGCAGTGCGGCTTCGTACTCGCGCGCCCGCGCGCCCGCCTTCAGCGCCGTATAGATGAACTTCTTGTTCTCCTTGGCCAGCTGCGACGGTATGGAATGCCACAGCAGCCGAATCTTCGGCAGCAACGCGGACGGCGCATGCTTCACGAAATCGGCGTCATAGGCAGAAAGTATCTCTTCCTGCGTCCCTCGGACAGAGCGGAAATCATCCGTCTCGACGTAGACGTTGACCGCCTCCGGCATGCCCCCGACCACAAGATAGCGTTTCAGCAAGTCCGTCAGCTCCACCGCATACGGCTCGACCTGGCACGGTTCGCCGACGTCAAGAAGATCCGCTAGCCGCCGCTTGCCGACCGCTCGGACGAACTCCGAGAAGCACATCGGAAAGACGTCAAGGAAGTTCACCTTGCCGACAGGAAACGATCCGCGCCTCTCGTTTGGCTCATCATCGGCTGCGGCGCGCCCCTTCGCCCGCCCCACGGCGAGTCCCAGAAGTGATCCCGCCGCAATGACTGCGAGATCCGGCAAGTCCTCATTGAAGAACTTGAGTCCCGTCAGCAGAGCCGAAGACTCCTGGATCTCATCCAGCACAAGCAGCGTCTTGCCCGGCGTGATGTCCGCATCCAACGCCACGCGGATTCGTTCGAGAAGCGCAGACGGGGAGAGGTCGCACGTCTCAAGGCTGTTGCGCAGGGCCTTCATCTTCATGAGGTTCACGTACACCGTGTCGCCCGGATAGGCCTCCTGCGCAAACGCATTCATCAGCCAGGTCTTCCCGACCTGCCGAGCGCCCATGAGCACAAGCGGCTTTCGCCGAGAACTCTTATTCCAGTCAAAAATGCGTTTTAGAACGTCTCTTTGCATAATTTACCATCAAATTTGACGGTCATTATAGCAAACGGAGACCCCAAAAGTCAATCGTCTTTCGTGATTCTACTCACAAAAATCGATTGACTTTCGTGATTATAATCACAAAAATCGATTGACTTTCGTGTATGCTACATCTCGCCGACAAGTCTTATCCGTTTGCGGACTTCATGAATGCAACGAAGCTCCTCTCAAACCCCTCTCTTCCGCCCTGCTTCTACAGGCTCTCCTTCTTCACCCACGCGCGGAAGCTCATGCCGTGCGCCGCCTTGAACATGCGGGAGAACGAGGGCAGGCTCGCGTAGCCGCAGCGGTTCGCGACCGCCGCCTCGCCCGTCACGCCGCTGCGCACGAGCAGACGGGCCCGCTCGAAGCGGACGCGGCGGATCTCCTCCAGGACGCTCCGCCCCGTCACCCCGCGAAACGCCATCTCCGCCGACCGCCGCGACCCGCGCATCACCCGCACGACGTCCGCGACGGAGATCGCCGCGCAGGCGTTCTCGCGGATGAACACGACGCCAGCCCGCACACGGCCCTCGTCGGCGGCCTTTGCCGTCCGACACGTCGATCCGCGTGAGACGAGCCCCAGCGGACAGAACGTGCGGCGGCCCTCGATCCGACGCCCCTTCAAGAGAAGGTCCAGCGACTCGGCCGCGAGGAACGCGCCCGCCTCCCAGTCCGGCGCCACGCTCGTCAGCGTCGGCTCGACCTTCGTGCAGCGCGCGGAGTCGTCCACGCCGACCAACGCGAGATCCTGCGGCACGCGCAGCCCCTCCTGCCGGGCGAGGGCCATCACGCGCAGCGCCATCTCGTCGTTCGCGGCGAAGACGCCGCACGGGCGCGGCAGCGCGCGCACCCACTGGCGCAGCGCCGCGACGGCGGACGCCCTTCCGTCCGCCGGCTCGAACGCCGGGGCAAGCGCACCGCCCTGCGCCGCGACTTCGCGCCGGAAGGCCGCGCCGCGTTCGCGGCTCCAGTACCAGTCGCCCGGCACACCGACATAGGAGTAGGCCGCGCACCTGAGCGGCAGCAGCTCGCAGGCGGCCAGATGCGCCGTCTGCGCCGCGTCGTGGACGAGATGCACGGACGTCTCCGACACGGCCTCGGACGGACAGTCGAAGCAGACGGCCGGGATCCGTCGGCAGAGGACATCCGGCAGCTTCCAGCCGAGCGAGGAGATGATGCCGTCCGGATTGAGCGCGCGGATGCGGGCGACGAGCGCGCGGCGGTCCGCGTCCGGCGGAACGCACCAGTCGGCGAACGCCCAGCCCCGGACGGCGCCGTAACGGCGCAGGCCCGCCCGCTGTGTCCGCCAGATGGACGAGTCGTGGTGGTGCAGGAGAAGGATCTTCTGCGGCTCCTGTTTCACGCCAAGTGCCTCCGACAGGACGTCTCCAGGGCCTTCTGCAGCCGCGCGCGGTCAACCGCCCGCCGCGCGCCCGCCTTTCCCGTCCGCAAGGAAGAACGAGACGATCGGCCCCGTCTTGTCGGGGTCGAGCCCGTGCGGATGGTGTCCGAAGCCGCCGCGACGCTCGACCTCGGCCTCGCCGCCGGCCGCCCTGAAGCGTTCGAGGAACGGCTCGCAGTTCCGCTGCGGCGGCGCCGTCTGGTCCTCGCCGCCGTAGAGGAGCAGGACGGGGATCTTCGCCGCCGCGATCTTCCCGGCCAGGTTCACGGGCATCTCCGGGTCGTTCGCCCAGGCCCCGTCCACCGGACGTTTGGCCGCCCACGGCCCGATGTCCAGCCTGAAGCCCTCGAAGTTCAGAAGCGGCGCGTCAAGGTAGATCCGCGCCACGTTCTCCGGGTGCGCGGCGGCGTAGCGCGTCGAGAAGAACCCGCCCCAGCTCATGCCGACGAGGTTCGCCTGGGGCGCAAGGCCCAGCTCCTTCACGAGAAAGTCCTGAAACGCCGCCGCCGTCCGAAGGCCCTGCGCGTCCATGCGCGTCGCGAACAGGTCGATCGTGGCGTGGTGGAAGCCCCGGCGCAGGAGCGCCGGCACGCCCGTGCGATCGACGAACGCCTCCGCCCACTGCATCGTCCACGTCCACGGCATCCCCGGCGCAGGAGCGACCGACGGCTCGACCACCCACGCGACATGACCCTCGAAGTCGAACTTCGTCCGGCGGCAGCCGTGCCACATGTCCTCGCCGACGATCCGGTGCGCACGGGCGATCTTCGCGCGCAGCGACCGGCCGTCGCGCTCGGCGTCCATCTCCGCGTTGACGTGGCGGATGATGGCGATCTCCTCGGGGTCGTAGGGATGGTGCGACGGGCGGAAGAGGTCGTGGTACCACCTCGTCACGGGCTCGTCGGCGCTGCGGAACTCGAACTGGGACTTCCACATCGACTCGTAGGGCTCGTAGGTCTGGTACTTGCCGGCGACAAGCCCCCAGCAGACGGCGCCGACCTTTTCCTGCGCGAAAAGCGGATAGCACGACGCGACGTCATCGCCCAGGAGACGCGCCAGCCACTCGGTGTTCACCATCGGACGCCCCCAGCGCGCCCGAATGAGGTCGATGGTCGCCTTCTGCTCGCGCGCATCCGCGTAGCAGTGGTAGCTGATGATGTCCGAGAGGTCACCCGCGAGGCGCTCGACGGAGTGCCGCGCATTCGGGCTGCGCGACCGCACCGTCCACACGTCGGCCGCGAGCGGCTGCTTCGGGTCGATCTTCCACGCGCGCGCGAAGAGCTCCCGCATGTCCCGCAGCGTGAGGTCGTTGCGGTTGTTGTTGCCCGGCTCGTTCCAGAGGTTCCAGAAGAGGATGCGGTCGTCGTCGCGGTACTTCGCCATCAGATCCTCGCACATCGCGTAGAACTTCGGACGCAGTTCCGGATCGTCCACCGTCGTGTAGCCAATGGCGTTCGGCAGGCTGCCGTGCTGCGTCACGCGACGGCCGCCGTGGTAGCCGACGTCGTATTTCTGGACGCCGGGCTTCGGCAGCTCCCAAAGCTCCTTCGGACGCGAGCAGTCGTTTCCGAGGACGACGATCGCGCGCAGCCTGTGCCGGGCGAGGATCTGGAGATACCGCTCGAACCGCGCCCTGAACCCGTCAGGGTCCGCAAGCCACACGCCGAAGCCCTGATGCTCCACGATGAGCCGCAGCGTGTTGAAGCCGACCTTCTCGGCCAGCGCGAGCTCGCGCTCCACCTCGGCGAACCGCTCCTCCGCGCCCAGCGCCTGCCACTGGTCAACGCGGTTGGCCGCGCTCGCGGGCATGTAGTTGCAGCCGCGGATCCACGGCTGGGCATTGTACCATTCCCACGCCTTCTCCTTCGTCCACGGACCCTGCCGCGCGGCGAGCGCGTTCAGGGCCGACAGGGCCACCGCCCCGCCGACCAGCATCATCTTCTTCGTTCTCATGAGTCTCATGCGTCGCATCTCCGTGTCCTTTCCAGTCTGTTTTCAGCCACATTTGAGCCACATCCAAGATGAGCTCTCAAGTTGACGGCGCGCATTATAGCATAAATTCCGTCCGAGAATATACATCTTTTGACAGTAAAAAAATGTGGGACTTCAAAGAATTTGGGACTTCAAAGAATTTTG
>DCMF01000127.1:1491-6625 GCA_002321305.1 Verrucomicrobia bacterium UBA1629 | reverse complement strand
GCGCTTCCCGTCAAGCCCCCCCCCCCTGCCTCATGGAAACGTTGGGTTTCGCTTGCGTAAGCGCATCAGCCGATTAAATTGCAATGAGTCCCGGGCCTGTAGACTGGCCAAATCCCCAATGAATTTTTTCACAAACCTCTGAAGAGCCGAAATTTGGCGAGCTGAAAGCGTCACTAGAAACGGAAGGGAATCGCATCGACGATGCCGATGTGCTGATTGCGGCAACCGCCCTGTGCGCGGGAGCGACGCTTGTTTCCGGCAATGTCCATCACTTCAAGCGGTTCAGGGGGCTGAAACTCCAGAATTGGTTTGAGGAAGCGCCGACTTCGGACTGATTCTGTCCGACGAAGGTTAGAAGCAGGGCTTCAGCATGAAAAACGCATCCTCTCACTGCGGGGGACAGTCGTTCTCGAACACGAGCGCTGTCGCGCGAACACGAAACAGCGCCGCCGCGAGACCGCGCGCTGCGCGGCGTTCGTGCCCGTCGGCGCGTCAAGCCCCGCAAGGGGTGACTGGGGCGGGATGGCGACGCGGCAAGCCGTCAGGCTTGCGACGCGGCGGCGTCTCGCCACGGTCAACCGGCGGAACGCCGATGACGCACCGACGTTTCGTGGCCTGCGGCACAGCCGCTGCACAAAGACGCGAGAGAGACTGCCGCCCAGTACGTAGCCTATCGCTTCGTTTGCCTGCCGCGCTTCAGCGCACGATCACGGCGAAGCCCAGGCGGTGCGCGCGCAGGAAATCCGCCACGGCCAGCGTGCCGCGCGTGACGCGCACCTCGTCGACGTTGCCCGCGAACGCCCCGAATGAGAGCGCGCTGTCGGCGAGCCCGTCAACCGCCAGCGTGCCGCCGAACGTGCCCGTCGTCCCGACCTGCGCGTAGTCGCGGTAGACCGTGACGGACGTATTCGCGCCATCCGCCGCCGGCGCAAACGCAATCGCGAAATGCGACCACGCCGCCGACAGCGCACCGGCGGACGCGACCTCCTGATCCGCCACGACGACCTTCAGTCCATCGGACGTCTGCCGGAGCGCCCAGACCACGTTCGTCTGCCCCTTTGCGACGCCCTTCAGCGAGACGAGATCCGTCCCGGCGTCCGCGCTCCCGCGCAGGAAGAACTCGACCGTCTGGTCGGGACGCTCCAAGAGCGAAAGCCGCGAGTACGCCCCCGCGCCCGTCCGAAGCAAGAGCGAACCCCGGTTCTTCTCGCGCAGGCGGTTGCCGTCCGCATCGCGCAGCTCGCCCGCGTTCGCGCCCACCAGCGTCGCCGCGCCGGACAGCGCCGGCGTCTCGACGAACGCCGCGACCAGCGCATCCGACTTGCCGTCGAACGGCGCCCAGACGAGCGTCGCGCCCTCGACGCGCTTCGTCATCAGGAACTCGCTCGGCTTGAGCGCCTTGCGCGTCAGGCGGATGTCGTTCAGATTGCCGTTCTTGCAGGAATACGCCGTGTAGCTGCCCCAACATCCGCAGTTCACGAAGATCTTCTCCACACTGGTCGCGTCCGCACCGCCCAAGACCGATGCCGCACGCGCCATGAGCTTTCCGTCCAGGTAGACGCGCGTCTCCGCGTTCGCCCGGTCGCTCACCACCGCGAGACGGTGCCACGCGCCGTCGTCCCACGCCGCAGCCGGGATGGTCGCGACGGTCTTGAAGGACGAATCGCAGACGTCGATCCGGCCATTGTCCCGCATACACCGCACATACCACTGGCTCGACTGGCAGAACAGGTACACGCAGTCTTCGGAGAAGTTCTTCCATGCCTCCTGCGGGAACTTGAAGCCGATCTCGGCGGTGAAGCTGTTGACGGCGAACGTCCGCGTCTCGTCCGTGACGGCAAAGCCGCCCGCGTTGGATTCGCCGCTGAAGGCGAAGGACTTGCGCCCCGCGACGCCCGTCGCGTCAAACGCGCCGTCGTAAAGCGTCGCGCCGTCGATGTCGTCCGAGAGCGTGTATTTGGAATGCGAGAGGTCGGGCTGCGAATAGACCGGCACGGGATCCGCCGCGACGCCCGGCGCGATCCACGCGAGCGTCGAGCCGTCGCCCTTCTCGGCGCGGATGAACGACGCCGGCGTCAGCACGGTGTCCGACAGCCGGAACTCGGCCAGGCTGCCAGAGAAACAGGCATTGGCCTTGTTCGGATGCAGCCCTAGATAAAGCGGCCCCTTGCCTTGCTCCAGGGTCGCGCCCGTTTTGAGCGTCAGCGTCTTCACCAAGGCAAAGTCGACATAGACGCAGAATGTCTTCGCCACACTGTCATAGGTGCAGGCGACATGATGCCAGGCCTTGTCGTTCAACTTGGACGCAAACGAATAGCTGTTCTCGTCCTCCTTACTGAAGACGCCGTTTACTGTCGTGGAAAAGCTGAACTTCAAGCTGCCGTCACTCGCATCCAACGAACACTTGACAGTCGGATGTCCCTCCACGCCAACCTGTGCCGTCTCTTTGCAGAACAGCGGCAAGGCGCGCGCGTTCGCAGCCGCATCCGACTGCCCCTCGTTCCAGTCGGCGTAGCGGACGAACATCTCAATGGAGAAGTCGCCCGTGAGCGCAACGTCTTCTGCGCACACGCCGCCGCCCCAGTTATAGTTGAACCCCATGTTGTTCGGCTGGACGGAAATCGCCTTCTGCGCGGCGAATCGCGTCTGCGCGACAGGGTCATACCACTTCCATTCGGACGGCAGTCCCTCTGCGCCTTTCGGATACAGCCAGTTGCTATCCGTCTTCGTGCCTCCGTTGAAGGTGACGGGAAGGCCGTCCAATGTGCCGGGATTGGCCGCGTTGGAAAACACGGTCGCCGCCGTCGCCCGCGTCCCGGACTCCAGCTCGTTCAGGTGATAGTGGACGAGCGTGTCCGCGCCCGCCGTCACGGCCAGGGCCGCCGTCAATGAGAATGCGAGTCTTTTCATTTCTTTGCTCCTTTTACTTTTGCTTGTTGTTGTCATTGTTCGGGTTGTTGCCCAAATTGTTTTTCAGTTGAAGGGTGCGCCTGAAGACGCCGCTGCCGCCCGTGAAGCCGAAGAGGCGTCCGCGGTCGACGAAGACGTGCGTCTGCCCCGAATGCGGGTAGGCGAGCCCCTGCGGCAGGGCGTAGAAGCACGCGCCGCCGTCTTCGGAGATGAACAGTTCGTCCTCGCCGCGCAGGACAAGCAGCCCCGGCACGTGCGCGTCGAACGCGATTCCCCAGCAGCGGCCCGGCATCGACTCGTTGTCCTGCCACGTGCGCCCGCCGTCCGTCGATTCGCGCATGACCGTTCCCGTCTTGATGAAGCGCCCCGGACGGAACGGGTCGGCGACCACGCGGTTGTTCCAGCTCTTGTCGCCCGAATTGCGCCAGACGCCCGCCTTGCGGTCCAGGTACCAGACCTCGCGCAGCTTCGGGAGCGTCAGCACGCACGAGCCGTCCGGCGAGAACACCATCGGCCAGGCGAGGTCGCCGCTCCATTCGCCGTCGCGGAAGAGCCCCTTGCCGGCGGGCAGCCCCTTCGAGATCCACTCCCACGTCTCGCCGCGGTCATGCGAACGGTAGACGCCGCCCTTCCCCGGCGCGCACGGGCCGGACACCGTGACGTACACGTCGTCCGTCAGGGGATCGACCTCCACGCCGAACGCGCAGGGGCCCGGCTCCTTCATCGGGCGCGGCAGCCCCGGTTTGCCGGCGAGCGACGTCCAGGTGCGCCCGCCGTCGTCCGAGCGGTACAGGAAGGTCTGTCCGCGCGTCCCGACGGCGTACAGCACGCCGGGCGTCTTTTTGGCGAACGCGAGGCGCTGCACGTAGGGGTTGCCTTTCGGCGTCTCCCACGTGCGCCCGCCGTTCCACGTGCCGTACATGCCCATGTCCGCCACGCCGTAGATGATGTTGTCCGCGCTGAACGGGTCGAACGCGAGGTCGAACGAGACGAGCTGCATCATGCCGCGCGTGCGCGCCGTCCAGTCGCGGCCCTCGTTCGGCGACTGCCAGATGTGGTACCAGTCGGTGATCATCCAGCGCTTCGGGTCGGCCGGGTCGATGACGATCGAGCACGCGCACTCGAAGACCTTCCGCTGGCGCTTCCTCTCCAGGACGGGCGTGTTCTCGCATTCGGGATCGCCCCATTCGACCGCGCCGCGCGCGACCTTCGTCCACTGCGCGTCCACCGCGCCGCGCCGATAGAGCGTCCCGGCGGCGTCCGCCACGAGGTAGAAGTCCTTCCCGGCGGCGAAGGCGTAGTACTCGTAGGGAATCGGCTTGGAGTCGGCGAAATAGGCGTCGGCCTTCTTCGGCAGGCCCTGGTGGAAGTCGGACCACGTGCGGCCGCCGTCGTGCGAGATGCGGATTTCGCGATAGTCGGAGAAGACGCCCACGAGGTCGCCGTTCCCCTCGATCTGCACCAATTCCGCCGGCGCGTCGTCCGAAAGCCGCGTCCAGGTGCGGCCGCCGTCCGCGCTCGCGTAGAAGCCCGTCTTGCGCCCCCTGTCCAGCCTGAACGCGCGCCGCCGGCTCGCGCTGTTCATGACACGTTTCAGCGGCGCGGGCGCGCAGGCGTAGACGCGGCCCGGCGCCGCCCGGTCGTACTTGATGTCGGTGAACCAGTGGCCCTTCGGCCCCGTCAGGCGCCAGGTCTCGCCGTTGTCCTCCGACAGGAAGAGCCCGTCCATGTCCTCGCCGGCGAGCAGCTCGTCGGGGTTGGACGGATTGCGCGCGAGGCACAGCCCGGCCGGACGCCACGGACCGTTGCCGTAGAAGCGCCCGAACAGCGTCTGGCGGAACGTCCGGCCGCCGTCGCGCGAGACGAACGCGCCCGCCGGGCGGTCGTACTGGTTGCCCGCGACCAGCACGAAGCTGTCCGCGTCTCGCGGATCGACCGACAGCGACCGCGCGCACGCGGCGGAGCGCGCGGTCTGCGACGGCAGGTAGTTCTGGTGGAGCGGACGCCAGCTCATGCCACGGTCGTCCGAGCGGTACGGGCCGCCCACGTCCACGTAGCAGTACCAGACGTCCGGATCCGACGGGGCGATCACCACGTTCTGCACGTAGCCGCCGCCGTAGATCGGCAGCACCTTCCACGGCGACGCCGCCTGCGTGCAGGCCGGCGCCTTGCGCGCGCCGCCCAGGGCGGCGTCCTTCGGGTTGCAGCCGGCCAGCAGCAGGCA
>DCMF01000127.1:0-1450 GCA_002321305.1 Verrucomicrobia bacterium UBA1629 | reverse complement strand
ACGCCCGCGCCGGACAGTCCGATCGCTTTGATTTTCTTCATCATTTCAGAACTCCCACCCCTTGCGGATGTAGGGCTTCACCCAGTTGTTCGCCGCCGCGTCCGCGAACGATTGTGTCGCCGCGTCCCAAACGTGCTTTCCTTCCACGCGCTGCGCCACGCAACCGACGAGGATGCCCTCCATCTGCGGGATGCAGTACTCGATATCGGAGAAGCAGCGCGAGTGCGTCTGCTCGTAGTACGTGCCCACACCGCGTATCGCGTTGAGGAACTCGCCGTAGTGACCTTCGGCGAAGCCCTTCATCTCGATGGTCGACTCGCCGGCCTCCGCGGACGAACCCGCGCAGAACGGAATCCGGCGGGGGACGCCCTTGGCCGCCTCGTGTTCGAAGATGTCGACGAACCGCTTGTCGTCGTTCAGCGCCAGGGCGCACCTCGCGCCGTAGTCGTCCAGCATCAGCACGGCGCCCTTGCTGCCGACGATGTAGCAGCCGGTGTTGTGGATGTCCCCGTAGGTGTCGATGACTTTGGACATGATTTCGCGGTGGGGCTTCATGGCACTCTTGTTCGGACGGGCCACGTCGAAGCCGTCATACCAGTAGAGCGCCACCTCGGGCAGTTTCACGCCCGGGCGGGCCTTCGAGTCGCGCGCCTTGTAGACGAGCTTCACGATCGACTGCGCCGGATAGGCGACGTCGTTGCGCTCCGCGACGTGGACGCATTCGGCCGAGGAGACGCCGCCCAGCTCGAGCCCCCGGAACGGCAGGTTCATCGTGTGGCACGCCATGTCGCCGAACGCGCCGCAGCCGAAGTCGAAGAACCCGCGCCACGTCAGGCCCAGGTACACGGAGAGGTTGAGGTTCCAGGGATTGTAGATGTTCGCGTCGGCCGGATACCTGTCGAGGAACGGGCGTTCCCTGGCCGTCGACAGCCAGGCGTCCCAGTTCAGCCCGTCGCGAACCTTGTCGCCCTTCGGATGCGCCTTGAGATAGTCGACGACGCTGTTGCCCTGCGGCCATACGGGACGGTTCGTCCAGACGTGGACTTCGCGCACGTCGCCGAGGATGCCGCTCTGGAGGACTTCCGTGCACCGGCGCATCGAATCGAGCGACGAGCCCTGGTTGCCCATCTGCACGATGACGCCGTTCTCCCGCGCCGTCCGCCCGAAATAGTCGAGTTCCCACAGCGTGCGGACGAGCGGCTTCTGCACGAACACGTGGATGCCCTGCCGCATGGCGCGGATGGCGATCGGCGCGTGCGCGTGGTCGGGCGTCGAGACCGTCATGGCCTCCACGCCCAGCAGCCCCGCATCGTCCAGGAGCCGGCGGCTGTCGGTGTAGAACGGCACCGAGTAGATGTCGAAGTCGCTGCCGTCGCGCGCCAGGGCGAGGGCGGCCTTTTCGCGCTTGGTGCAGTCGGCGTCGCACAGGGCGACGATCTCGACGAAGCCC
>DCMF01000094.1 GCA_002321305.1 Verrucomicrobia bacterium UBA1629 | reverse complement strand
ACCCTGTTGCATGATAGTGATGGTAAATAGTAATACAGCAGTAAGTAATAATAACACTAGTGCGCGCACGTGTACGCACGTGTACGCACGCGAGGGGCTGTCGTTCCGGCTGGACTGCGTTCCGCCGACGGCGACGGCCCAGCAGAAGGGCGTGTTCGTCTGCGGCGGCAGGGCGCGCTTCTTCACGAAGCGGAAGGTGCGCGAGGGCGAGGACTTCCTGGCCGCGCTTCTCTCGATGCACGCGCCTGACGTCCCCTTCGACGTCCCCGTGTCCCTGACGGCGCGGTGGACGTTCCCGTGGCGGAAGTCGGAGCGCAGGGGCGTCGTGAGGGCCGGCGTCCCGGTCCCCCACACGTCCCGCCCAGACCTCGACAACCTCGAGAAGAACCTGCTGGACGTGCTGACGCGGCTGGGCTTCTGGGCGGACGACAGCCTCGTGTCCGACAAGCGCACGTCGAAGCGCTGGGGGCCGAAGCCCGGCATCGACATCGAGATCCGCCCGGTCGCCGTTTGACGGGCGGTTGGAATGCGATGAATTGCACACCCGAGAAATGCCCGCACAGGGCACTGATGGAGAAGGCGAGGGCAGCTTGCCTTGCCTGCGACCACATCGCCCCGGCCGGCCATGGTGGCGTCGTCTCGTATGACGCCATGGGCGAGCGCACGGTCGAGCGCGAGAGGCTGGACGCGGCGAAGATGCCGAGGGGGCAGGTCACGGCGCTTCCCGCCGACGTGGAGGAGCGCACGGCGGAGCTGTTCCGCCGCTGGTGCGGACTCGGCACGATCGACGCCCTGCTCCTGCTGCACGTCTGCAACGGGGGGACGACGGCGAACTTCGGGGCGTATCTGGGGCGCGTGGCCAAGACGATAGCCGCCCTTGGCGTCGGGCGCACGTCCTATCGCGCGACGGCATGGGCGAAGTACAAGGCGCTCATGCGACGCTTCGCGCCGTTCCTGAGGGGAAGGCTCCATGCATGGGACGACGGCCACGGCGGGGCAGTCCGCAGGGAGCGTACGGACGAGGAGCGGGGGGCGATGCAGGGAGACCTGTTCGCATTCATGGGCGCGAAGTAAACAACATAAGTATAAGCGAACGGATGTCGAATGTCAAGTCTTTCATCTCTTTCATCGCGGATTGCGGATTTGAGGCGCGTCCCCCCGATAGGTTCTTTCCTGTCTGAGGCGGGTTATGCCCAGAGGTCGAGATGAGGCTTTGAAATCGAGTAACGGTTTTCTGCAAAAACAACAACAAGGAAGCGAACATGGCGAAGAAAACAAAGACGGACCTGTCGGCCCTGCCGGAGGTGGCGGCCGAGGACAATGGCGGAATTGCACTTGCGGGGGGCGAGGCACGGATCTGCCTTGCCGATCTGCGCGAGAATCCCGACAACCCGCAGACCGTGACGGAGGAGGAGTTCGGCAAGTTGCGCGATTCGATGGCGCGGCTTCACGGATTCCTGCGGACGCGCCCCCTGCTGGTCGAGGCGGACGGCACGGTGAAGTGCGGGAACAAGCGGCTGAGGGCCTTGCTGGCCAACGGCGTGAGGTTCGTTCCCGCTGACTACGTGAGACGGCTGAACGAGTACACGCCGGACGAGGTGCGCGAGTTCCTGCTGCAGGACAACATACAGCGAGGCGAATGGGATGCCGAGAAGTTGCTGGCGCAGTACACGCCGGACGAATTGAAGAATCTCGGAGGTGGATTCGACGCGCTGATTTCGGAGTTCGAGGGAAAGTCCGAGGGCGAGAGCGGGCTGGAGTATTCGTCGAAGGTCGAGGCGCCGCAGTACAACGTCACAGGCGAGAAGCCGACGCTCGATGAGCTGTACGACACGGAGAAGGCGGATGGCCTTATCAAGGAAATCGAGGCGGCTGACATCCCGAAGAGCGTCAAGGCGTTTCTGAAGACTGCGGCGATGCGGCACGTGGTGTTCAACTTCAGGAACATAGCCGAGTACTACGCACACGCGGACGATGCGGTGCAGCGGCTGATGGAGAAATCCGCGCTCGTGGTCATCGACTTCGAGGACGCGATAAAAAATGGCTTCGTCATCGTGTCGGAACGGATGGCGGCATACCGCGACAAGGCCGTGGCGGAAAAGGGGTCTGGCGATGATGCGTGACGACTTCTGCGTGTTCATCCTGTCGCACGGCAGGGCGGACAACGTGATGAGCGCGAGGACGCTGGAGCGGAGCGGCTACACGGGCCGGACATACATCGTCATCGACAACCTCGACAAGCAGGGAGAGAGATACAAGGAGCGGTTCGGCGCGGACAGGGTGCTCGTGTTCGACAAGACGAAGTGGGCTGACTTGACGGATTCGTACTCGAACCAGGGCATCCTGAACAGCGTCGTCTACGCCCGCAACGCGGTATGGGACTTCGCGCGGAGGCTGGGCGTGCGGCATTTCTGCGTCCTTGATGACGACTACAGCGGTTTCTACTTCCGATGGATAGAGGGCGAGGGGTTGCCGAGCGCGAGGTGTCGTGACCTCGATGGGGTGTTTTCTGCGATGGTTGACTTCCTTGATGTGTCGGGGGCAGACGTGGTGTGCATGGCACAGGCCGGAGACTATGTGGGCGGCATGGACTCCACCGCTGCGACGCACCCGCTGATGCGCAAGGCGATGAACGTCTACTTCTTCGCGACGGACAGGTCGTATCTGTTCACGGGGACGATGAACGACGACGTGAACACGTACGTGCTGGCTAACCTGCGCGGGCGGCTTGTCCTGACGCTGACGAGCATAAGCGTGGTGCAGAAGGCGACGCAGCAGAACGCGGGAGGCCTGACGGACATGTACCTGGAGTTCGGGACGTATCAGAAGTCTTTCTATTCCGTGATGGCCGCGCCGTCATGCGTCAAGGTGTCGATGCTGCATGGAGGCAAGGCGGGGGCAGAACACCAGCATTGGCGAATTCATCACCATGTGCGCTGGGAGAACTGCGCGCCGAAGATCCTCTCGGAGAAGTGGCGCAAGGGAGGCAAGAGGGCGCGGAGGAAATAGCGGGGGATGGCGGTCGCGGAGACAGCGAAGGTCGAGGCGTTGGCGGCGCAGGGTCTGTCGAGAATCGAGATCCGGGGGCTGCTGAAGCGCGACCTATTGCCTGAGGAAATCCGTGCCGCTGCGGCTGGGCGTGGTGTGTGGAAGCTGAAGGAGGCGAAGCGCAGGGAGCAGAGGGGCGACGCGAAGAGCGTGGCGGAGCGCGTGAGGGCGCACCGCGCACGCGAGAACGAGGTCGAGATCCCGCCGTGCGCGAACCCGAGGCGCAGGGCGCGGTGTGAGAAGTCGCTGGTGAAGTTCCTCGAAACGTACTGCATGGGCGAGGGCGGTTTCCTGGAGTCGAGGCCGTCCAGGGCAATGTACGGCATTATTGAGACGATACAGGCCGCCGTCACTTCGTCGCGGTGGTATCACATTCGGATGCCGCGCGGGCACGGCAAGACATCGTTCGTCAAGGGCGGGATCGCCTACGCCCTGGCCTACGGCTACCGCCGCTACGTCATCTCCGTTTGCGCGGCTGGCGGGAACGCGTCGAGCATGATCCGGGACGTGTTCGCGCTGTTCGAGAGGAACGACACCTTCGCCGAGGACTTCCCGGAGATCGCCGTGCCGATACGGCGGCTGGAGGGCAAGGTGCAGAGGGCGAAGTCGCTGACGGTGAACGGCGAGCCGTGCGACATCCACGTGAACGCGAGCGAGATCATCCTGCCGACGGTTCGCGGGAGCCAGGCCTCGGGTGGGGTGATAAACGCCGTCGGCTTCAAGGCTAACGCGCGCGGCAAGGTGCGCGGCTCGCTCCGTCCCGACCTCGTGCTGTTCGACGACCTCCAGGACGAGGAACTGGCCAAGAGCCAGGACCGTGTGCGCGAGGCGGTGCTGAACATCGAGAAGAACTTCCTCAATCTCGGAGGACACCGCAAGCGGATCGCCGCGCTGATGACATCCACGCCCATTGAGCCGGACGACCTCTCGGAGACGTTCGCGGCCAAGGACAACTGGTACACGTCAACGTTCAGGATGGTCGAATCGTGGCCGGAGACGAAGGACACGCTCTGGGAGGAATACCGCTCGATCCTGCGGCACGAGGTGATACAGGGGCGCGACGCGCACGTTGCCTGCAACCGCTTCTACCGCAGTCACCGCGACCTGATGGACCGTGGCGCGAAGGTGCTGAACCCCGACAACTACGACCGCAAGCTGGAGCTGTCCGGCATCCAGCACGCCATGAACCTGTACTTCAACGGCGAGGAGCAGTTCATGAGCGAATACCAGATGCAGCCAATGCGTCGGCAGATGGTGTTTACGCTGAAGCCGGGCGTCGTGGTGTCGCGGACGCGCAGGGACTGGAAGCCTTACTTCGTTCCGCCCGAATCGGTGATGACGGTCTGCGCGACCGACCTCAACCCGGCGTATGGGTATTCGTCGGCGATGACGACGTTCGACCGTGTGGCGACGGCCACCGTGATCTGGTACGGCATACACAGGACCGACCTGCACAAGGAGAGGATGACCGAGGCGGAATACCGCGCGGGCATGTACGAGCAGCTTGTCGCGCTTGCGGCGAAGCTGAAGGCGGAGTGCAACAGCCGGGACATCAGGCTCGACGCATGGGCGATCGACGCGGGCGGCGACGGGTTCGAGCCCGTGCAGAGGCTGAGGCGCAACGCCAAGGACCTGGGGCTGCCGTTCGAGGTCGTGCCGATGGTCGGCAAGGCCGGAAAGACATGGAACCCGTTTGTGCGGTCGAAGATGCGCAACCCGATCAACGAGACGGTCGAGTGCGGGGACGTGAACCGGGACGGGGAGCGGCAGAGATGGACGAACTTCAACGCCGACTTCTGGCGCGAGACCATGCAGAGGGCGTGGCTGGGCGAGATCGGGACGCCGGGCGGCCTGTCGCTTTTTGGCGGAGCGGAGGATGTCCGGCATGACGACTTCGCGCTGCAGGTGTCTGCCGAGCAGCTGAAGAAGAAGGAGCTGGCGCCGGACGGGCGTTGGCGGTACGAATGGACGGGCGGCGAGACGCACCGCCACGACTACGGCGACGCGGAGACGATGTGCCTCGCGGTCGCCGGGAACAAGGGGCTGACGCAGGGCGTGGAGTTCGCGCCCAAGTCCAGACGGCGCGTCGCTAAACTCATCACCCTATAGGGGAACGGAGGAAAAGGCATGACGAAAACGAAGACGAAAAAGGCGTCACAACGCAGGCAAATTGCCGACGTGGGGACGGATGAACGAGGCGGCTACTCGACCCGCGTGTGCGTGCCCGCGCCGATGCCGGTGCAGTGCCCGCATTGCCGCAGTTCGAGGACGACTGCGGCGAACGGCGTCCACTACAACACGCATTTCGCGGTGCGGTATGAGCATCGCGTCTGCAGCGCGTGCGGGTATACCTTCACCGCGACGAGACGCATGACGGCCGAGGAACTGGAGCGTCGAGGGGCCTGAAACGCGCGTTTCGCCCGATATTCGGGACTTTTTCCCTTGACTGCGCCTGGCCTGTGCTATAATGTCCCGCGTGAACGCGATACGGACAGGATTTCAGGCTCGGTACTATGCGGGCGAGACGGCGAAGATCGCCGTTGAGGCGACGGACGCAACCGTCGTCAAGGTGGCGTTCGGCCTGTCCGAGGTCGCATTGACGAACGACGGAAACGGCCTGTGGTCCGGTGCGATCCCGACAACGGGCAAGGTCGGTCGTGTCCTTTGGACTGTCTTCGTGACGGATTCGGACGGAGCCGTGTCCGTTCCAGACGGTGGGCACGGAATCCTGTTCGTTGTCTGTGCGGGAATGTCCGCGAAGTGGGCGGTCGTCGATGCTATCGACAAGGCGATACAGACCTGGGGCACGAACCCCAACCGCTCGATCTCCGTGGGCGAGATATCCGTCACGTACAAGTCGCTGGACGAGCTGCTTTCGATTCGCGCGCAGTACGTGCAGCAGGCGGAGGCCGAGGAGCAGGGGCGCGCGTCGTCCGGCGGAGTCCGTACGGTGGAGGTGTGCTTCTGATGTGGCCGTTTTCCCGCAGGTCGAAGTCGCAGGGCGCGGCGCATGCCGGCGCGCAGATGCCGACGATGCGCCGTTCTTTCGCCGCCGTCGAGGTGTCGGACATGATCGGTGCGTGGACGTGGGACGGCGGCTTCTCGAACCAGGAGATCGCCGCCGCGCTCGCCCCGATGAGGGCGAGGAGCCGCGAGATGCACAAGAACAACGGGGACTTCAAGAAGTTCCTCTCGCTGTTCAAGGCGAACGTGGTCGGGCCGGACGGCTTTCTGCTGAAGAGCGGGGCGCTCGTGTCCAAGGACGATCCGACGAGCGACAAGGACGCAGCGTATTTCGTCGAGTGGCATTTCCGCAGATGGGCGACGAACCGCCTCTGGGCGGACGTGACGGGCGTGAAGTCGTTCGCGGCCATCTGCCGCCTCGCCGCCATGTGCTGGGCCCGCGACGGCGAGGCGTTCGTCTGGATCGACCGCAGGGCGCAGAACCCCTACGGGATCTCGCTCCGCGTGATACGCCCCGACGCCTGCCCCGAATGGCTGAACCGTGCCGCCGACAACGGCAACTGGATCCGCAACGGTGTGGAGGTTTCCCCTGGGGCCTACCGCGTCGTGGCGTACTGGTTCGACGGACGTCAGGAGGACAATGCCGCGCCGGTCGTGTTCAACGGCAGGATGCACTACCTGATGCGCGTTCCCGCGTCCGAGATCGTCCACGTGTTCACGCAGAATGACGAATGCCAGACGCGCGGGGTGCCGCTCGTCCACGCGGCGCTGAAGAACGGCAAGATGCTCGAGGAGTTCAACGCCGCCGAGCTGGTGGCGGCGAGGGACGAGGCGAACTGGATCGGCGTCTTCAAGGCCCCGCTCGGGCGGGAGAGCGAGCTGAAGCAGCTCGACGAGGACGCCGAGGAGCAGGGGCGGCTCCGCCGTCATTCGCGCAAGGGGCATGACGTCGTCCTGCCGGAGGGATGGGACTACGAGGCGAAGGTGCCGAACCACCCGAACCGCGAAGTCACCGCGTTCAAGGCGACGATGAAGCGTGACCTCGCGAACGCGCTCGACCTGGAGTACGCGAACTTCGCCAACGACTGGGCCGGCGTGAACTACTCGTCCGTCCGTGCGGGGACGCTTTCGGAGCGCGATTCGTGGATGACCCTGCAGGCGGACTTCATCGACCAGTGCTGCACGCCCGTGTTCCGCGCGTGGCTGGCGTCGTTCCTGTCGCTGGCCGCGTCCGGGAGGTATGGGCTTTCGGACTTCGACCGCCTTGCCGAGCACACGTTCCGCGGTCGGCGCTGGGCGTGGGTCGACCCGATGAAGGACGTGAACGCCGCGACGGTCGCGGTCGCGCACCACTGGAAGACCGATGCGCAGGTCGCCGCCGAGTACGGATGCGACATCGACGACAACATCGAGGAGGCGGCGCGCATCAAGGCCATGCGCGATGCCTACGGACTGGCCGAGCCACTGCCGATGAACACCGCCAAGACAGGAAAGGACGGCGGAGACGGCGCGGGGGACGAGGATTCGGAAACGCCAAAGGAGGGCGAGGGAAATGGGAAAGCCGACGGGAAAGAATGAGCAGACGAACGACGCGCTTGCGTTCCGGGAGGGCGCGGTCGAGGTTGTGCGCGAGGGCGAGGGCGAGCGCTTGAAGACCACCGTGCGACTCTCCGTCTCGTCCGAGGAGCCGTATCTGCGTGGCTATATGTACGACCCGCGCACGGGAAAGGGAATCCACGGATACGAGGTGCTGGGGCACGCGGAGGGCGAGATCGACTTCTCGCGCATGAAGGACGGTCTCGTGATCCAGGACACGCACTGGGGCGACCAGGTTGGGCTGATGCGCAACCCGGTGGTGAAGGACGGCAAGCTGACGGGGGATGTCGAGTTCTGCTGTGGCGAAAGGGCGCAGGAGATCATGCGCGATGCCATCGCGGGGCTGCGGCGCAACATGTCCGTCGGCTACCGCGTCATCGAATACAGGATGGTCGGCGAGGCCGATGACGGCGAGCCGATCTACCGTGCGGTGAAGTGGATGCCGCACGAGGCGAGCTTCGTGAACGTTCCAGCCGACGCCACGGTAGGCGTCGGGCGTTCGCTGGAGGAAACAGAAGCGGCGGCAACACCCGCCGTCGTAGTCAAACAGGAGACAAAATCAATGGATCCGAATCAGGTCGTTGAGTGCTTCCGTCTCGCGAAGGCGGGGAACGTGGAGCACGCAGAGGTCGATGCGCTTATCAAGAGCGAGAAGTCGTTCGACGAAATCCGCTCCGAACTGGAGGGCCGCGTCGAGAAGTATCAGGCCGAACTCCGCGAGAGGGCGGAGAAGGCCAAGCCGGAAATGCCCGCGCCGGGCGCGCAGCGCGCCATCGTGGACGAGGGAGATGAGAAGAAGATCCGCCGGAACTACAATCTCGCGAATGTGCTTCGCGCGCTTGCGGGCGATGCGTCCGTGGACATCGGCTACGAGCGCGAGATCTCCGACGAGATCGTGGCGCAGACCGGGCGCAAGGCCGCGCAGGGCATCATCGTGCCCGACTTCATCCGCGCCGCCGCGAACTCGGCGGACGGCGGGCTGACGCTCGGCACTCCCGCCTACGGCGCCGACACTGGCGCCGGGGGCATTGCGGGCGTCGGCGGCACGGGCAAGAACACCATCGCCACGAACCTCCTTTCGGGCTCGTTCATCGAGGCGCTGCGCGACGCGCTCGTCCTCACGGGCGCGGGCATGCAGACCCTTTCCGGCCTGACGGGCGACATCGCGATCCCGAAGGGCGGCAAGGTCTCCGCCGCGTGGATCACCGCCGAGAACGGCGACGCGTCCAAGACCAACCCGACGTTCGGCCAGGTCACGGCCACGCCGCACCACGTCGGCGCGTACACCGACATCACGCGCAAGCTGCTCCTGCAGTCGTCCATCGACGTGCAGGGCTTCGTCGTGCGCGAACTGGTCTACGCCATCGCCTACGCGCTCGAGAACGCGGCCTTCAACGGCACCGGCACGAGCGGGATGCCCAACGGCCTCGCCAATCAGGTCGCGCAGACCGTCTCGTTCACCGCCGGCGCGCCCACGCTTGCCAAGGTGCTTGAGATGATCACGAAGATCGACGAGGCGAACGGCAACCTCGGCCCGCAGTGCTTCGTCGGGCGTCCGTCCATCTGGGCGCTCCTCGGCGGCACGATCGACTGGACGGCCGTTTCGTCCACGGGCGAGAGCGCGAACGTCGTCAGCGGCGTGACGAGCGGGAAGTATCTCCTCGATACGGCGACGAACACGGTGCAGGGCTACCGGTTCGTGAAGTCGAATATCGCGCCCGCCAAGCAGCTCCTGTTCGGCGACTTCTCGCAGCTGATGCTCTGCCTTTGGTCCGGCACGGACATCGTGGTCGACCAGTATTCTCAATGCACCAAGGGCGCCCTGCGCGTGGTCGCGCTTCAGGACGCGGACTTCATCGTCCGCCAGCCTGCGGCGTTCTCCAAGGGCACGACCCTTCTCTCCTGAGGAGGATGGCCGATGGTCGAGGCGATCAGCGCGGCGATCGAATCGCTTGCCGCTTCCTTGCCGGACGCGTCCCTGCGAATGCGCCACGGGGAGGCGGAGGGCATCGTGCTGTCCGCGTCGTCGCTTGACCTCACGGACGAGACCGTCTCCGCTGACGCTCCGCAGGAGATGCGGCGCGTCATCGGCCGGCGGTGCGACTTCCCGTCGCTTGCGAGAGGTGGCATGGTCGAGCTTGCGGACGAGTGGCGCATCGTCACGAGCGCGCGGACGGATCCCGTCGGCGCGTCCCTCACGGTGGGCCTCTCCGCCGCGTTCGGGCGCTTCTGCGCCGCGTTCGCGCGCAAGGGCCGGCCCTTCCCAGTCCCCGTCCTCGCGCTGGAGGACGCCGCGCTTCCGTCCGCCTACGCGGACGCCGCCGCGCCCGCGTCCGGCCAGTCGTGGACGGTCTGCGTCCCCGCGTCCGAATGGCCGGAGCCGGCGCCGCCGCAGAGGGGCGACGAGATCCGTCTCGACGCGCCGTCAGGCGAGGTGCGCCTCAAGGTCGCCTCTGCCGTCCGCAGCGGCGCGTGGTGGACGCTCCGCGCGCGTCCGAGGGGGGCGGCATGGTAGGCGTCTCCGTGCAGGTCGACAGGGTCGCCATGCAGCGACTCGCGGACGTGCTTTCGCGCGTCGAGCGCGAGACGCCCGGACGCCTCGCCACCGAGACGCGCCGCGCCGCCCTCTACCTCTGCCGCGCGCTGAAGAAGCGCACGCGCAGGGCACCGAAGCGCGTCCCGAAGGCCGAATGGCGGGCCGAGCCGTCCGACGTCCCGCCGCGCTACGTCCACTCGAACTCGAAGGGCCGCGCACTCCTCCGCCGCTGGACGCTCTGGCGCAAGCTGGGGACGCCCGACGCCTACAGGAGAGAGCATTTCGTCTACACGCGGGCGCACCGCGCGAAGAACGGGAAGATGGTCGGCAAGCGCGTCGCCGAGGAAGTCCGCGAGCTTCTCAGACAGCACGGCGGCATCCCGAACGCGGGCCTCGCCAAGGCCTCATGGGGTTGGATCGCCAAGCGCCTCTACGCCGCCGCCGCAGACGGCGAGCTGATGGTCGCCTGGCGCACGAAGAAGTGGCGCCGCGATCCTCGCCGCGCAGTCGCGGGGGCGTTCGCCCGCCTCCCGAACGGCGGCGCGGCCCAGATCGTCAACGCGCTCGACTACATTCTCGCCGCCACGCCGCCCGCCGTCGTCGGCGAGGCCATCCTCGCCGCCGCCAACAGGCTGGAGCACAACATCGCAAACCACATCGAAAGGGCCGTCAGGTGAAGGAACCCGAAGAGATCGTCGAGGCGCGCATCGTCGCGCTCCTGTCCGACGCCCTGCCGTCCGTGCAGGTCGTCGGCGCGCTCACGCCCGTCGAGGACGATCCGAAGCGGTCGGACGACACGTCCGTCTCCGTCTTCGTCGATCTCGCCGAGCAGTCCCTCGACTTCATCGGCCCGAACGTGCCGATCTCGCTCTCGGTCCGCGCGACCGTGCATTTCGCGGACGCGGACGATCCGACGGGCGCGGGCTTCCGCGACCTCTGCCGCGCCGTCCGTTCCGCGCTCCTGCCGCTTCTCGGCGACGGATGCGGCGCGCTCGGCGGCGACGGCTTCCTCTGCGACGCCTTCGTCCTCAACTCGACATCAACCGCTTTCGACGCCGACGCCGAACTCGGCGGCATGGCGAAGACCTACACCGCGACCGTCTCCGGCCGCTTCACATCAAAGGAGGCATAAAGCATCATGGCAAACGCAACGTTCAACGCCGGGATCGACTACTTCGGCCTTGGCACGTCTTCCTCGAACGCCCTCAAGGTGACGTCCTCGGACGAGAACCGCTCGAAGCAGTCCGCAAGCGGCGCGAACCTCTACGGCGACGCCGCCGTGGTCGATTCGTGGGGCGAAACAGCCGCGCCGTCCGCCGAGTACGCGGTCGTCGCCGCGCTCACCCAGGCGACCTTCCCCGACCTCGGCACCGTCCACACGGTCGACGGCATCGAGAAGCCAGTCGTCCTCGGCGGCGTGAAGATCTCCACGAAGAGCGGCAGCGCGCCGACGGTCAGCGCGTCCGGCCAGATGGTGCAGGCGGGCGCGACGCAGATGCGCAAGTACAAGCTGCCGTCCTTCAGTCTTTCGCCGCGTCACCGCGCGCAGGACTTCATGGGCCTCTGCTCCATCAAGAAGGGCTCTGCCGCCGCAGACCCCGACGAGGACTACGGACTGGAGGACGTGGACGCGGACTTCCCCATCGAGTTCACCATCGCGCAGCCCAAGGGCGAGGTCGTCAACTACGATCTCCACGGCGGCATGGCCACGTGCTCCTACACGATGAACTGGTACGCATCCACCGCGCCCACTGTCGCGCTCACGTCCGCCGCCACAACGCTCGGCGCGACGATCTCCGCGCCGCTCGCGAAGTCGTGCCCGGAGGGCGGCTACACCCAGTACGCGTGGACGGTCTCATTCCCGATGAAGGGCGAGGAAGTCACGTCCCCGACCGGCTCGTAAGGGGGTGCGGCATGGTCTCTGAACTCGCACGGGGCGACTGGGAGGACCTCCGGGCGCAGGGGCTCAGCCCCACGCTCGACGACTTCGACCGCCTCAACCAGATCGCCCTGCGCCTCTCGGACGGCGCGGAGACGACGGCGGCGAACTTCCCGCGCGTCGGATGGGCGGGAGACGTGCCCTTCTTCGAGCCGACGTTCCAGGCGTTCGCGTGGTATCACGCCCACGCCCGCCGCGCGGCGGCGAACGCGGAGACGGAGGGGACGCTCTGGGCGTTCGCGCTCGCGCACGCCCGCGAGCCGAGCTTCTTCGACGCGCTCACGACGCCGGAGGCCATCGACAGGGCCGCGTCGGCGTGGGCGGCGTCCCTGCCCGCCACGCGGGACGAGGTTGCGCGCGCGTGCCGCTTCGCCGCCGTCGGCCTCGACGACGCACGGCCCGCCGAGCCAGGCGGCGCGGCGTCCGCCGCCCCGCGCTTCCGCGCCGACCGCTCCGAGGCCGCGAAAAACCTCGCCGCGCTGGAATCCAGCCTCGCCGAGGCCTGCGCCGCGCTCCACGTCGCGCCGGACGCGCTGAAGTGCGAAACCCCGTCGCGCCTCGACCGAATCTGCGAGGCGGCGGCGGTTGAGCTGGGGCGGCCCGTGACGCGCGACGAGGCGCGGCTGATGGCCGACTACGATCTCACGCTCCGCGAGATCCGGCGGCGACTAAAGAAAGGAGCAGACGATGACGGCGACAAGTAGGATGACGCTGCCGACGAGGCAGAACCGGTACTCTTCGGGCGTCAGCGGCTCTTCGCAGGCCTCCGCCGGCGTCTGGATCAGTTCTGAAAGCCATTTCAACATGACGGGAGTGATTATACCATTTCCCGTGACGGAGTGAAAGCGGGGGCGCACGATGGGGTACTCGAAGAAGATAGACATACGCATCGGCACGACCGCCGACCTGTCGGGCTTCGCCAAGGTCAAGGCGCAGTTCGGCGGCATCGGCGCGGCGGCGAGCAAGCTCGGCGAGGCGTTCGGCGGTGCGAACGCCTACCTGGGGCGGTTCGTGCAGAACCTCCTGAAGGGAAGCGTCTGGCAGATGGGCGCGGAGGCCATCGGCTACGTCATCAAGAAGACGGTCGAGTGGGCGAAGTCCGCCGAGGAGACCGCGCGCAAGACCGAGGAGACGATCACGGCCACGCTCGGCGCGTGCGCGAGGGGGATGGACGCCTACAGGAACGCCGTCGAGGAGGCCGCCAAGGCCGAGCGCGAGGCCGCGGACGCGGGCCTCAAGGCGCGGCAGGCCGAGATCGACCTCACCGACAGGCTCGCCAAGGCGACCATCGAGCTGGCGCGGCAGAAGCGCATCGCGGCGGGCGAGGACGCGAAGACCGTCAACGAGGAGGCCGACGCCGCCGCGTCCGGCCAGTCGAGGAAGACGGCCCGCGCGAAGTCCGACGCCGAGATCAGGGCCATCCGCCGCCGCATCGAGATCGCCGAGAACGAGGCGGAGGACGCGCGGGACGAGGAGCGGCGCATCCGCGACGCGCGCGCGGAGATGGCGGAGGGCGGCTGGGCCTACTACGGCTCGCCGAAGCAGGAGAAGGCCCACATGAAGGCCCTGCGCGCGGCGGACAGGAAGGCCGAGGCTGTGCGGCGCACGGGCAACCGCGCGGACGAGCGCGCCATCGCCGAGCGCAAGGCCCTCGAGGACGCGCTTGCGCGCCGCGACGCGCTGGAGAAGGAGCTGGAGGCGGCAGACCTCAAGGCCGCGAACGAGCGCGCCGCACAGGTCGCGGAAGCCCGTCGCGCGGCGGAGGTCAAGGCCGCGCAGGACGCCGCGCGCGAGCGCGAACGCCTCGACCGCGAGCTGCACCAGAGGCGCATGGCCGACCTGCGCGCCGAGATCGCCGAGCAGCAGAAGGCCGCCGAGCCGCTCCGAGCCGCCGCATCCGCCGCGCAGGGCGAGTTCGACCGCGCGTTCGCGATGTACCGAGACCCGTCGCGCGCCGCCGCCGAGATCGGCGAGGAGAAGGCGCGCGACGCCGACCTCGACCGCCTCCACTCGGACGCCGCGCGCTACGGCGGCAAGTGGCGCATCGACGCGCTCTCGCGCCTCATGGCGGCGGGCGACGTGCAGGGGCAGGCCGACGCGCTCGCCTCCTGGCGCAAGTCCGCGCGCTTCACCCCGGAGGTCGAGGCGATGGTGCGCGCAAGCGCGGCGGAGCGCACGAAGACAACGGCGGAGGACGAGCTTCGCAAGATCGAGCAGAACACGGCGGGCCTCGCGCAGAAGCTCGACGAGCTGCTCACGATGAAGGGAGGGGACTGACATGGCCTCGATTGCGGACTGCTTCGGCGGCGTGGCGACCGTGCGGCGGCACTCGCAGGTCGTGCACCTCGAGATGATCCCGAACCTCGTCATCATCGACGGCGTGAAGTACGTCACGGGCTACACGCGCAACCTCTACACGGGCGACTTCGAGACGCGCACCTACGTCTTCGAGGGCGTCCCGGCGGCGACGGCAGACGCCCTTTCGGGCTCCGTCACCGTCACGGACGTCGGCGGCAAGTCCCACGTTGTCAATTTCGCGAACTACGTCACGGACGGGTCGAGCGGCACGGCGGTCTTCGAGAAGGACAGCAACGCCGTAGCGGTCAGCCGCATGTCGCCGCACATGCGGCGCGTGGAGGTCACGCGCACGGTCGCGAGCCTGAAGTGCAACGGCGAGGTGGTCGTCGCCGCGCCGTCGTGGTAGGGAGGGGGCGTTCCGTGTTCCACCTGAAGGACAACTTCGGCAGGGGGCCGATCTCGCAGGTTTCCGCCGCCTGGTTCAACTCCGTCGCGCGCTTCGTCAACGGACTCGTCGGCGGCTTCGGCATCAAGCTCGACAAGCGGGACGGGCTTTCGGTCATCTCGGTCGATCCCGACGCGATCAAGAATCTTCTGACGTCGACGGAGACTGGCACGGGTACGCCCGACGACAGGACGGACGCGAACGCCGACGACGACACGGACGGCGAGGAATGGACGTGGACGGCGGGCGGCGAGAACGGCCTGAAGATGGACGTCTACTGCGAGGTGGCGAAGGAGGACGGCTGGCACTACTTGCAGCGGTGCCGGCTGACCTTCTCGAAGGGCGGGCTGCTCATGAAGGCGGAACGTCTCCCAGGACGCAGGGAAATCCAGGGCTGACGGATGGCATTCCATTGTATCTTTGACGCAATGGGACTGGACGTGGCATTGTATCTTTGACGCAATGGGAACAGGCTGCAATCCTGCTGACGGATGGCATTCTACTGTACCTTTGGCGCAGTAGAAAGAGGCGTGGCGGCGGTGCCGCTTCGCCGCTTGAGAGGTCGACCATTCGTGCGAATTGGAGCGTCGGTGATTGCGTCGTTTGCTGGCTTTCGGTAGTTTCTTCCCCACCACCAGTAGATGGCGCGGTTGCTGTTGTACTCCTGCTCGAAGTTCGCACACCAAACGACGGATGGCGTTGTGCGCCAAGTGAGATAGGCACACCAGATGGCGAGGATGGCGAGGGCGTATGTCTTCCAGTCTTTCATGGAGCGCATTATACCAAAAAGCCTCCGCCAATGGAGGCTTGGCGGTATGTCTTGCGCGGCTTGCGGACGCATAAGACTGTTAGTCACGTAGGCGATTTGTCGAGTTGCCAGCGTCTGCGAGTTTTCCCCCACCTTTCCCCCACACCCCCTATCCTCCCCTTTTGGAATCAGGGAAAGAAGAGAAAGAAGTTAGCACTGTACTATTATATAAGTATATTCACTGCCATGCAATAGCGAT
>DCMF01000135.1:40952-80791 GCA_002321305.1 Verrucomicrobia bacterium UBA1629 | reverse complement strand
CGACGAAGATCACGGTCGGCGCGAACGGCGGCACGGGCCGTCTGACCGGGCCGTCCGTAGGGGGGGGGCAAAACTTTAGTTTTGCCTATCAGACGATGGAAGTCTCGGCGAATGCTGCGACGAATGAGGAAGGTCTCATCCCGGTCCTGTCGTTGGGCAAGGGGCGGACGTCCGGCGGAACGATCGCGAACCGGCACGCGACGGGGACGGCGCTCGTCACGGCGGACGATTCGGCCTGTTTCGGCGGCGAGGCGCAGTATTGGGGTTCTCCGTTCTTTGAGGGACGGATTCGGGTCGAAAGCCAGGGGGATTCCACGAGTTCCGTAAGCCTGTACACGCACTATGCGCCGCGTGCGCTGGTTGCCGACGGCGGCTCGCTCGCGTTCAGCGGGTTCGCCAAGGTCGGGTTGCAGGGGAACTGGAATCAGGCGGATGCGGGACAGTACACACTCCTGAACAGTGCCATCACGTGGGGCGGGGCGGCCGTGCACGTCGTCGGCTGGTTCCACCAGATCAAGGTCAAGGGCGAAGTGAAGGTCGCCGGTCTCACGATGGACAAGACGTGCTATGTGACGGGCGGCGAGGGCGCCAAACTGCTGGTCGGCGATTCGGAACAGGAGACGTCCCTCTCGGGAACGTTCAAGTCCCCGGTCGTCGTGGAGAAGACC
Organism: Verrucomicrobia bacterium UBA1629; assembly: GCA_002321305.1. Taxonomy (GTDB): domain Bacteria; phylum Verrucomicrobiota; class Kiritimatiellia; order RFP12; family UBA1067; genus UBA1067. The sequence continues at coordinate 80,123 of DCMF01000135.1, read as the reverse complement.
GGTTCGGGCGTGACGCGCGTGGCGGCGACGACGGTCGGGACGCTGGCCGTTTCGGAAGGCGAACTGAAGGTCGAGGCCGCGCTGGATGCCGCGTCGCTGTCCGTTGCGGAAGGTGCGACCCTCCGCATCGTCGGCGCGACGGCGACCGTGTCGGGCGACTCGTCCGTCGTCGGGAATCTCGTGACGGAAGACGGCGGACGGCTCACGGTCGCGGTTTCCGCCGACACCAACGTCCGTTCCGCCGGCGGCGTCCGCGGCACGCGGTTCGAGAAGACGGGTGCGGGTGCGTTGACGCTGGAGAACCCGGCGGGGCTTGCGGACGACATCCACGTCGCCGAAGGGACGCTTCTCTTTTCGGGTTCCGGCTATTCGGTGCCGCTCTACAAGTTCGAGGGGACGGCGCACAAGGGCTCCAAGTCTACCGCGTGGGGGATTGGCGAGTTCGCGTTCCTCGACAAGGACGGCCTGCGCGTCGGCGTGGGCATCACGGCGAAGGATCCGGGAACGGCGCTCGCGGATCTGCCCGCTGGGTGCGCGACCGTGCCGGCCGGCTACAAGTATTCGCCCTGGTATTGGTCGGTTGCCGAATTGTTTGACGACAAGAAGGATTCGATGATGGGCATCTCCTCGCCGACGCTCGCCGAGACGAACGCGGTTGCGTTCTACGTGCGTCTGCCGGAATCATCGCCGGGCATTGTCGGCTACAACTGGGCGGGAACCTACGGCAACGGCTATCCGTCGTCCTGGACGCTCTTCGGCAGCGCCGACGACGGCGAGACGTGGGTGGCGCTTGACGCACGGACGGACTACGCGCTCGGAAACTGGGCGGGCGTCTGGGCCGGCGGAAGCGGCAACGTGGCGGTCGGCTCGGAAGTCGCCGTTCCCATGGCCTTCACGCTTGCGGACAAGTCCGCCAATCCGGCGTTCGCGGCGCCGGGTGCGACGGGACTGCCGTCGTCCATGAAGATCGAGGTCAACAAGGGCGCCGTGCTGGACTTCACGAACGTGACGGGCGGACAGGTCGTCGAGGCGCTGACGCTGGATGCCGTCAACGGCGGCGGAGAGGTACGCGGGGCGCGCCTCGCGGAAACGGGCGTCCTTTACCTGAACAACCTCCCCGAAGGGGCGGACCTCAAGACGTGCCGTCCGTCATTTGGCTGGAAGGCTGTCGTGGGTGGGCTTGACTTCTCCCGTTGGCAGCTTGTGGTGGACGGCGTGGAGACGGACGAGCGGATCCGCTGGAAGAATGGCGCGTTTCGGTTCGGGCGGACGGGCCTCTGCCTGATTGTCAAGTGAAGTCGGAGGCTGTCGGATGAAGAAGTCGTTTGGATGTGTCCTGTGCCTGCTCGTGTGGGCGGGCTGTGCCGAGAAGCCGATTCGCCAGTCGCATATCTACCGGGAGAACGCGGACGTGTTCCGGAATCCCGGTCAGGGATGGAGCGCCGCCTATGAGCCTGTTTCGGCCTTTGACGGAATCGTCAATATCGGCGCGGTCTACGACCGATGGGAGTGGCGCGACCTGGAGCCGGAGGAAGGGCGGTATGACTGGGCGCGGCTCGACGCGCGGATCGAATACGCCCGCACGAACGGTGTGCCGTATTACTTCCGGGTCATGTGCGTGAACGCCTGCAGCAACCGGCGGCGCGAGTCGCCGGACTGGTTCTTCGCGAAGCCCGGCGCGAAGAAGCACGTCTGGCAGAAGGGCAACAAATACCGCGACTGGGCGAACGGCGGCAAGGAGACGACCGAGCGCGAGGCGCCCTACTTTGACGACCCGGTCTTCCTCCAGTGCCACGGCCGCTTCGTCGCGGCATTGGCGAAGCGGTATGACGGACACCCGGTGATTGGCGCGATCGACATTGGCTCTTACGGCAACTTCGCCGAGTGGCACTGCTTCCCGATGGAGTACCCCTACAAGTTCGGCGCCGCCTGCCGTCGCGCGATTGCCGACATGTACCTCGACAATTTCACGAAGACGCCGCTCCTGTTCCTCTCCGGCGAAAACAAGGAGACGTTCGCCTATGCCGTTTCCAAGGGGACGTTCCCGCGCGTCGGCGTGCGGCTTGACTCGGTCGGTTCGACGTGGCATTACGGGCGTTGGGTCGGGACGCCGCCGTACAAAGACGTGCCGAGGTTCGGCGAGATCTGGAAGTCGCAGCTCGTCTTTTTGGAGTTCATCGGCGGCGAATCCTGGTTTCACCTGCACGAGAAGAACGAGTGGTACCGGGGCAAGCAGTCCACGATTCCGGAGGCCGTCGACTGGATCCTGGCCCAGCACGCCAGCCTGGTGAACACCTGTCCGATCACGCCGAAGAACGTGAAGAAGGTGAACCCGGATGCCTATGCCGCATTCCGCAAGATCGACCTCTACGCCGGTGCGCGACTCGTGCCGCGTTCTGCGGAAAGCGTCCTCGAAGGCGAGACTTTGCGACTGCGCCTCGACGGGGAGAACAAGGGTACTGCGCCGATTCTCCTGCCGTATCGCCTGGAGTGGCGATTCCGTGCTGCGGACGGAAAGCTGCTCGGTGCGCTTCCCTCCGAGGCGGACGTCCGCACGCTGCTGCCCGGTGCCTTCCGGCTGGAGGAGACGCTGGACGTCGGCGCGTTCAGGGACTTCGTAACCGTCTCGTTGGCCGTGGCCCATGTCCCTGCGGCCCTCCCGGACTTTCGCCTGGCCGCGCAGGATCTGAACCGCTTCGGCGAACTGGTCGTGTTCCGGCGCGAGTGACGTTCCTGCGGGCTTGATAGCCTTGGCAACATATTCTGGCTCATCTCTACATTCATCACGCAAAAGGACAAGAGGCAAAATGAAAACGACAATTGCAATCAATCGGCGCAGTTTTCTGTTCGGCTCCGCCGCCGCAGCGGCGCTGGCCGGACACGCCACGGAGAAGGTCGGGCGCCGCGCGCTCAAGCCGGGCGAGAAGCTCAACGTCGCCATGATCGGCGTCGGCATTCAGGGGCGCGGCAACCTGGACTCGTTCCTCTGGAACAAGCGCGTCACCGTCGTCGCCGTATGCGACGTCGACCGGGTGCGGCTCGCAGACGCCAAGCGGCGCGTGGACGCGAAGTACGGAAACGGCAGCTGCCGCGCCGTCGCCGACTTCCGCGAGATCCTCGACGACCCGACGGTCGATATCGTCGGCATCTCGACGCCCGACCACTGGCACGCCTACATCGCCGTCGAGGCGATGAAGCGCGGCAAGGACGTCTTCTGCGAGAAGCCGCTGGCGTTCTCGATCGACGAGGCCAAGAAGGTGATGGCGGCGCAGAGGAAGTACGGGCGCGTCTTCCAGACCAACGCCTGGCAGCGCAGCTGGGACCTCTTCTGGACGGCCGTCATGATCGTCCGCAACGGCTTTCTCGGCAATGTGCGCTACGTGGACGCGAACTACGGCTACGGCGGCGCGAAGCTCGGCGGGCCGTCGCATCCGGTCCGCTTCTTCGACAGGCCGGAGAACGCGGCGGCGGAGGGCGCGCCGAACCCCGACGTCGACTGGGACATGTGGCTCGGCCCGGCGAAGTGGCGACCGTACTCCGACCAGCTCGCGCCGCGCGGCGTGAACAAGTTCTACCCGATGTTCTGGCGCTTCGACGACGAGTTCGGCACGGGCTACAACGGCGACTGGGGCGCGCACCACCTCGACATCGCCCAGTGGGGCATGGACATGGACGATTCGGGGCCCTATCGGATCGTCCGCTCCGACAAGCCGCACTCGACGAACCTCTTCCACGGCGGCCGCCGCCAGTTCGGCATGAAGATGCTCTTCAGGTCGAAGGCGGACGGGTCTGACATCGAACTCTACCACGGCCCGTTCGGCGTCTGGGGCACGGTCTTCTACTGCGACGACGGCATCGTCGCGGTCAACCGCGGCAAGATCGCCGTCTGGCAGGGCACGGGACTCGTGAAGCCCACGAAGGAGATCCGCAAGGCGCTGGAGGACGCCTCGTTCATGCCGGGCAAGATCGTGGCGGCGTCCGTCGGCAAGGACTACGGCACCGACACGAAGATCAAGAAGGACGACGCGCTGAAGAACGCGGTCAGGACGCTGAACGAGAAGTTCGGCCTCGCGACGGCGAAGGTCCAGGTCTTCAAGGCGAAGGCCGGACACGTGGCGGACTTCATCGACAGCTGCTACGCGCGCGGGGCGACGGTCTCGCCGGCCGAGGTCGGCGGACGCGCGGCGATCCTCTGCGGGCTCTGCAACATGAGCTACGTCTACGACACGGGCTTCGACTGGGACCCCGTGAGGAACGACTTCGCCAACGGCACGGGGAAGGGCATCTCGCTCAAGCGCGACGCCTGCCGCAACGGCTGGGACATCGTGGTCTGATAGCACACGCAACTTCACAACCACATCCACAAGGAGAACTAGAAAATGAACATGACAAGAAGAAGTTTTCTGAGCGGACTGGGCGCGGGCGCGGCGCTGGCCGCGATGCCGGGATGCTGCCGCGCGGCGCGTCCGGGCCGGGTCGCGCTGCAGCTCTACTCGATCCGAGACTACATCGCGAAGGTCGGGCTACCAAAGGCGCTCGCCGACGTGAAGGCGATCGGCTATGAGGGCGTCGAGTTCGCGGGGTACTACAAGTTCAAGGCGTCCGAACTCAAGAAGATGCTGGACGACAACGGTCTTGTCGCGTGCGGCACGCACGTGGGACGGTGGGATTTCGCGCCCGACAAGTTCAAGGCGACGTGCGAATTCAACCTCGGCTACGGCAACAGCTTCATCTGCTGTCCAGCCGGCGGCAACTTCCCGCCGGGGGTTTCGTGGAACGACCCGAAGGCCGCCAAGCCCAGCAAGGAGATTGACGACTTCACGAAGCGGCTCTGCGACTTCTACAGCCAGGCGGCGGCCGACTGCGCGACGATGGGATGCAAGGTCGGCCTTCACAACCACACGTGGGAGCATTATGTCAAGATGACGGACGGCTCTTCGTTCTGGGACTACTTCTTCTCGCACACGGACAAGGCCGTGCAGATGGAGCAGGACGTCGGCTGGTCAACCTGTGCGGGCGTCGACCCCTGCAAGCAGTACGTCAAGTATCCGCACCGCTCCTTCACGCTCCACGCGAAGGAGAACGGCGCAGGGTCCAGGAAGTTCGACGCGATTCTCGGCCAGCCGGGCGAAAGCGCGAAAGGGGTCGACTGGGATCGCCTCTTCAAGGCGACGGACGCGGACGGCGTATCGTGGTACGTCGTCGAGTGCGAGCGCCACGCGGACTCGCTGGACGCCGTGCGCCCCTCGTTCGAGTTCTTGAAGTCAAAGGGCCGCGTCTGACAATCAGCGGCAGGCGTCCGCCCGGCCGTCGCGCTCTTGAAGACTTCCTCTGGCAGCCGTGTCCCACGGTTATTCGCTCTGAAAAGCGTGTGCGTGAAGAACGCCATGTGCGATTTGTGATATAATATCGCCATGAAATCGCGGATTTGATATGCTATGGGACATGAAGAAAGAGAGACGTAAAACGAGAGGGGCAGGGACGTGATGCCGACTGTCGAACAGCAACGCGCGTGGGAGCATGGCCTGCCGGGCTATCTGCAGCACGACCTTGACGCCTACAAGGAGGGTCGGGCCAACGGCTCGATGCGTCTCGACTGCCTTTGGTGCGAACTCTACGGATCAATCAACGGTGCCGAGATTGACGACCAGGCCATCACGCACGAGCATGCCGAGTATTTGCGCGACAAGTTCCTGCGCGGAAAGGCGGTCGGATGAGGGAGATTGACTTCACGCCGTGTCCGCGCGTCCCCAGTCGTGCCTACAATGGCGCGAACGGAAAGAAGATCGCCGTGACGTTCGAGGAGGCGGTCTGGATGCTCAAGTTCCCGCCGTCGTCGTCGGACAAGCCGAATGACCTGTCGTATTCCAACAGCTGCATTTCAGAACACCTCGGCAGCACGATCTTCCGTCTGTTGGGCGTTCCGACGCAGGAGACGCGGCTTGGCACACACGTCAACGGGCGTCGGAAGGTCGTTTGCGCCTGTCGGGACTTTACGGGGCCGGACGTGCGCTTCTACGACTTCTGTTCCATCAAGAACACGGTTATCGACTCCGAGACGGGCGGACATGGCACGGAACTCTCGGACGTGCTGACGACAATCGACCTTCAGCAGTTCGTGGACCCGATTGCCGTCCGTCGTCGGTTCTGGGACATGTTCGTCGTCGATGCGCTCTTGGGGAACTTTGACCGCCACAACGGGAATTGGGGTTTTCTCGTCAACGAGCGGACAGGACAGTCCGAACTCGCGCCGGTCTTTGACTGCGGAAGCTGCCTTTTGCCGCAGGCCGACGAACGGATCATGCGACTCATGCTGGAGGACGAAGACGAGCTGAATGCCCGCATCTACACGTTCCCCGGCTCGATGCTGAAGATCGGCGGGCGCAAGATCAACTACCGCGATTTTATCGCCGCGCGTTCGGAGCCGGAACTGGTTGAGGCATTGGATCGGCTTCTGCCGCGCATCCGTGCGCTGGACTTTCCGGCCCTGTTGGACGAGACGCCTTACGTGACGGATCTCCAGCGCACGTTCCTGACGACCTATCTCGCCGCCCGCCGCGACAGGATCTTTGCGTAGGCGTGGTTTCGCGTTCCGCGTTCCGTGTCGATGCACGAAGACGCTTTGCGCTCTTGTCGAACGGCTGTTGGAAAGAACGGCGTTCGACTTCCTGCCGGCGATTGGCTCAGTCAAGGCCGTCGGCAAACCGCTGCGCCTCGTCCTGCCGTTCCCGGCGCCGTGCGCCCATCGCCGATACGCGGTCGACAGACTGCGAGATGACGTCGGGGGCGGTGCCGAGACCCGGCGTCAGCCGACGGGCCGGGTTCGTCCCGGCAAGCCCCGTCAGCCGAGCGCGCGCCGAACGTCCCCAGTCGGACAGGGCGTTGACGGGTGTCGTGCAGGCGGCCAGCATGGGAATCTTGTCCGTCAGCGGACGGTCATGGAAATACCCGTAGGAGACGACGGCGATCGCGGCGACGGCGACGGCGGCGCACAGCAGGAAGACGAGCGTTCCGCATCCGCGCGCCAGCGCCCGCCCCGGCTTGCGGCGGTTCGGAGGCTGCCGGCTGCGCGGCCTTTCGGACGGCGGCAGTTCGGGAACGTCGTCCGCGTCCACGACGGGATGCGCCATCTTCACGGGCACATAGTCGGCAAAAGGGTCTGCGGACGCAGGTCGGGCGGTGGCAATCGGCTTCATGCGGTGCATTATACCAAAATTGTCGATTGAAAAAGTAAGTGGCCAGGGGCGGTCTTCTCGTTCAGCGGATCTGTTGACTTCGACTGGCATCTTGACAGCATAGAGCGGCTGCGCTGGGTTCCCGCGCTGTTGCTTGTGCGCGAGATTGCGGATGTACCTAAAAAAAAGTTGCCGTTCAGGTACGCCCACGCTGAGATCAAGGCCCTGCGCCGCAAGGTGACGGAAGCGGGGGTGAGTATTGACTCTTTTAAGACCATTATGGTAAAATTCGCCTGTCAATGGGCCTAAAAAGAACTGTCATGACAATCGGGACACGAGAATCACTGCTGAAGCGCATCGGCGTGGCCTTGCGTGAGCATCGCTTGCGCAGGAACATGACGCAGCAGATGCTGGCTGAACGCAGCGGCATTTCCCTGACGGCGGTCAAGCACTTGGAGCGCGGTGAGGGCGCGACGCTCGGCTCGTTTGTTCTGGCCTGTCGGACGCTCGGACAGGACTGGTGGATTGGCGAACTCGAACCCAAGGATTCGGTCAGCCCGATTGCGTATGCGGATGCGCTGACGGCGGTCATGAGGAAGAAGCGGAGACGCGCCCATGCATAAGCCGGTGCAAGTCATTGAGGTCTTCCTCTGGATGCGTACGCTTGTCGGAGAGGCGCGGCGCGCGCTGCGCGAGGTTCGGGAGGCCGTCGGGCGATGAAGGTCGGCTTTTTCGACAGCGGCATCGGCGGCACGTGCATCCTTCGTGCGTTCCAGAAGCTCTGCCCGGACGTCGCGACGGAATACCTCGCCGACTCGAAGAACTGCCCCTATGGCAACAAGCCGCCGGAGGAGATCATCCGGCTTTCAGTCGCGAACACCGAAGAGCTGCTGCGGCGCGGCTGCGGAGTGATCGTCGTCGCCTGCAACACGGCGACGGCCGCTGCGATCGACTACCTGCGCGCGCACTATCCGCAGGTGCCGTTCGTCGGCATCGAGCCCGCGCTGAAGCCCGCCGCGCTCAAGTCGGCGACGGGCGTCGTCGGCGTCCTCGCGACGGCGGGCACGTTCCATGGCCGCCTCTACAACGAGACGAAGGCGCGGTTCGCGCAGGACGTGACGGTGCTTGCCGTCGTCGCCGACGAGTTTGTTGAGATTGTGGAGAAGGCGGGTTTGGACGGTTTGGGAGGTCTGGGAGGTTTGGGAGGTTTGGACGGTTTGGGAGGTTTGGAAGGTTTGGGAGGTTTGGAGGTCGAGCGGGTTGTCCGCGCGAAGATCGAGCCGCTGCTGAAGGCGGGGGCCGACCGCATCGTCCTCGGCTGCACGCACTTTCCGCACCTGAAGCCCGTGATCGAAAAGGTCTGCGCGGGACGCGCCGAGGTGATTGATCCGTCGGACGCCGTCGCGCGGCAGATCCGGCGTGTCCTGAAAGGAATGAAATGACGGCTGTTCTTCATGCGTGCTGCGGGCCGTGCGCGTCGGCGTGCGTGCCGCGCCTGCGGGATGTCGGGTATGACGTCACGCTGCTCTTCGCAAACTCGAACATCGACACGGCGGAGGAATTCGAGAAGCGCAGGGCCGCCGCCGAGCGATTGGCGCGTGTCGAGGGCGTTCCATTCGCCGCGCTCCCCTATGACCATGCCGATTGGCTGCGCGAAGTCGCCGCCGGCTACGAGGACGCGCCGGAGAAGGGCGCGCGGTGTGCGCGGTGCTTCCGCTACAACCTCGCGAAGGCGGCGGCGTTCGCGGCGGCGAATGGACTCGACACGTTCACGACGTCGCTGACCGTCTCGCCGCACAAGGTGAGCGCCGTCGTCTTCGCGGCGGGGCAAGCGGCGATGTCCGAGGTGGCTTCCGGCCCGGACGCGCCGCAGTTCCTGACGATTGACTTCAAGAAGAAGGAGGGCTTCAAGCTGTCCGTCCGCCGTGCGGCGGAACTGGGGCTTTATCGGCAGTCGTACTGCGGCTGCGAGTTCTCGAAACGGGAGACACGGGCATGAATGCGGTTTTCTTTGACATGGACGGCACGCTGATCGACTCGAAGGCCGACTTGGCGGCGACGGTCAACCACACGCGACGCGACCTGGGGCTGGCGGAGCTGCCGGTCGAGACGGTCATCGGCTTCGTCGGACGGGGCGCGCGCTATCTGCTCGACCACGCGATTCCCGAACGGACGGGCGAGGACGTCGCGGCGATTTTCCGCAGCCACTACGCCGAACACTGCTGCGAGTCGGTCACGCTCTATCCGGACGTGCGCGAGACGCTGGAGGAACTCGCGCGGCGCGGGTGGCTCCTGGGCGTCAACACGAACAAGCCGAATTTCGCGACGCGGATGATCCTTGAGAAGTTCGGCCTTGACCGCCTCTTCGGCTCGGCCGTGGTGGCGGGCGGCGACTGTGCGGAAATGAAGCCGTCCGCCCTGCCGCTCCGGGACTGTGCGGCGCGCCTCGGCGGACACCGCCTGTCGTCCCGCGACTGGATGGTCGGCGACAGCTGGACGGATCTCGACTGCGCGGCGAATGCGGGCGTGAAGAGCGCGTTCTGCGCCTACGGCTTCGGCTCGCTCGGCGATTCGCGCTACACGGTGCGCATCAGCCGCTTCAACGAGCTTCTGCGCTGCCTGAAGTGAAGGACGCGGGTGTGGGCCTGGGGGCTGCGCCCGACCCTCCTCTGTGGCGCAGCCAGCCCAAGGCGATGGGGTGAGCGTCCGCTTCTACTTCGCAGGAGAAGAGAGAATCTCCGCCCAGGACTTCACGCGCGTCATGTTCGGCGCGAGCGCGGAGTCCCGGTTCCACGGACGGTCAAAGACCAGCACCCGCGTATCCGTCCAGGCCGCGAGCGCGGACAGGATGAGCGGCGAATCGTCGATTGCGATGTCATAGTGACGTTTCAGCAAGTCGGCCAACGGCACCATCTCCGGCGCATCGCCGTCCTGCGAGAAGCGACGCCCGTACTTGTTCACGTAGGTGACCGGGAGCGCACCCAGTCCAGCGGCCCTCAGCCACGCCTCCGTCGCCGCGTGCGACGTCGCGGGGCGTCCCGTCACGATCTCGACGTCGTGCCCGGCGGCGACAAGCGACCGGACGCCCGCGACCGCCCCCGGCGTTTCGGGGTAGGACAGCAGGCACGCCGGCTCGTGCGCCAGGCGCATGAAGTCCTGCATCTGGCCTTCCGTCAGCCCGAAGGTCTGCTGCAAATCGAAGTCGCGCACGTCCTCGTAGCGGACGCGCACGCCGAACCTTTCCGCCGCGAGCCGGCAGAGCGTCGCCGCCGTCTCGCAGAGGATGTCGTCCATGTCACAGTAGATGCGCATTCATGCCTTTCGTCCGACGAGCTTTTGGGCCAGTTCGCGCAGGAAGCCCGTCTCGCCGGGCAGCCCTTCCAGCGCGGCAATCGCCGCCGCCGTCGTCTCGGCCACGCGGCGCTCGGTCTCCGCGCGCGGATAGGGGCCGTCCCCGTCCAGCAGGTCGTCTTCGAACTGGAACGCGAGGCCGAGGTTCAGCGCGAAGCGTTCCAGCCGCGCCACGTCGTCCGGCGCGCCGCCGCCCGCCAAGGCCCCCATCTTCGCCGCCGCGACGAACAGGTCGGACGTCTTGTGGAGGTAGATGAAGGAGATGGAGGTTTGGGTGGTTTGGGAGGTTTGGGTGGTTTGGGAGGTTTGGAAGGTTGGGGAGGTTTGGAAGGTTTGGGTGGGTTGGGTGGTTTGGAAGCGGAGGTCTTCGACCTGGCCGCGCACGACGCCGACGCCCTTTTCGCCCAGCACGCCGACGATCGCCGCGACGTTGCGCGGGGCTTTCGCCGCCGTCTGGTAGGCGAGCGCCAGAAGCGCGTCCCCCGCGAGAATCGCGTTCGCCTCGCCGAACTTCTTCCAGACCGTCGGCTGTCCGCGCCGCAAGACGTCGTTGTCCATCGCCGGCAGGTCGTCGTGGACGAGCGTGTAGTTGTGCAGGATCTCGATCGCGGCCGCCGGATACTTCGCGTCCTCGGCCATTCCGCCGACGGCCGTCGCCGACGCGAGGCAGATGAGCGGACGGATCCGCTTGCCGCCCGTGCCGACGGCATACCGCATCGCCTCGGCGAGAATCGCGGGCCGTTCGTCCGCCGCCGGCAGCACCTCGTTCAGCGTCGCCTCGACAAGCGCGCGCAGCGTCCGCGCCCGATTATTCTCGACCGACATGGCTTCGGCTCCTTCTCGTTCAGCTGGCCGTCAGGTTCTGCAGGGCGGCGATGCGGTCTTCGAGCGCGGGGTGCGTCGACCAGATCGACGTCTTTTTGCCTTCGGCGATGCCCATCGCCTTGAGCGAGTCGGGCAGGACGCCCGGCTGCAGGTTGCCGAGACGGCGCAGCGCCGCGATCATCGGCGACGGCGAGCCGAGGAGGTGCGCCGAGCCGGCGTCGGCGGCGTATTCGCGCTTGCGCGAGAACCAGAAGACGACGAGCGATGCGAGGATGCCGAGCGCGAGCTGCAAGACCATCACGAGCAGGAAGTAGAGCCCGCCGCCATCGCGGCGGCGCTCGCCGTCGCCCCGGCCGGCGTTCGCGAGAACTGACGCGAGAACGCGCGAGATCACGATCACGAAGGCGTTGAGGACGCCCTGCACGAGCGTGAGCGTCACCATGTCGCCGTTCGCGACATGGCTGATCTCGTGGCCGAGCACGGCGCGCAGCTCCTCCTTCGACATCTGGCCCATGATGTCCGTCGAGACGGCGACGAGCGCATGGTTCCTGAACGCGCCCGTCGCGAAGGCGTTCGCCGCGCCGGGATAGATCGCGACCTCCGGCGTGTTCACGCCCGCCCGCCGCGCGAGATCCTCGACCGTCGCGACGAGCCAGCGTTCGGACTCGCCCTCGGTGCCGTCGATCGTCCGCGCGCCGCACGCCATCTTCGCCATCGGCTTGGAGAGCAGGAGCGAGATGAACGCGCCCACGAGGCCGTAGACGAAGGCGAAGACGAGAAGGTCTGCCCATTCGGGGCCGACGAGTTCGGCGACGGACGTGCCGAGGACGGCACACAGGACATTCGCCACGATGCCCAGCGTGAGCATCACGGCGAGGTTGGTGACCAGGAACAGGACAATGCGTTTCATGGCGGACATTATAGCAAAAATGGCGGGGCTCGTACTGGGCGGCTGCGGTTGGGGCGGCTGAAGGGTCGGCGAAGGCGGCGCCCAACGGGATCAGGGCGGGTCGTGGGGACGTGACGGTTCGGACGGTCGAAATATGGTATAATCCCTCAATCATGGAAAAGGCACGACTCATCACCCGCAAACACCTCCCCGTCTTCATCATGCTCGTGAGCTGCTTCACGCTGTGGGGGCTCCTGAACAACATGACGGACAACCTCGTGCCGTCGTTCCAGCGCATCTTCACGATGGACCAGTCGAAGGCCGGCCTCGTGCAGGTCGCGTTCTACGGGGCCTACGCGGTGCTCGCGATCTTCGCGGCGGTGCTGGCCGAGGAGTTCAGCTACCGCAAGGGCGTGCTGATCGGGCTCTTCATCTACATCGCGGGCGCGCTCCTCTACATCCCCGCCTGCCTTGCACAGAGCTTCGACGTCTACTTCATCGCGATCTTCATCGTCGCGGGCGGCTGCTCGCTGCTGGAGACGACGTGCAACCCGTACGTCCTCTCGCTCGGCGACGAGGCGACGGCCGTGCGGCGGCTCAACTTCGCGCAGATGTTCAATCCCGTCGGCTCGATGGCCGGCATCGTCCTCGCCCAGCAGCTCATCCTCTCGCACCTCCATCCCGCGACGGCCGAGGAGCGCGCGCTGATGGACGAGGCGACGCGGCAGGGCATCATCCACAACGAGCTCTTCTGGGTCTGCGCGCCCTACGTCGGCCTCTGCGCGGTCGCCGCGCTCATCTGGCTCTTCTTCCTCTTCGCGAAGGAGGAGGATTCGCCGCTGGACGCGCGCGCCACGGCGCTGAGGCGCGTCGGCGTCGCGACGCTCTTCACGTTCGTGCCGGTCACCGCGCTCTACTTCCTCTTCCCGGACATGAACAAGATCGTCTGGGTGCTGCTCGGCTGCCTCGGCCCGCTCGCCTACGTCGCCGTCCAGCGCGACTACCGGGCGATGCTCGTGACGCTCCTCCGGACGCCGCGCTACGGAATGGGCGTCGTCGCCCAGTTCTTCAACATCGGCGTCCAGATCGCCGCGTGGACGTGGCTGAACGTCTACTGCCAGAAGGAGCTTGGCGTCACGCCGGCGGACGGCGCGACCTACTACACGGTCGCGATCTCGCTCTTCATCGCGTTCCGCTGGATCGCGACGTTCCTCATGAAGTACGTCGAGCCGGCGAAGATGATGGCCGTCTTCGCGGCGGGCGCGATCGGCTGCTGCCTCGGCGTCATGTACCTGCCGACGCGCGTCCTCTTCGCGGTCGGCGGCCTGCCGTTCTCATGGAACGTCCTCTGCCTCGTCGCGATGAGCGGCTTCATGTCGCTCATGTTCCCGACGATCTACGGCATGGCGCTCGGCGGGCTCGATCCGAAGGCCCTGAAGCTCGGCGCGTCCGGCCTCATCATGGCGATTCTCGGCGGCGCGATCGTCACGCCGTGGATGGCGGACATCCTCGGCAACCCGGACTCGGCGTGGTGCGCGCTCGTGCCGGGCTTCTCGACGGACTGGGACCCGGACCTGAAGCTCTGTCAGGCCTCGCTGCGCGCGAGCTTCGCCGTCCCGGCGGTCTGCTTCGCGGTCGTCGGCCTCTACGCGGTCTGCTTCTGCGGGAAGGGTCGGCGAGAAAGGGACGGGCGCGTGTAAAGGCGCGGCGGTTCGTTTTACAGCCTGCGTAATCCTGACGTGGCGTTCTGCCGCTGTTGCCGCATGGCATGGCCTTTGCAAGATGGTTGCGTCATGTCCGACACGATCAAACACGAGTGTGCGGTGTCGCTTCTGCGGCTTCGCAAGGGGGCGTCCCATTACGCGACGGCCTACGGCGCGGCGGATTTCGGGGGGACGAAGCTTTCGCTTCTCCTGGAGAAGCAGCACAACCGGGGGCAGGACGGCGCGGGCGCGGTCACGCTGACGCTCACGCCCGAACCCGGCAGGCCCGCCTACACCGAACTCAAGTCCGCCTCGGATCGTCCGCTGGCGGACTTGCTGTCCCTCCTGGCCAAGCGGCGGCGGATGAACGAGACGCTGTTCCTCGGCCACCTGCGCTACGCGACCTACGGGCGCGGCGACGTCAGCTTCTGCCACCCGTTCGCGCATCGCGCCGCGCGGCTCAACCGCACGCTTTTCCTCGCGGGCAACTTCAACCTCACGAACACGCGCGACCTCTTCGACGCCTACGTCGCGCTCGGCAAGTTCCCGGAGTCGACGGCCGACGGCTACCTCATCTGCGAATGGCTCGCCTCGACGATGCTGAAGGCCGAGATCGACGGCGAGACGGATCGGGGGAAGATTCTCGTCGCGGCCCTGAAGGCGCTGCTGCCGAAGCTGGACGGCGCCTACACGCTCTGCGGCATGACCGGCGACGGCTGGAGCTTCGCCGTCCGCGACCCCCACGGCATCCGGCCGGGCTACTGCCTCGTCACGGACGACGTGGCGGTCGTCGCGTCGGAGCGTCCGGCCATTCAGGCGGCGTTCAACGCGCTGCCGGACGCGGTGCGCGAGCTCGTGCCCGGCGAGGCCCTGCTGGTCGCGCCGGACGGCGCGGTGCGCTTCGAGCGGATCCTCGATCCGGCGGAGCGGCGCAGCTGCGTCTTCGAGCGCATCTACTTCTCGCGCGCGAACGACGCGGACATCCACCGCGAGCGCAAGGCGCTCGGCGCGGCGCTCGCGAAGCCGCTTCTGAGGGCCGTCGGCGGCGACCTCGCGAACACGTTCTTCAGCTACATCCCGAACTCGGCGCAGGTCGCGTTCCACGGGCTGTTGGAGGCGCTGTGGACGGAGGGCCTGGCGGAGGGGCGTCCCGTCCGCTTCGGGCAGATCGCGGTGAAGGACGCGAAGTTCCGCACGTTCATCGCGGACGCCGCCGCGCGGCGGGAGTTCTACCAGCACGTCTACGACGTCACCTACGGGCTCGTGCGGCCGGGGACGGACACGCTCGTCGTCCTCGACGACTCGATCGTGCGCGGCAACACGATGAAGAACGCGATCCTGCCGATGCTCGACCGCCTCGGGCCGAAGCGCATCATCGTCGCGTCGTCCGCCCCGCCGATCTGCTATCCCGACTGCTACGGCATCGACATGTCGACCCTCGGCGAGCTCGTCGCGTTCAAGGCCCTCGTCAACCTGGCCGGCGAGGCGGCGATCCGCCAGGCGGACGACGTGCGGAAGATTTACGCGCAGCATTCCCAAAACGAGCTGTCGGCGGAGATCGCGCGGCTCATCACGCCGCCCGGCATGAAGGCGCGGGTGGACGTCGTGTTCCAGACGATCGACGACCTGCACGCCTGCTGCCCCGACTCGGCGGGCGACTGGTACTTCACGGGAAACTACCCGACCGCCGGCGGCGCGCGCGTCCTGAAGGAGGCTCTGGCCAACTACCTCGCCCGCCGCGACGGCCGGTCGTACTGACGGTTTCCCGAAAAGGTGGTATAATATGGGGAAATTTTCCCCAAGGAGAAACTATGGCAGAGATCAGCGAGCAGCAGAGACGGCATTCCGCCGCGCACATGATGGCGCGTGCGGTCATGAACCTTTTCGACGACGTGCAGGTCGACATCGGGCCGGCGACGGACGACGGCTTCTACTACGACTTCGACCTTCCCCACCGCATCACGCCGGAGGACTTCCCGAAGATCGAGGCCGAGATCGCGCGCCTCATCGCGCTCGACGAGCCGTTCGTGCGGAAGGAGGTCACGGCCGACGAGGCGAAGGCCCTCCTCGCGGGCCAGAAGTACAAGCTCGAGCGCCTCGCCGACGTCATCGCCGACGGCGGGCCGATCTCGACCTACGCGGTCGGCGACTACGTCGAGATGTGCCGCGGGCCGCACGTCGGGCACGCGCGCGAGATCGGCGTCGTCAAGCTCACGAAGATCGCCGGCAGCTACTATCGCGGCGACGAGAAGAACAAGATGCTCCAGCGCGTCTACGGCATCGTCGCGAAGGACCAGAAGGAGCTGGACGAGATCCTCGCCCGCGCGGAGGAGGCGAAGAAGCGCGACCACCGCGTCCTCGGCAAGCAGCTCAAGCTCTTCACGATCACCGAGCAGGTCGGGCCCGGCCTCGCCCACTGGCTGCCGCGCGGGGCGCGCGTGCGCGTCGCGATCGAGGAGTACTGGCGGCGGAAGCACTACGAGGCGGGCTACGAGATCGTCTACACGCCGCACGTCGGCAAGTCGAACCTCTGGGAGACGTCGGGCCACCTCGGCTTCTACAAGGAGGGCATGTTCCCGGTCATGCACGTGCAGGAGGGCGAGGGCAAGGACGCCTACGTGCAGGACTACTACGTGAAGCCCATGAACTGCCCGTTCCACATCCAGTGCTACCAGTTCGAGAAGCGCAGCTACCGCGACCTGCCGCTGCGCTACGCCGAGCTCGGCACGGTCTACCGCTACGAGAAGGACGGCGTGCGCCACGGGCTCTTCCGCGTGCGCGGCTTCACGCAGGACGACGCGCACATCTTCTGCACCCCCGGCCAGATCGTGCAGGAGATCAAGGACACGGTCGAGTTCGCGAAGAAGATGCTCGGCAAGTTCGGCTTCCACGACATCCAGGCGTACCTCTCGACGAAGCCCGCGAAGGCCGTCGGCGACCCCGCGCGCTGGGAGCAGGCGACGCAGTCCCTGCGCGACGCGCTCGACCAGGAGGGGATGAGCTACGAGGTCGACGAGGGCGGCGGCGCGTTCTACGGCCCGAAGATCGACATGAAGATCAAGGACGCGCTCGGCCGTCCGTGGCAGCTCGGCACCGTCCAGTTCGACTTCAACCTGCCGGAGCGCTTCAACCTCACCTACGTCGGCGACGACGGCAAGGAGCATCAGCCCTACATGGTGCACCGCGCGCTGCTCGGCTCGATCGAGCGCTTCTTCGGCATCCTGATCGAGCACTACGCGGGCGCGTTCCCGCTCTGGCTCGCGCCGGAGCAGGTGCGCATCCTGCCGATCTCCGACAAGGCGATGGACTACGCGAAGAGGATCCAGTCGGCCCTGCGCGCGGCGGGCTTCCGCGTCGAGGTCGACGCCTCCGCCGAGAAGCTCGGCGCGAAGATCCGCGAGGCGGCGCTCATGAAGGTGCCGTACCAGGTCGTGGTCGGGCCGCGCGACGAGGCGGCGGAGCAGATCTCCGTGCGCTCCCGCGCGGACGGCGACCTCGGCGCGATGAAGCTGCCCGATTTCGTCATGCGGCTCCGGGCGGAGCTGGAGGCGTAAGGGCCGAATCCAAATATGCTATAATACGCAGATCATGAACATCGTCATTCTGTTGGGTGCCCCGGGGTCGGGGAAGGGAACGATCGCGGGGCGTCTCGCGAGCGAACACGCGAACCTGAAGCACGTCTCGTCGGGCGACCTCCTGCGCGGGGCCGTCGCGAAGGGGACGCCAGCCGGCGTGGAGGCCAAGGGCTACATGGAGAAGGGCGCGCTCGTGCCCGACACGCTCATCGCCCAGATGATCCGGGACGTGATCGCCGAGACGACGGGCGACGTCACGATGCTCCTCGACGGCTTCCCGCGCAACGTCGCGCAGGCCGAGATCCTCGAGAAGACGGGCGCGCCGGTCAAGTCGGCCGTGCTCGTCGACGTGCCGGACGAAATCATCGCCGACCGCATCGCCGGGCGCCGCACGTGCCCGAAGTGCAAGGCGGGCTACCATGTCAAGAACCTGCCGCCGAAGGTCGAGGGCGTCTGCGACCTCTGCGGCGCGGCGCTCGTCATCCGCAAGGACGACAACCCCGACACGGTGAAGGATCGCCTCGTCGTCTACCATCGCGAGACCGAGCCGCTGATCGCCTTCTACGAGCAGAAGGGGATTCTGCGCAAGATCGACGGCACACAGGGGCCGGAGAACAGCGCGAAGGCGTTCCTCGCGGCGATGTAAGGCCGTGAAAGTCGACATCAAGACAAAGGCTGAGCTCGCCCGCATGCGCGAGGCGTGCCGGATGAGCGCGGAGATCCGCGACATCTGCGCAAGCGCCGTCGCGCCGGGCGTGACGACTGGCGAAATCGACGACCTCGTCATCGCCTACTGCAAGCGGCACAACGTCCAGGCGAGCTTCTATGGGTATGAGGGCTTTCCCGGCCACATCTGCGTCTCGCTGAACGACGAGGTCATCCACGGCATCCCCTCGCACCATCGCGTGATCATGCCGGGCGACCTCGTGAAGACCGACGTGGGCATCCTCAGGAACGGCTTCAACGGCGACACGTCGCGCACGGTCATGCTCGGCGTCACCGACCCTGAGGTCATTCGGCTCGTCGAGACGACGAAGGCGTGCCTGAAGGCCGGCATCGCCGCCTGTGGGCCGGGCGTCCACCTCGGCGACGTCGGCTACGCGATCCAGTCGGTCGCGGAGGCGGCGGGTTTCGGCGTCGTGCGCGACTGGATCGGCCACGGCGTCGGCCGGACGGTGCACGAGGACCCGGAGGTGCCGAACTACGGCAAGCCGGGCACGAAGCTCGTGCTGCGTCCCGGCATGACGATCGCGATCGAGCCGATGATCACGCTGACGAAGAAGGGCGAGAGGACGGACGTGCTGGAGAACGGCTGGACGGTCGTGACGCGCGACCGCTGCCTCGCCGCGCATTTCGAGCACACCGTGGCCATCACCGATGACGGGTGCGAAATCCTCACTTTGCCGGCGGACTATCCCTGAAATCCTTAAGCCCGAAGGCGCTTCGGTCGAATGGCGGCTGATTGCTTGGGGATGGATGGTCCGTCGGCCTCTTCTCGGCGACCCGGTTAGTCGGGTTGCCGAGAATTTGGTATAATCTCCCAGATTAAATGCAGAAGGACTTTCAGATCGCCGTCTTCGAGGGCGGAACGCTCCGCGTCGTCAAGTCCGGGAATCCCGGGCGCGAGGCGGTGCTGGCGTTGCCGCTCAGCCGGCTGCTCGCGAAGATGGTGCGCGTGCCGGCGGGCGAGGACGCCGTCGCCGTGGCGACGCCGGTCCTGCAGGCGCTGAGCCCGTTTCCCGACGAGCCGCTGACGGTCAGCTGCGAGACGGTGCGCGAGACGGCGGAGGGTTCGGTCGTCCTCGCGGCGGCCCTGCCGGAGAGCGCGACGGACGACATCGCCGAGGCGCTGGACGCGCAGAAGCTCAACGTGACGCGCATCGACCTGCTGGCGCTCGGCCAGCTGCGCGCGATTTGGGGACGCTTCGACGCCTCGGATGGCCAGCGGCGCCTGATCCGCATCACGTCGCCGGACTGCGAGACGCTCATCGTGCTGGACGGCGACCAGCCCGTTGCGCTGCGCGGGCTGGCCGACGCGGGCGACCGGGCGCGCGAGGAGATGCTGCTCCTGCTGGAGGCGGAGTCGTTCGGCGGCCCGAAGCCGCTCGCCGAGACGATCGAGGTCGAGGCGTCCGACGCGGCGGTCGAGGGCGTCGCGGAGCGGTCGCTGGACCCGTCGGCCCTGAACGCCCTGCCGGCGAGCTGGCGCGAGGTCTTGGAGGAGACGCGCTTCAAGGCGAAGCTCGTGCGGCGGCTCTCCGTCGCCGTCGGGCTGTGGCTTCTCGTGATGGGCGTCCTCTTCGGCGTACCGGTCGTCTACGGGTTCATGACCGACCACCAGAAGGGCCTGTCGAAGCAGCACGCGCGACAGTACCGCCTCGTGAGCGACAAGAAGAAGAAGGTGGACGTCTTCAAGGAGTATTCCGACCACGGGCGCGGCGCGCTGGAGATCATGAAGGCCGTGTCGGACCGCCTGCCCGCCGGCGTCACGCTCTCGAACTGGAGCTACGACCGCAAGACGGGGCTTCGGATCTCGGGCGACGCCGAGACGGATACCGAGGTCTACGACTTCAAGAACGCGATGGAAGCGCTCTCGTTCGGCGAAGAGGGGGATGAGAACGCCGAGCGGGTCTTCCAGACCGTCGCGCTCGGCAAGCTCAACATGTCGAAGGGCAGGCAGCGGTTCGACCTTGACTTGGGCTTCGAGGCGCAGGAGGAAGAGGAATGAACGCGATGTCGCTGAAGCAGAAGGCCGTGTTCGCCGTCCTGGCCGTCGTCGGGCTCTACGCCGTCGCGGCGCTGACGTGGTTCCTCTCGGCGGAGTCCGCCTGGAAGAAGGCCGCGCGCCGCTACGAGCAGGCGAAGGCGACGTATCTGAAGGAGGAGCGGCTGATCGCCGACAAGGCGAAGTGGGACGCGGCATACGAGGCCGAGAAGGCGGCGATGCCGACGTTCGCGGCGGGCAAGGCGACGGACACGACGTGGCTGCAGAAGATGGGCGAGATCGCGACGCGCAACCGCATCCAGATCTCGCAGCGCGGCACGCAGAAGGAGAAGCTGGAGATCGACGACGTGACGGTGCTGCCGATCGACGCGAGCTGGGAGGGCTCGCTGGAGGCGCTCGTCAAGTTCCTGCACGAGCTGGAGAATACGGACGCGGGGCTCTTCGACATCGCCGAGCTGCGCTTCCGTCCCAGCGCGAAGAAGGGCTACCTGCGCGGCGACTTCACGCTCAACTGCGCGTACATGAGGGAGTGAATGAAGATGAGACGAACAGGAGAAACTCCGATGATTGAGGCTCTCGCTACCGCTCCGCAAGTTAAGCGTTGCTTCGCAGAAGCCAACAGCGATTCAATCGCTGATCATCCCGTTAACAGGGAAAGGACAGGGCTTCGGTGGCTTTTTCTGCGGAGCGGTAGCGAGAGCTGCACGAATCGGAGTTTAAACTAAGATCAGGAGAGCGTTTGGAGGTGGCATGAAGAAATTTCTTGTCTGTTTTCTGTCCGTTGGAGTCTCGATGCCTTTGCTGGCGGCGCCGTCGCGGCTGCGGACGCCGCTGGGCGGCGGGCGTCCCGTGAACACGGCGCGTCCGACGCCGGCGCCGGCGGACGACGAGGCGGCGCCGCAGCCGACGGGCGGTCACGCCCTCAACTGGGACGGCGCGGCGAGCGACATCATCATCATGGCCTACGGCGACGAGGTCGGCAAGACGATCCTCAAGGACCCGGCGTGCCCGACGGCGACGATCACGCTGAAGTCCAAGCAGGGGCAGAAGCTTTCGCGCGAGGACTATCTGGAGGCGATCGAGACCGTGCTGGAGATGAACGGCATCCACCTGGAGCCGTACAAGGACAGCTTCATCCGCGCCCTGCCGCGCAAGGACGTCCGCAAGGAGGGCATCCCGATCCTCATGGACGGCGACACGAAGCTCGGCGAGAGCGGCAAGGTCGTCTCGATGATGATCCCCTTCACGAACATGACGGCGGAGGACGCGCAGAAGGTGCTGGAGGGCTTCAAGTCGAATTCGGGGCTCCTGATCGTCTTCGAGCGGACGAACAAGATCCTCGTGACGGACACCGAGCAGAACATCAACCGCATGCTGGAGATCGCGCGGGCGATCGACGTCGCGGCGCCCGTGACGGAGCAGGTCTTCGTGCGCCAGATCAAGAACGCCTCGGTCGAGGACGTGCAGAAGGCGCTGCAGGCGATCGTGGACGACGCGATGAAGTGGCAGGAGAAGAACAAGGCGCCGACGAACCCCTCGTCGCAGCAGCAACAGCCGTTCAACCGTCCGATGCTGCGGCGCGGGCTGCTCGGGCGCAACCAGCAGCAGGCACAGCCGGCGCAGCCCGTGAACAACGAGTCGCTCGTCATGACCGTCTCGGACGCCGACCGGGGCATGATCCGGGGCAAGGTGCTGATCGTGCCGGACGAGCGGTCGAACAAGCTCATCGTCATCACGTCGAAGGCGAACATGGACTTCTTCGACAAGGTGATCGAGCAGCTGGACGTCGAGACGACGCCGGACACGGTCGTGAAGGTCTACCGCCTGAAGTACGCGGACGCGGAGGACGTGAGCGACATGATCAACGACCTGATCGGCAACTCGTCGTCGTCGCAGAACAAGACGAAGAACTCCAACCAGAACGCGAAGCAGGGCTCGGGCGGCAACATCACGCGCAACAACGCGTCCGCCTCGGCGGCGCGGAAGCCGGCGAACCAGCGCACGGGCGAGGCGAAGGCGGGGGAGCTCTCGAAGGACAACACGACCGTCCTTGCCGACAAGCGCATCAACGGCCTTGTCGTCATGACGAACAAGGAGCTCGTGCCGACCATCGAGTCGATCATCGAGTCGATGGACATCAAGCTCTCGCAGGTGCTGATCGAGACGGTGATCATCGAGGTCGGGCTTGGCGACGATTTGGCAACAGGAATTGATTGGGTGAATAACAAGTGGTCGGGAAAAGATCCAACGGTTATCGGCGGCGGCGGCGGCGGATCTAATTCCGGTACGTTGACGGCGATGAAGGGCACGGTCAAGAAGTACTCTGAATATCTTGAAGATGCCAAGAGCCTTCTTGGGTCAGAGTCTTCGACTTATGGAAGTTCGAATTACGAGAGCAAACAACAAGCGCTAGAAAAGCTGGCAAAGAGCTTGCAAGAGGCGGATCTGAATGACATCGGCACGGTCACGCCAGTTGGCACAGGTCTTAATTACTTCTTGAAGTCAAACAAGCTGAATCTCTCTGCCGTCATCGCAGCGTCAAAAACAGATTCTCGATCGAAGTATATTGCTTCGCCGATCATCATGACGCTCGACAATAAAGAGGCGACGATTGAAGCGACGGAAATGCGCTATCTGTTCAAGGGGTATCAGTATTCTGGCTCAACATACAATGGTTCAGCGGTGCCGGATTATGAACAAAAGGAACTTGGAATTACGATCAAGACAACACCGAAGATCAATCCGAATGGTGTGGTCATGCTGACAATAGAGGAAGAGTATTCTCAAGAAGGGGGAGGTCAGGCGATTACAGCGGCAAATGGTACAGACAGGATCAACGCGGCAACGACCATCACGCGAAAGATGTCGGCAGATGCCCTGCTGGAGAATGGACAAACCGTTGTGTTTGGAGGGTTGACAGAAACGGTTCAGGGGGAGAAGACGGGCGGAATTCCCATTCTGAAGGACATTCCGTGGATTGGGAAGTGGCTGTTTGGTTATGTTGAGCAGACCGAATCGAGAAAGGAGCTTCTGGTCTTCATGACGCCGTATGTTCTGGACGACAGCGAGGCCGCACAGGTCGAGGCGTTGCGCCGCAAGAAGGTGCTGAGCGATCCGCGCCCGTGGGATGACCGCGGCTGGTCGGCGTCGGAACTGGCCGATCCGGTCTCGAAGAAGGAGCAGCTGCGCCGCCTGCAGGACGAGTGGAAGAAGCAGGACGAGGAGCGGCAGACGCGCATCGCCATCGAGCAGGAGAAGGTCAAGCGTGCGCAGAAGCTGAAGGGCCTGACGAAGGAGGAGCGCGACCTCTGGCTCAAGATGCACAAGGAAGAACTCGAAGAGGAGGCGCAGGAAGAGCTGGAGGAGAAGATGCTCGACGAGAAGAGCCAGAGCGCGCTCAAGAAGCTCGCCGAAGAGATTCGCGAGAAGAAGCTCGCCGAGGCCCAGGCCGAGATGAAAAAGGCCGAGGAGGCGGGCGGGAAATGACGTGAGAGACGAGGGTGACATGAGAGACGAGAGACAAAATGACGTGAGTGACATGAGGGGCGCGAGGGGCGTGGGCCCTCAAGTCTCTCAAGTCCCTCTTGACCCTCTTGTCGTTTCTCAAGTCTCTCTCGCCTCTCCTGTCTCTCACGTCATCTCCCCCGCCCCTCGGCCCTCGCCCACGACGCGCATCATCGGCGCCTATGGCGGCTACCGCAAGACGCTGGCGTTTGGCTACGTCTGTCTCGTCTATCATGCGACGACGCTTTTCTGCCGCCGCGTTTACGATTACAAGAGCGATCCGCTCGGCAAGACGGCGGGCCAGATGATTGGCGCGGCACGGTCGGCGCGGCAGAACATCGTCGAGGGCTCGTCTCGTGCGGGGACATCAAAAGAGACCGAGCTTCGTCTTTATGATGTCGCCAAGGGCTCTCTCGAAGAGCTGGCGGGCGACTACGAGGCGTTTCTCATTGACTGTGGCGTTGCGCCGTGGTCGGAGAGCGCGCCGCAGTTTCGGGAACTCTCGGCGCTTCGACTGGATGCGTTCGAGGCCGACGACGACGTGCGGCATCATCATGGAGAATATGTCCTCGCCATGCGCCAGCGGTTCGCGCCGTGGCTGGAGTCCGAGGATCCGGTTGTCGCGGCAAATGCGCAGCTGGTGATGATCAATCGTGCGGCCGCCCTGCTGCACAAGCAGATGCTGTCGGTCGGCGCGGCATTCGCCGAAGAGGGCGGTTTTACCGAGCGGCTCTCGAAAGTCCGGCTTGAGGCGCGCGATGCGCAGATTGCCGCTGTCGGTGCGCCGACGTGTCCGACCTGCGGCGGGCCGATGTGCAAGGTCGTGGCGCGCAAGGGCCGCAACGCGGGCCATCCGTTCTGGAGCTGCCGTGGCTATCCGCAGTGCCAGGGGACGCGTCCGTGGAGTGGCGGGCGTGGGGCGTGACGAAAGGCGAACTGACGTGAGAGACGAGGGTGACATGAGAGACGAGAGGCTGAATGACGTGAGCGACGCGAGAGAAAATGACGTGAGAGACGTGAGGGGCGCGAGCGACGCGAGGCCTCAAGCCCCTCTTGCCCCTCTTGTCTCTCATGTCGAAATTTCACTCGCCCCTCTCGCCCCTCAAGTCTCTCACGTCCCTCACGTCGCAACCCCATTTCCCCCTAACGGAGCCGTGTCATGAATCAAAAGAACTACACTTTCATCGCCGTGTCGCTGGCCGTCCTGGCGGCAGCGGGGGCGGCGATTGTCGTGAGCGTCAACCGCTCGTCCGAGGCGCAGGCGCGCGCCGAGGCCGAGGCGGCGGCCGCCGAAAAGGCGGCGTCCCTCGCCAAGGCCGCCGCGAAGACGTCCGAGGCCGAGGACGCGAAGGCCCGTGCGGCCGAGGCGGCGCGCGAACAGGCGAAGGAGGACCGCGCCGCGAAGGACGCCGCCGCCGCGCAGGCGCGCGCGGACGCCGAGGCGGCGAAGGAACGGCGCGCACAGGCCGAGGCGCAGCGGAAGCAGGCCGAGGCGGAGGCCGAGACGGCAAAGGAGAACCGCCTCGCGGCGAAGCTCAAGGCCGAGGCGGCGGCCGACGAGAAGGCGAAGGCGGTCGCCGTCCAGAAGGCCGAGGAGGCCAAGGCCGAGGCGGCGGCGGACGCGCTCGCGGCGGAGAGGCTGCGCTCCGAAAAGGTCATCGCCGAAGCGAAATTGCAGGAACTTCGCAAGATCGACTTCGAGACGCTGGAGCGCGACCTGCGCGAATGGCGGCAGGACCTGGAGGAGCGCGAGCGCGCGCTGCAGCCGGAGAAGACGGTGACGGATCTCGCATGGGCCGGTGGCATGGAGGACACGATCATCGACGCCGAGGGGAACGTCCGCAAGCAGGAGAAGAAGCCGTATCGCGCCGAGGACGACCGGACGCTGCCTCGCTCGACCCGCCGCCTCGCGCGCGCCGAGCGCCGCGCGTCCGAAGCGGCCGCCGCCGAAGCCGCGCAGGTGCGCACGGCCATCGTCGCCGCGCTCGAGCGGCTGTACGTCGCGGCCCTGAAGGAGGATCGCGTCCTCGACGCCGACTACTGCCGCAAGGCGCTCAAGTCCCTCTACCCCGACTGGGAGTTCACGGGCGAGCCGTCGGCGCGCCCTTGATTTGATGAAACGAACTATGGTATAATTACCCTTCAAAATCTCAACAACGAGGATATAATTCGATTATGGCTAAAGATTCGGTTGTCCGAAACAACATCTGGAAGTGGCTCATCCTGCTGCTGATCGCGGGTATTTCCTATTACGTCTGCACACCGCCGGCGGAGAAGTTCCGGTTCGGCCTCGACCTGAAGGGCGGCACGTCCTTCACGCTCGGCGTCGATACCGACAAGCTCGCGCAGTCGATCATCGCGGCGAACCCGGCGATCACGAACACGCCCGGCGCCGTCGAGCGCGAGATCGAGAAGACGCTGGCGGGCTGCGACGACCGCATCATCTCCGTCATCCGCCGCCGCGTGGACGCGATGGGGACGAACGAGCCGGTCATCCAGGGCCTGAAGGGCCACCGCCTGCTCGTGCAGCTCCCGGGCGTCGACGAGGAGGTGCGCAAGGCGGCGAAGGCCTCGCTCCAGAGCGCGGCGTTCCTGGAGTTCCGCCTGACGCATCCGAAGAACGACCAGCTCGTCGCGAAGCTCCTCTCGAAGGACGTCGCGCCGGAGGGCTACAAGAAGAGCGGCAACGGCTACGCGCGCCTCGAGAACTGGCCCGAGATCTCGCAGAAGCCGGGCTATGCCGCGCGCCTCGCGGCGTTCGAGGCGCCGGACGCCCGCTACAGCTTCATGCTGGAGGGCAACGGCGACGGCACCTACTCGCCGAACTACGTCGCGCGCTCGACCGAGCCGCGCGTGACGGGCGAAGACCTCGTCTCGGCCGCCGTCCAGCGCGACCCGACGTCGGGCGGCCTCTCGATCGGCTTCCGCCTCTCTGGCGAGGGCGGGCGCAAGTTCTCGACCCTGACGCGCAACTACAAGGCGCACGGCCCGAAGAACCCGACCGACCGCGGCCGCCAGCTCGCGATCATCCTCGACGACACGCTCATCTCCGCGCCGGTCATCAACAGCGAGATCGGTGCGCAGGGCGAGATCACGGGCCGCTTCGACGCGAAGAGCGCGAAGAAGCTGGCGGACGAGCTGAACGCGGGCGCGCTGCCCGCGCCGCTGAAGATCCTCGCCGAGACGACGGTCGCCCCGACGGTCGGCGACGACGCGATCCACGCGGGTGCGGTCGCCGCGACGATGGGCTTCTGCCTCGTCGCGATCTTCATGTTCATCTACTACTGGCGCGCCGGCCTCGTCGCCGACATCGCGCTCTTCCTCGACATCGCGCTCCTGCCGACGGCGCTCATCCTCTGCGCGAACATCCTCGGCGTCTTCGCGCACGACCCCTCGATGGGCGGCGGCGGCTCGATGCAGCTGCCCGTCCTCACGATGCCGGGCATCGCGGGCCTCGTCCTCTCGCTCGGCATGGCGGTTGACGCGAACGTCCTCATCTTCGAGCGCATCCGCGAGGAGTTCCAGGCGGGCCGCACGGCCGGCCAGGCGATCGCGAACGGCTACGGCCGCGCGTTCACGGCGATCTTCGACTCGAACCTGACGACGATCATCACGGGCGTCATCCTCTTCGTGGTCGGCACGGGCCCCGTGCGCGGCTTCGCGATCACGCTGACGGCGGGCGTCGTCATCTCGATGTTCACGGCCGTCGTCGTCACGCGCCTCGTCTTCGACCACTGCGTCGATCCGAACCGCACGAAGCCGTTCAAGATGATGCAGGTCTTCAGGAAGCCGCGCTTCGACTTCATGAAGGTCCAGAAGTGCACGGTCGGCGTCGCGTTCGCGCTCGTCGCGGTCACGATGGCGATCTTCGCGGTGCGCCTCGCGACGAACAAGGCGGCCGTCCTCTCCGTCGACCTGACGGGCGGCACGTCGATCGTCTACAGCCTGAAGCAGGACGCGAAGCCGGAGACGGCGGCGATCCGCGAGGCCCTGAACGGCTTCGACAACGCGGCGGTCATCCAGTACCAGGAGGGCGTCGGCGACGCGACGCTCCTCGTGAAGACCGGCGAGACGGCCGAGACGGCCAAGGGCGCGGCGCTGGAGAACCACGACGTCGGCGCCTACGTGACGAAGCTCCTGCAGGCGAAGTTCCCGGAGGCCCAGTTCAGGGCCGCGTCAGTGGACGAGGTCGGCTCGATGGTCGGCGCGGACCTCAAGAAGAGCGGCACCTACGCGGTCGTCTTCTCGCTCCTCGCGATCCTCCTCTACGTCGGCTTCCGCTTCCAGTTCGGCTTCGGCCTCGGCGCCCTCGTCGCGCTTGCGCACGACGCGCTCATTTCGCTCGGCCTCTTCTCGCTCTGCGGCCGTCAGGTCTCGCTCATCGTCATCACCGCGATCCTCACGATCATCGGCTACTCGGTGAACGACACGGTCGTCGTGTTCGACCGCATCCGCGAAATGCTGCGCCACGACAAGAAGATGACGTTCCGCGAGCTCTGCAACGCCTCCATCAACGCCTGCCTCTCGCGCACGGTCATCACGTCCCTGACGACCTTCTTCGCGGTCCTGGCGCTCTTCGCGTTCGGCGACGGCTCGATCTTCGACTTCGCGCTCATCATGCTCTTCGGCGTGGTCGCGGGCACGTTCTCGTCGATCTTCATCGCGACGCCGATCATGTACTGGTGGTACAAGGGCAAGCGGCCGGCGTTCGACGCCGAGGCGCAGGCGTAAGTGGATCGCCTGGCGTATCTCGTCCGGCGCCTCATCCTGGTGATTCCGACGTTTGTCGGGATCACCATCGTTTGTTTTGCGCTGACGCGTTTCCTGCCGGGCGGGCCGGTCGAGATCCGGCTCATGCGGATGAAGGGGCTTGCCGCGCAGGGCGGCGGCGCGGGCGAGGCGGCCGCCGCCGCGACGGCGACGGGGGCGAGCGCCGTCTCCGACGCCTACCGCAAGGAACTGGAGGCGCAGTTCGGCTTCGACAAGCCGCTCCTCCGCCAGTACTGGGACTGGCTCGTCGTCCACCGCATGGGGCTGACGCTGCCGAGCTACGACTACCCGGACAAGACGGCGTGGCAGCTCATCCGCGCGCGCATCCCCGTCTCGCTCTGGTTCGGCCTCGCGGCGTTCGTGCTGACGTACCTCATCTGCATCCCCCTCGGCATCGCCAAGGCGCTGCGCCACCGGCAGGCCTTCGACGCCGTCTCGTCGCTCGTCGTGTTCGTCGCCTACGCCGTGCCGTCCTTCGCGCTTGCGATGCTGCTGAAGACGCTGTTCTGCGGCACGGTCGAGGGCTTCTGGGACGTCTTCCCGCTCGGCGGGATCTCCAGCGACTTCGACCTCGAGCCATCGTTCGGCGTGTGGCTCGCCGACCGCGCGTGGCACATGGCGCTGCCGGTCGCCTGCTACGTCGCGGGATCGTTCGCGATGCTGACGCTGCTCATGAAGAACTCGCTCCTCGACCAGATCTCGGCGGACTACATCCGCACGGTGATCGCGAAGGGCGCGACGCGGCGGCGCGCGATCTGGCTGCACGCCTTCCGAAACGCGCTCATCCCGGTCGCGACGGGGCTGGGGTCGATGATCGGGCTGCTCTTCGCGGGCTCCATCATCATCGAGACGATCTTCGAGATTCCCGGCATGGGGCGCCTCTCGTGGGACGCGTTGATCGGACGCGACTACGCCGTCTTCCTCGCGCTTCTCGCGCTCACGGCGAG
Source organism: Verrucomicrobia bacterium UBA1629 (assembly GCA_002321305.1). Classification (GTDB taxonomy): domain Bacteria; phylum Verrucomicrobiota; class Kiritimatiellia; order RFP12; family UBA1067; genus UBA1067. The sequence continues at coordinate 50,659 of DCMF01000135.1, read as the reverse complement.
CTTCCAGCTGGTCGGCAACCTCCTGAGCGACGTCTTCTACATGCTCATCGACCCGCGCATCGACTTCTCGAAGAAGTGACGGAAAGCGTTGCGGCGGATGAGGCGCGTGGCATTTGAGGCTTTTGCGCTTCGGCGGCTCACGGCCTGACCTAACGTGTGGGCGCGTCCGCTTGGCTGGTTTGCGTTTGTGCGGAGGATTTTTGCTATAATACGTGAACTTTGAACTACAAGTACCTCTATCAGGACCGTGAAAACGTCAGTCACGCGGGCGAGATCGCCGCGCGCGACCGGGCGGATGCGTATGCGAAGCTGCGCAAGCGGGGCATACGCCCCTATCGCGTGATCGGCGACGACCCGTGGAACTGGCGTCCGTGGGCGATCTCGGCGGGGTATGTCGTCCTGTCCGTGGCCCTGGTCGTCCTTGGGGTCATCTCCCTCTCACAGGCCCGGCAGCTCCGCGAGCTGCAGATGGCCGACATCGAAGAAAGCGAATACTGAAATGAAAATCGACACGCTGTGCGTCCAGGGCGGCTGGTCGCCGAAGTGCGGCGAAGCCCGCCAGGTCCCGATCTACCAGACGACGACCTTCCGCTACGACACCTCCGAACACATGGCCGACCTCTTCGACCTGAAGGCGCCCGGCTACTTCTACACGCGCCTCGCGAACCCGACGAACGACGCGGTGGCGAAGAAGATCGCCGCGCTTGAAGGCGGCGTCGCGGCGATCCTGACGAGTTCCGGCCAGGCGGCGAACTTCTTCGCCGTCCGCAACATCTGCCAGGCGGGCGACCACGTCGTCGCATCCGCCCAGATCTACGGCGGCACGTTCAACCTCTTCAACGTCTCCCTGCGGCAGATGGGCGTCGACTACACGTTCGTCGATCCGGACGCGGACGCGAAAACGATCCAGAAGGCGTTCCGCCCGAACACGAAATGCGTCTTCGGCGAGACGGTCTCGAACCCGTCGGGAGCGATCCTCGACATCGCGAAGTTCGCGAAGATCGCGCACGGGAACGGCGTGCCGCTCATCGTCGACAACACGTTCCCGACGCCGATCCTGTGCCGTCCGTTCGAATTCGGCTGCGACATCGTCACGCACGCGACGACGAAGTACATGGACGGCCACTCCGCGCAGGTCGGCGGCTGCGTCGTCGATTCGGGCAACTTCGACTGGGCGGCGCACGCGGACAGGTTCCCCGGCCTCGTCGAGCCGGACGCCTCGTACCACGGCCTCAGCTACGTGAAGGCGTTCGGCAAGCTCGCCTACATCACGAAATGCACGGCGCACCTGATGCGCGACTACGGCGCGATCCCGTCGCCGTTCAACGCCTTCCTCGTGAACCTCGGCCTCGAGTCCCTGCACGTGCGCATCCGCCGCCACGCGGAGAGCGCGCTGAAGGTCGCGACGTGGCTCCAGGCGCAGAAGAAGGTCGCGTGGGTCAGCTTCGCGGGCCTGAAGGACTCGCCGTACCGCAGGCTCCTCAAGAGGCAGTTCGACGGCCCCGCGCCGTGCGGTGTGCTGACGTTCGGCGTCAGGGGCGGACGTGCGGCGGCCGTGAAGTTCATGGACGCGCTGAAGGTGATCGGCATCGTCACGCACGTCGCCGACGCCTGGAGCTGCGTGCTGCACCCGGCGTCGCACACGCACCGCCAGCTCTCCGACGAGCAGCTCAAGGCCGCCGGCATCCCGCCGGACCTCATCCGCCTCTCGGTCGGGCTGGAGGATCCGGACGACCTCATCGCCGACCTGAAGCAGGCCCTGCAGCAGGTCGGCTGAACGCGAAACCCCGATTGTGCGCGCTTTGCGGGATAGACGGAAAACTGCTATACTATCGTCCCATGAAAAAGAACTCTCTCATCGCCCTTGCCCTCGGCGCGGTTGCCGCCGTCCTCTTCTTCGCCTCGCTCGCGGGCTATGCCTACCCCGGCGACAGCGCGCGGCTGATCGCGCTCTGGAAGGGGCTTGACGCCGGCGCGGCCGAGTATCCGCTGATGGCGGCGTTCGCGAAGCTCCTCGGCGGCGGGAACCTGATCGCGCCGGTCTGCGGCACGCTCGCCGCGATGGCCCTCTATTGGCTCGTCTCGACGTTCGTCGCCGCGCGCGTGCGGGCGGACGACACGCTGCCGCAGAAGTGGCGGCTCGCGACCCTCGCGGGCGTCGTCGCCGTCGTCGTCTTCGTCCTGACGCCGGCCGTGCGGAGCGCCGCGACGCACCTGGAGCCGCGCCTCTTCGACTTCCTGTGGGCGCTCGTCACGCTGCTCGCCGCCGTGCCGTTCTTCGGGTGGCGCAAGGGCGCGACGTGGGGGCTCGCGCCGCTCATGGGCGTCCTCTGCGGCCTCGCGTTCTGCGACTCGGCGCTCGTTCTCGCGTTCCTGCCGTTCTACCTCGCGACGCTGACGTGCGCGGCGCTGAAGCAGGGCCGCAAGCCGTATCTCGCGCTCTTCCTCTTCCTGTTCGTCGGCTTCCTGACGGCGCTCTTCGCGGCGGGCTGGTTCGGCCTCGACCTGGGCGAGCATCTCGGCGGCCTCGCGCGCGAGATGAAGGCGTGGTACAGGACGCCCGGCTGGCTCTTCGTCGCGCTCTTCGCGACCGTGCCGTTCGTGGCGGCGCTCTTCTCCAGTCCGAAGGCGTTCAACGAGCCGCCGACCCTCGTGCCGTGGCTCTTCCACGCGGCGATGACCTTTGCCGCGATCCTCGCGGTGGCGACGCCGCTTGCGCCGAGCACGGTGATGGAGCCGTATGGCATCCTGCCGGTCGCGTCGAGCGCGTTTGCCGCGTGCGTCGCGGGCTATCTCGTCGCGTTCTGGTGGCTGCAGCGGCGGCGCGTCGTCGCGCTCGTCGCGGGCGGCGTCCTCGCGTTCGTCCTCGTCGTCTCGTGCCTCTGGAACCTCTTCGCGTTCGACGGCGACCGGGGCGCGTTCGCCGACCGGATCGCGCGCAAGGTCGTGCAGGATCTCGGCGACCGCACGTGGTTCGTCTCGGACGGCGTCCTCGACAACCACCTGAAGCTCGTCGCGGCCGAGGCGGGGCGTCCGCTCCACGTCATCTCGCTCGCGCGCGACCAGGACGAGGACTACCTCGCGCGGCTCGGCGAACTCGTCGCGCGGGAGGGCGTCGGCGGCGAGAAGAACGCCGAGCTGCGCACGACGCTCACGCTGGGCGTGCTGCCGTTCATCCAGGACTGGTTCGCCGCTGACCCGTCCGTCGCGCAGAAGGTCGCGATCTGGGGTGCGCCCGACCTCTGGTACGCGGCGAACAGGGCGCCCGTGCCGGAGTTCCTGTTCTTCGGCGCGGACGAGGCGCACGTCCCCGACTGGACGGCGTGGAAGGAATATGACGCGATCCTCGCGGCCCCGAAGGGCTGGGGCAGCTACCACGCCGGCACGGTGCCGAATCCCGTCGACCGCCTGCGCTTCTCGCTGCGCCGCCACCTCGGCTTCGTCGCGAACAACCGCGGCGTCTGGCTGCAGGACAAGCACCGTGACGACGACGCCTGGAAGATGTACGAGCTCGTGCTGAACGAGATCGACCGCGACAACATCTGCGCCGTCTTCAACGAGGTCGCGATGCTCGGCGCGCAGCATCCGTCGGCCGTCGCCAAGAAGCGCGAGCTGGAGCGCACGCTGAAGGCCGCCGTCGACGACGCGAAGCGCCGCTACGTGCTCTGGCGGCTCGGCACCTACTACGGCTACATCCGCAACCCCGACGTGTTCGTGCGCCTCGGCCACGCCTGGGCGCGGTCGGGGCGTCCGGGCGACGCGCTCTCGCAGATCCGCCGCGCGATCGACTTCGTGCCGTCCGACAGGCGCACGTCGCTCCTCAACATGATGGCCGCGCTCTACGCGAACGAGAACGACCAGAAGAAGTCGCGCCGCATCTACGAGGGCGTACTGGAGAAGAACGAGCATGACCACGACGCGCTCCTCGGCCTCATGCGGCTGGAGCTTCTCGACGGGAACGCGGCGAAGGCGCTCGAGTACCTGGAGCGCGCGGCGGCCGTCGCGGGCGACGACAAGCGCGCGCAGCTGGAGCTCGCGATGGTGGCGATGATGAAGAACGACCTGGCGGCGGCGGCGGCGCACGTGCAGAAGGCGCTTGACAGGGACGGCAAGGACCTTCAGGCGTGGTCGCTGCTGGCGGCCGTCACGCTGCAGCAGATTGACGCGGCGAAGGACCCGAAGGCGAAGGCCGCGCTGGAGAAGAAGCTCAGCGACGTGATCCTGCCGACGATGGAGAAGCAGGCGGCCGACCCGTTCGACTACCACGTGCAGACGACGAAGGGCTTCGCGCTCCTGAAGAAGGGCGAGGCGGGCCGCCGGGAGGCGCGCGACGCCTTCGCCGCCGCCGCGAAGGCCCGTCCGGGCATTCCCGCGACGCAGGATCTCGTGCTGGGGCTCGACATCTCGCTGGACGACAAGGAGAACGCCGAGCAGCACGCGCGCGACGTCCTGCGGCGGAACCGCAACGCGCCGCTCGCGAACTACGTCATGGGCTCGCTCGCGTTCGGGCGCGGCAATCTCGCGGAGGCGGAGACGTTCCTGCGCAAGGCGGCGAACGCGCCGCAGCCGGTCGCGCTCGCGCTGAACGACCTCGCGGAGGTCCTGCGGCGGACGCAGCGGCTCGCGGAGGCCGAGACGTATGCGCGCAAGGCCGTCAAGGCCGCGCCGGGGCTGTATGTCGCATGGGAGACGCTGGGGGCGATCCTGATGGACCAGAACCGCGACTTCGCCGAGGCCGAGTCGTGCATCCGCAAGGCGTGCGAGCTCTCGAAGGGGCCGAACGGACGCGAGGCGGACGTGCGCATGCTCGTCTCGCTGGCGCGCGTCCAGCTGAAGGCGGGCGACAGGCAGCACGCGAAGGTGACGATCCGCAAGGTGCAGTCGCGCATCGGCGAGCTGTCCGAGTTCGAGCGCCGCGAGTTCGAGGAAGTGAAGAAGAGTGCTCGCTGACATCCTTCTCGCTGTCGCCTTTCAGGTTCTGCCGTTTTACCAGCAGAGGCCGGAACAGGACTTCTACGCCCTGCGGCCGTTCTGGTCGCACGAGGCCGAGACGACGGACGTCCTCTGGCCGGTCTTCACCGCGCACCGCGACTGGTGGCGGTTCTGCCTCTTCACCCACTACCAGTCCAACGCCGACGGCGGCTACCAGTTCGACATCCTGCCGATCTGGTGGAACGGACGCGAGAGGGATGAGGGATGGGAGATGGGGGATGAGGGAAAAAGGAAGAAGGAAAAAGGAAGAGGGAAGGAGGAAGAAGTAGGAAGTAGGGATGATTCTTCTTACTGGGGGCTGTTTCCGGTCTACGGGCGGCATCCGCACGTCCTGACGCTGTACGACTGGGAGTTCGTCCTCTGGCCCGTCTGGATGCGCTACCGCATGCCGCGTCCGAAGGACGGGACGTGGCTGACGACGAACGCCGTCCTTTTCCCGTTTGTCCACTGGCGGGACGACGGCTCGTGGGGCTTCTGGCCGCTCTACGTGACGAGCCACAACCGAGCGGACGACCACACGACCGTCCTCTGGCCGCTCTGGAACTGGAAGACCTCGTTCGCCGACCGCGACACGGGCGGCGCGGGGACGAGCTGGATGCTCTGGCCGCTCATGGGCCGCGTCGATCGCGAACGCGAGCGGCAGTGGCTCTTCCTGCCGCCATTCTTCTCGTATGCCGAGACGGCGAACGGCTGGCGGGGGCGCTTCCCCTGGCCCTTCGTCGAGATCGAGCGCTTCGCGAAACGCGCGCGCACAAGCGTCTTCCCGTTCTACGAGCACATCGACAACTTCCGCTACCTCGACGGCGAAAAGGAAGACGAGATCACGCGCTTCGGCTGGCGGCTGGTGGAGCTGCTGCCGGACGAGACGCGGGTCTTCCCGTTCTGGGTGAGCCGGCCGGACGACACGTACTTCCGCCTGTGGCCGTTCTGGGAATCGTCCGTCGCGGCGGACGGCACGCGGTACGGGCGCTTCCTCTCGCTCTTTCCGATCCGCTGGGTGCCGGCGGTCGACCGCAACTGGTCGAAGTTCTGGACGCTCTACGAGCGCGTCACGACGCCGCGCGGCGAAACGGCGCACGCGCTCCTCTGGGGCCTCATCCGCTGGACGACGCAGTCGCCCTGTCCGTGAAGACGGTTCGGCGCGCGAAAGGACGGGATTTCACATGGAACAGACGAACGATGGCCTTGCTGCGGGAGAGCCTCGGAAGACCGTGCGCAAGGCGTATCTGCTGGCGGGGCCGACGGCAAGCGGCAAGAGCGCGATCGCCGCGACGCTCGCGCGCGAGATGGGCGCGTGGATTCTCTCGGCAGACTCGATGAACGTCTATCGCGGGATGGACGTCGGCACGGCGAAGCCGTCCGCCGCCGAGCGCGCCGAGTTCCACATGGGCGGCGTCGATGTCGTCACGCCGGCGGAGGACTTTTCGGCGGGGGCCTGGCTGCGGGCTGCGGCGGACTGGGCGCGGGCGGTGCCGGACGGGACGCCGATCGTCATCGTCGGCGGCACGGGGCTCTACTTCTCGGCGCTTCTGCGCGGACTGGATCGCGCGTGGGAGAAGCCGCCGCCGGTCTATCCCGTCATCCGCATCGACCGGGCGGTCGTCCGCGCCCGCATCGCCGCACGGCTCGACGAGATGTTCATGCGCGGCCTGGAGGACGAGAAGCGGCGCCTGCGCGCGGCGTATCCCGTCTGGTCGAAGACGGCCGCGCTCGCGATCGGCTATCGCGAAGGGGACGACAAGGAGAAGATCCGAACGCGCACCTGCCAGCTCGCAAAGCGGCAGGACACGTGGTTTCGCCATCAGGCGACGCCGCTCTACGTCGAGCCGACGGTCGAGGCCGTCCGCGCCTGCTGGCGGACGCACGGCCCATGGGATGTCCGGTTTTTGGTATAATCCCCGAACCATGAAAGTGCTGGAAACCGAGATTCCGGGCGTGAAGATCGTCGAGCCGGACATTTACCGTGACGTGCGCGGCTTCTTCGCCGAGACGTACAACGAGGACCGCTATGTCGCGGCGGGCATTGTCGCGAAGTTCGTGCAGGACAACGAGAGCTGTTCGTCGCGCGGTGTCCTGCGCGGCCTGCACTGGCAGGCCGGCGAACACGCGCAGGCGAAGCTCGTGCGCGTCCTTCGCGGCGCGGTCTGGGATGTCGCCGTCGACATCCGGAAGGGCTCGCCGACGTTCGGGAGAAGCGTCTCGTGCGAGCTGACGGCGAAGAACGGGCGACAGTTCTTCATCCCGCGCGGCTTCGCGCACGGCTTCGTCGTCCTTGAGGACGACACGCTCTTCAGCTACAAGTGCGACAACCTCTACTGCAAGGAGTCGGAGCGCGGGCTGAAGTTCGACGATCCGGCGCTCGGCATCCGGTGGCCCTGGCCGGGCCGCGACTACCTGCTGTCCGAAAAGGACACGAGGCATCCGCTGCTCAAGGACATCGAACCCTGGGAGGGCAAGTGAAATGACGGTCAAGGGATATGCGAAGTTTCTGCTCATCATGGCGGGCCTCGGCGGCCTCCTCTACGGCGTGGACGTCGGCGTCATCGCGGCGGCGCTGCCGTACATCGAGCGGACGTCGACGTTCACGCAGGACGAGATCGGCTGGATCGTCGGCATGGCGCTCTGGGGGTCGCTCCCGTCCTCGCTGGTCGCGGGGCTGCTCGCCGAGCGGTTCGGGCGCCGTCGCATGATCATCGCGTCGGCCCTGCTCTTTCTGGCCTCGATCCCGGTGATCTGCGCGTCGGGCCTCTTCGACGGCGGAAGCTTCGGGCTGATGGTCGCCGGGCGCGCGATGCAGGGCGCGGCGGCCGGCCTCTTCGGCGTGATCGTGCCGATGTACCTCGCCGAATGCCTTGACGCCGACTCGCGCGGCAAGGGCACGGGGATGTTCCAGCTGCTGCTGACGATGGGCCTCGTCTTCGTCGCCGTCGTCGGCTTCTGCGTCACGTTCGTCGTCGGCGACGCGAAGGACGCCGTTGACGCACAGGCGCACGCGAACGGCATCGACGTGGCGGCGGTGACCTTCGGCCAGATCAAGGCGTGGTTTGCGCCGGCGCAGATCGCCTCGTGGGTGCATGCCTGGCAGATGATCTTCCTCTTGTCGTGCATTCCCGGACTCGTTCTCTTCGTCGGCGCGTTCCGGCTCAGGGAATCGTCCCGCTGGCTCTACAAGAAGGGTCGCACGGACGAGGCGCTGGCGTCGCTCGCGGCGAACAACGGCGAGGAGAAGGCGAAGGAGATTCTCGCCGAAATGATTGCGGCGGACGAGGCGGTCGCCGCCGAGAAGGCGAGGAACGCCGCCGCGAAGGATTCGCTTCTCCAGAAGAAGTACGTGATCCCGTTCGTCCTCGCGGTCGTCATCCTCGCGTGCAACCAGACGACTGGCATCAACTCCGTCCTCAACTACACGGTGACGATCTTCCAGAAGACCGGCATGCAGGGCGCGTTCGCCAACGTGTCCGACGTCGCCATCAAGGTCATGAACTGCGTGATGACGGTCGTCGCCTGCGCGCTCGTCGATCGGAAGGGCCGCAAGTTCCTGCTGAAGCTCGGCACGTCGGGCATCATCGTCGGGCTTTGCGGCGTCGGGTCGATCTTCCTCGCGATCTCGAAGGGCTGGGTCGCCGCGTCGATGACGACGGGCGTTCTCGCGACGGTGTTCTTCTTCATGTTCATCGGCTTCTACGCGGTGGGTCCGGGCGTCTGCGTGTGGCTCGCCCTGACGGAGCTGATGCCGACGCGCATCCGCGCCAACGGCATGGCGATCGCGATGATCATCAACCAGGGCGTCTCGGCGCTGATCGCGACGGTCTTCCCGAAGTGGTGCGCGGCGACGAACGACAACGGCACGGTCTTCTTCGTCCTCGCCGGCTTCACGGTCGTCTACTTCGTCACGGCGGCGTTCTTCCTGCCGGAGACGAAGGGACGGACGCTGGAAGAGGTCGAGCAGTTCTTCACGACCGGCAAGATGCCGGAGAAGAAGTGATTGAATAATCGAATGAACGAATGAACGAATGGTCGAATGGTCGAATGGTCGAATTGGAGAACGCGATGAGTCCCGTCTGTCTTCTGTCAACTGTCCTTTGTCCTCTATCCGGACAAGCCTTCTTGCGCCCGGTCAAATGAGCATCACCTTCAAGTTCCTTGGGACGGGAACGAGCGTCGGCGTACCGCAGATCGGCTGCACGTGCAAGGTCTGCACGTCGGCCGATCCGCGCGACCGCCGTCGCCGCTGCGGCGCCTACGTGCGGTCGGGCGACGTCGGCTTCCTCATCGACACGCCGCCGGAAATGAGGCTCGCGTGCTGCGAATACGGCATCAATCGCGTGGACGCCGTCGTGCTGACGCACGCGCACATGGATCACGTCGCGGGGTTCGACGACGTGCGCCGCTTCAACACGCTGAACGGCACGTGGGTCAAGTGCGACCCCCATGCGGACGGCGCGAACGGGCGCACCTGCCGCTGCCTCGGCAAGATCCTGCCGTGCTACGCGATGAAGGAGACGGAAGAGGCGATGCACCGCATCTTCCCGTACATCAGCGCGAAGGGCGGCGAGCATGGGCTGTTCCGTCCGATGGTCGAGTTCCGCAACGACGACACGTTCACGATCGGCGACGTCGCGGTCGAGCGCCTGGCCGTCGAGCACGGCTTCCCCTGCTGCGGCTACCTGCTCACGGCCACCTCTCCCCAACTTCCCCAACCTCCCAAACCTCCC
>DCMF01000135.1:0-40913 GCA_002321305.1 Verrucomicrobia bacterium UBA1629 | reverse complement strand
TTCCAAACCTCCCAAACCTTCCCAACCTTCCAAACTTTCCAAACCTTCCAAGCCTTCCCAACCTTCTCTCGCCTACATCTCCGATTGCCATGTCCTGCCGGACGAGACGGTGGCGAAGATTGCGGGCGTCGACACGCTCGTCCTGAACTGCCTGCGCGTGCGCGAACACCCGACGCACCTGAAGCTGGCGGATGCGCTGGCCTACATCGAACGCATTGCGCCGCGCCGCGCCTACCTGACGCACCTCTGCCACGACTTCACCTACGAGGAGTGGCTGACGATGCTGCCGCCGAATGTCGTGCCGGCCTACGACGGGCTTGAGCTTTCCGGTTCTGCGACCTGAAGCGGGTGGCTATGACGTCTCTGGGGTTTTCCGTCGATTCGCGTCGGCCCGCGTCGCTGACGACGCAGGTGGCGCAGGGCGTCCGCGAGGCCTTCCGCCGGCGGGGGATTGCCTGACTTGCAGACGTGCGTCGGATATGCGATAATACGGCATCATGAAGAGCGGGAAGGAAAGGGCGCAGTTGAGAACTGGCGGAACGATCGATGGCGATGCGATCTTGGACGTGCAGAACCTGAAGGTGTGGTTCCCCATCCGGAAGGGCGTCTTTTCGCGGACAGTCGGACACGTGAAGGCCGTCGATGGCGTGTCGTTCGTCCTGAAGCGCGGCGAGACGCTTGGTGTCGTCGGCGAGTCGGGCAGCGGCAAGTCGACGGTCGCGCGCGTGGTTGCGGGGCTCCAGGAGGCGACGGGCGGCGCGGTTCGCCTGCGCGGGCGCGTCGCGATGGTCTTCCAGGATCCGCTCGGCTCGCTCAATCCGCGCCTGACGGTGCGCGCGACGATCGGCGAAGTGCTGCGCGTGAACCGCACGGACGCCTTCACGACGCCGGAACTGCTGGAGATGGTGGGGCTGGGCGCGGATGCGCTCGACCGGTATCCGCACGAGTTCTCCGGCGGGCAGCGCCAGCGCATCTGCATTGCGCGGGCGTTGGCTTCGCGCCCCGAGCTTCTCATCTGCGACGAGGCGGTGAGCGCGCTCGACATCTCCATCCGCGCGACGGTGCTGGACCTGCTGGAGGCCCTCAAGCGGCGCCTGTCGCTGTCGCTGCTGTTCATCACGCACGACCTCGGCGTCGTGCAGCACGTTGCGCACCGCATCCTTGTGATGCGGAGCGGAAAGGTCGTCGAGGAGGGGGCCACCGCAAGCGTCCTGAAGACGCCGCAGACGGCATACGCACGTGACCTGATCGCCGCCGTTCCGCGCCTCCCCCGCGCTTGACCTGCGCGCGGGAAAAGACTATAATGCCCGCCTCAAATATGGCGCTGAAACCCTATCTTGAGATCCTGAAGCTCGTCTGGCCGCTCGCCCTCGGCATGGTCAACACGGCGCTCATGCAGTCCGTCGACCGCGCCTTTCTCGCGCGCCACTCGGTCGAGGCGCTGGAGGCCGTGCTGCCCGCGACGACGCTGGCCTGGGTCTTCCTGTCGTTCTTCCAGTCCGTCGTCGGCTATTCCGGCGTCTTCGTCGCGCAGTACCACGGCGCGCGGGACGCGGAAGGGTGCCGCCAGAGCCTTGCGGCGGCGATTCTCGTGGCGGCCCTCTCGCTCGTTCCGACGCTGCCCGTGACGTTCCTGGGCGACTGGATCCTGAGCCGGACGGCGGCCACGCCGGCGCTGGCTGCGCTGGAGCGGACGTATTTCGACATCCAGATGTTCGGCTCGGTCTTCGTCTACCTTCAGATGGCGGCGATCTCCTACCTGACGGGCCGGGGCCGGACGCGGCTCGTCTTCTGGGTCAACCTCGCCGGCAACGCGCTCAACGTCGCGCTGGATCCGGTCCTGATCTTCGGCTTTGACGTCACGCTCTGCGGGCGGCGGTTCGCGCTCGCGCCGCAGGGCATCGCCGGCGCGGCGTGGGCGACGGTCGCGGCGCTGGCCGTGCAGTGCCTCGTCCTGTCGGCCGTCCTCCGCCGGGCGGGGGCGTGGCGGCGCCTGCGGCTGCCGAGCGTCCGCGCCCTGGCCGTCCGGCTGCTGCGCTTCGGCATCCCGGCGGGCGGCTACGAGGTGCTGAACATGCTGTCGTTCACGATCTTCGTCTTCGTGACGGGCGAGGTCGGCGGCGAGGCGTTCGCCGCGTCGAACGCCTGCTTCACGGTGAACTACCTCATCTTCGCGCCGATGACGGGGTTTGCGCTCGGCGCGCAGACGCTCGTCGGCCAGGCGCGCGGGCGCGGCGACGACGCGGCGGCGTCTGCGGCGCTGCGGCGCACGATGGCGCTCGGCCTCGGCTTCACGCTCGCCGCGTGCCTCGGCGTGCTGGCGTTCAGGAACCCCATCCTCGCGCTCTACGCCTCGCCAGACCTGACGGACCCGGCGGCCTTCCGCTCGCTCGGCACGACGCTGCTCTGCCTCATGTCGGCGTGGATGCTCTTCGACGCGGCGGACATCATCCTCTCCGGCGCGCTGAAGGGCGCGGGAGACACGCGGTTCGTGATGGGGTGGATGCTCCTGAACGCCTTCTGCCTCTGGCTGCCGCTCGTCTTCCTCGTGCGCCGCTTCCACGGCACGATGCCGGCGCTGTGGGGCACGATGATCGTCTACGTCGTCGTCATCAGCGTCGGCTCGCTCGTCCGCTGGCGGCTCGGCGCATGGCGGCGGATCAAGCTCGTCTAGTCAACACATGATAGCCCTTCTTGCCATCCTCCTCGTCCTCTCGGCGTTCTTCTCGAGCGCCGAGACCGTCCTGTTCTCCCTGACGGGCGCGCAGCGCGCGCGGATCAAGGCGCGGAGCGCGAAGGCCGACCGCCTGATCGCCGGCGCGCTTGCCGACAAGGCGATCCTCTTCTCCACGCTCCTCGTCGGCAACACGTTCGTCAACTTCGCGATCGCGACGCTCGGCTACCGCCTCTTCGCGCGGTGGATCCCCGGCTCGGCGTGGCTCGCCGTCCCGGCGATGACGGTCGTCCTGCTCGTCTTCGGCGAGATCACGCCGAAGCGCCTCGCGCTCAAGTTCGCCGAGCCGCTCGCGCCGCACTACGCCGTGCTGCTGGGGTTCTGGCGGCGGGTCCTCACGCCGTTCAACGTCGTCCTGCGCTTCACCTCGCGCGCGTTCGGCCCGGCGCTCGAGCGCGAACGCCGCGCCCTGTCGGACGAGGAGCTGATCTCCGTCCTGGAGACCGCCGTCGAGCGCGGCGAGGTGTCCGCGAAGGATTCCGAGATGGTCGAGGGCGTGCTGCGGCTCTCCGAGCTTTCGGCGAACGACGAGATGACGCCGCGCGTGGACATCGAGGGCTTCGACCTGACGCGCGGCGACGCGGCGGCGCGCGCCGCGTTCGCCCGCACGGCGAAGCACCACTACCTGCCCGTCTACAGGATGACGCCCGACGCGATCGAGGGCGTGCTCGTGCGCGAGACGGGCGCGGTCGAGGACGCGCTCTTCGTGCCGGAGACCGTCACGCTCGACGACCTGCTCGTCACCTTCGCGAAGAGCGGCAAGCCGCTCGCGGTCGTGCTGGACGAGTACGGCGGCACGGCCGGCATCATCACGCCGAACGACATCCTGGAGCTGATCGTCGGGCCCGGCGTCTTCGGCACGTCCGCGAACGAGGAGCCGCAGGTCGTGAAGAAGGGCCCGAACGTCTGGGAGATCGACGCGCGCGCGTCGCTGGACGAGATCAACCGCGCGCTCGACGTCGAGCTGGAGGCGGAGGACGCCGACCGGCTCTCCGGCTGGGTGCAGTTCCATGCCGAGCGCATCCCGCACGTCGGGCAGGAGATCGAGGCGGACGGCTGCCGCGCGACCGTCCTCAAGCGGCGCCACCGCCGCGTCACGCTCGTGCGGCTCGAAGTCCTCTCGCGCGAGACGGAGGACGACGACGCGGCGATTCTCGCGGAGACCGACGAGGCCGTCGAGCGGACGGAGGAGGACGACGCATGACGGTGTTCCTGCTGGCTGTGGTCGCGCTGCTCGCGCTCGCGGGGTCGGCGTTCTGCTCGGGCGCGGAGACGGGCTTCCTCTCCGTGAGCCGCGAGCGCATCCTGCACCTCGCGCACGAGGGCGGGCGCAAGGCGAAGAAGGTGCAGCGCGCGCTGCAGGACATGGGGCGCACGACGACGACGATCCTCATCGGCAACAACCTCGCGAACGTCACCTACTCGGCGGCGACGGCGGCGCTGTCGGTGCGGCTCTTCGGCGAGAGCGCGACGGGGCGCGCGGTCTGGAGCTTCCTCGCGGCGTTCACGGTGCTCTACACCTCCGAGTTCATGCCGAAGCTGCTCTGCGCGGCGCGCCCGCTCCGGCGCATCCTGCGGCTCGCGGACGCCTACGAGGTCATGGCGAAGGCCCTGACGCCGCTGACGTTCCTGGCGATGAAGTTCACGGATCTCTTCGTGCCGCGCAAGGAGACGCGGTACAAGCTGACGGCGAACGACCTCCTGCGCATCCTGCAGGACCGCAAGGACGGCGTGTGCCTCTCGGACTTCGAGTCGGCGCTCATCACGCGCCTCGTCGTCCTGCGCGCGAAGGGCCAGCCCATCACGCCGGAGGCGATCCTCTCGGCGCTGAGGTGAGCGGCGGGCTTGCCTTTTGTCCGCGAAATGTGGTAGAATACGCAAATCTTCAACCAAATAAAAGAGGTGGGTTATCGCACAGTTCACTCGTGTCAACTACAAGATCCGCGTGCCGCAGGTTCGCGTTCTTGATGCTCAGGGTCAAATGCTCGGCGTCATGGCGACGCGCGAGGCGCAGAGGCTGGCCGACAGCCGGGGGCTCGACCTGGTCGAGATCACGCCGAACGCCCAGCCGCCGGTCTGCAAGATCATGGACTACGGCAAGTTCAAGTACGAGCAGTCCATCCGCGAGAAGCAGCAGCGCAAGTCGCAGAAGGCGACGCAGGTGAAGGAGATCAAGTTCCATCCCGGCACCGACGTCGGCGACATCCAGCACAAGCTCAAGCAGATCCGCGAGTTCCTCGCCGACGGCAACAAGGTGCGCCTGTCGCTCCAGTTCCGCGGGCGCGAGAACGCCCACCGCGACATCGGCGAGGACAAGATCGCCGAAGTCCTGTCGATGATCCAGGGCGAATGCTCGGTCGAGCAGGCGCCGAAGACCGACGGGCGCATCCACTTCTGCCTGATCGGGCCGCCGCGCAAGAACGCGGCGAAGGCCCAGCAGCAGCCCCCGCAACCCGCGCCGGCCGCCGAGGGCGGCATCCGCATCTCGGTCGCCAACAGGAAATGAGCCGCTTCCGCTTCAGAGGTCGCCGCCGCCGTCCGCGTGCGGCGCGGCCGGATCGCGTGCCGCTGCGCGCGATCGTCCCGAACCTCGTGACGTCGCTCGCGGCGTGCGCGGGCATCACGTCGATCTCGCTGTCGTCCGAGGGCCGGTTCCTGCCGGCCCTGTGGGCGCTGCTCGTCGCCTGCATCTGCGACGGGATGGACGGGCGGATCGCGCGGCTCCTGAACGCGAGCTCCAAGCTCGGCGCCGAGCTCGACTCGCTCGCCGACTTCGTGAACTTCGGCGTCGCGCCGGCGATGTTCATGTACTTCTGGATGACGGGCGGTCCGGACCATACGCTGGCGGACGGCTCGGTCGTCGCGCGGCCGTTCATCCGCATCGTGCTGGGCTGCGCGCTCTACTACGCGATGTGCGACTGCTTCCGGCTTGCGCGCTTCAACACGATGCTGGAGCAGGAGACCGCGCCGTACTGGACGCACTTCTTCACGGGCGTGCCGGCGCCGGGCGGCTGCTGGATGCTGCTGTCGCCCGCCATCCTGTCGCTCGCGCTCGACGCGAAGGGCCTGTCCCCGGCGCTGGCGACGGCGCTGCAGAACCCGTGGACGGGCGTCTTCATGCTGCTGTTCGTCGGGTCGCTCATGGCCTCGCGCCTGCCGACGATCTCGCTCAAGCACCTGCACGTCCCCCGGCGAAAGCTGCCGTTCGTCCTCGCGGGGCTTCTGCTGCTCGTCGCGTTCCTCGTCTCGAACTTCTGGCTCGCGATCGGCTCGCTCGGCATCCTCTACATCTTCACGGTTCCCGTGACGGGCTGGCTTTTCCTGCGCATCCGCGAGAAGTGCGAAAAAGAGGCGGCGACCCTTGACGGGTCGGCGGCGAAAGTGTAAAATACGCGCAAATTTTCTTTTCACAGACAGAGGAGTCAAAAAAACAAATGAAGAAGTCCATCAAGTTCGGTGTCATGGCCCTCGCGCTGACCGCGACGGTGCCCGCTTTTGCGGAAGGGGAAGAGGAGGGCGCCATCGGCTGGACGCCGGTCGCCATCGGCCTGGCCTCGCCGGTTCAGCTCCCGTGGGGGCTTGCGCGCTGGGACGTGTTCGGCCTTGACCTCAACGTCTTCTACTCCGACGCGCCGAAGATGTACGGCCTCGGCATCGGCGGCCTTGCGATGACGACGCGCGAAGACCTGATGGGCTGGCAGGTTTCCGGCCTCTGCAACTGGAACGCGAAGGACATCTACGGCATCCGCACGACGCTTGGCGCGAACATCTCCTTCCAGGAGACGTACGGCTGTGACATGGGCGGCTTCGCCTACCGCGAGGGCGAGATGTGGGGCGTTGACGTCGAGTTCATCGGCGCCTACCAGCAGGCCAACTTCTGGGGCGTCCAGATCGTCGGCCTCGTCAGCTTCACGACGGCCCAGACCTACGGCGCGAACCTTGCCATCGGCGGCAACATCGCCAAGGTCGCCTACGGCCTCGAAGTCGGCTGCTTCAACTTCGCGGACGAGCTGCACGGCTGCCAGATCGGCCTCGTCAACTTTGCGCGCGAGTGCCCGTGGGGCTTCCAGATCGGCCTCGTGAACATCATCCTTGACAACAAGATCAAGGTCCTGCCGATCGTCAACGCCTACTTCTGATAGACGGGGCGACCGTGAACAAGGGAAATCCCTACCTGAAGAAAGCAACGGGGGCCGCGAAGGTCCCCGTTGCGGCTGATAAGCGCAAGCACGGCCTCGGCCGCCGCGTCGATTTCGGCGGCGCGGGCGTGGGCGGGCTTCTGGGCGCCGCGCCGGCGGCCGTCCCCGGCCAGCCGCTGGAGCTGAAGATCGCCGACATCGAGCGCTCGCCCTACCAGCCGCGCCGCGAGTTCCGCGAGGAGGAGCTGAAGGAACTGGCCGAGTCGCTGAAGAACAGCGGCCTCGTCCAGCCGCCGACCGTGCGCCGCAACGCGCAGGGCCGCTACGAGCTGATCGCGGGCGAGCGGCGTCTCCGCGCGGCCCAGCTCGCGGGGTGGGCGAAGATCCGCGTCACGCTCGTCGAGGCCGACGACCAGACGGCGGCGGTCATGACGACGACGGAGAACCTTCAGCGCGAAGACCTGAACCCGATCGAGGAGGCCGTCTCGTACCGCACGCTTCAGGACAGGTTCAGCCTGACGCAGGCCGAGGTCGCCGAGAAGGTCGGCAAGGGCCGCGCGACCGTCGCGAACGCGACGCGCCTTTTGGAGCTTCCCGAAGAGGTCAAGCAGCTCGTCGCGACGCAGCTGCTCTCGGTTGGGCACGCGAAGGTTCTCCTGTCGGTCGAGGACGAGAAGGAGCGTGTGCTGCTCGCGCGCGACTGCGTGAACGACCAGCTGACGGTGCGCGCGCTCGAGAAGAAGGTCGCGCGCCTCCACGCGCCGGTCGCGGCGAAGGAGAAGGGCGTGCCCGACCTGCCCGAACATTACGTCCGCAATCTCGTCGACAGGCTGAAGAAGCACCTCGGCTGCGCCGTGCGCGTGACGCCGGGCGTCTCGCACGCCAACGGGCGGCACACGAAGGGCGTCGTCGAGATCGACTTCTTCGACAACGACGAACTGGATCGCATCATCCGCATGATCGGCGTGACGGTCGAGTGACGATGGGACTCTCGCTCATTCTGGCGGCGGCGCTTTCGTTTACGCCGGCTGACGCGCGCCTCGCGTTCGAGACGGCGAAGGCGCTCGTCGAGGAGTACACGCCGCGCGATGCGGGCACGCACCGCAGCCGTCTCGCGTCCCTCTGCCTGCTGGACGCCGCGAGCGCGGCGGGGGCCGACGTCCGCCGCGACACGTTCACGGCGGCGACGCCGAAGGGCGAGAGGAGCTTCACGAACCTCTACGCCGAGTTCCGTCCGGTCGATCCGGACGCGCGGTGGGTCGTGCTTGTCTCGCACTACGACACGAAGCCGGGCGCGAACTGCCCGGGCGCGAACGACGGGGCCTCGACGAGCGGGCTGCTCGTCGGGATCGCCAACGCCTTTGCGGGCTGGACGGAGCGGAAGGGCAATCTCATGCTCGTCTGGACGGACGGCGAGGAGTGCATGGAACGCTATGCCGAGAACGACGGCTTCTGGGGCTCGAAGCGCGCGGCGGCGCACCTGGCCGAGACGGGGCGGCAGGTTCAGGCCGTCATCTGCCTCGACATGCTCGGCGACCGGGACCTCTCGATTCTCGTGCCGGCGAACGGCACGCCGGCGCTGGCGAAGATCGCCGTCCACGCGGCGCGGCGCATCGGCAGCCCGAAGCTCGTGCGCCTGACGGACGATCTCGTGAAGGACGACCACGTCGCGTTTCTGGCGCGCGGCTTCAAGGCGATTGACCTCATCGACTTCTCCTACGGACCCGGCAACGCCTACTGGCACACGCCGCAGGACACGATCGAGAACATCTCCGAGGCGTCGCTCCTGACGAGCGGTCGCCTCGTCGCCGAAATGCTCAACATTCTGCTGTGACCGTGGCGGTCTGGGCCGTCAGACAACCAGGAAGGGAGAAGACCATGGCAAACGACAATCACGCAAGCTACGCCCGCATCGGTTTCGCGATTCTCGCCGGTGCGGTGGCGACGGTCGTCACGCTCGTCTACCTCGGAGGCCTGCGGGGGCGGCGGAACGAGATCTTCGTCGAGACCTATTCCGACCGCGAGGTGAGCGGGCTTTCCGTCGGCAGCTCCGTCAACTTCAGGGGCGTGAAGATCGGCGAGGTGCGCGAGATCGACTTCGTCGGCAACAAGTACGAGGCGAAGGGGGCGGACAACCTGCGCATCTACATCCTGATGGCGCTCAATCCGAAGAAGCTCGGCTATTTCGAGGACGAGGGCATTGCGGCGAAGGACGCGATCGCCTACCTCGTGAAGGAGCGCGGCCTCCGGGCGTCCGTCACGGCGAGCGGCATCACGGGGCTCTCCCGCATCGAGTGCAACCTCAACCGGGTCGCAACGCCGGCGGAGACGTTTGCCTGGAAGCCGCAGCATCCGTTCGTGCCGCAGAAGATCTCGTTGCTGGACAACTTCTCGGACGCGGCGACGCGCGTCATGAACCAGATCAACACGATGGATCTCGGCGCCGTCTGGAGCAACGTCAATTCGTCCGTCTCGTCGATGTCGAAGACGGTGCAGACGGTTCAGACGATGATGGAGACCTGTCAGGGCGACGTCGAGAAGGTGGCGGAGAACCTCTCCGAGGCCGCGTCGTCTCTGAAGGACCTCGCCGAAGAGCTGAAGGGCAACCCGTCGCTCCTCTTTCGCGAGCGTCGCCCCGAGCCGCTAGACGAGACGCGGTAAAAAGCGTATAATTCACCGCCAATCGCCCATCTGATAAACTCTACGGGCGAGGACAAGACAAAAACACGATAAACTCTAACAAGAAAAGGAACGGAAAAATGGCAAGAGCCTACAACTTCTCCGCAGGTCCTGCGGTTCTCCCCCTGGAAGTCCTCCAGGACGCGCAGAAGGAACTCGTCGACTACAAGGGCTGCGGCATGTCGGTGATGGAGATGTCCCATCGCGGCAAGGACTACGACGCGATCCACCAGGAGGCGATCGCGACGTTCAAGGAGCTCTGCGGGCTCGGCGACGACTGGAGCGTCTGCTTCATCCAGGGCGGCGCGTCGATGCAGTTCGCGATGATCCCGATGAACTTCCTCGGACAGGGCAAGAATGCCGACTACGCCAAGCAGGGAACCTGGTCTGGGAAGGCGCTGAAGGAAGGCCAGAAGGTCGCGGAGCTGCGCGGCGTGAAGTGCAACGTCGCGGCGGACTGCGCGAAGGACATCCCGACCCGCATGCCGCGCGCGGACGAGTGGAAATGGTCGGACGACGCCGCGTACTGCCACATCTGCTCGAACGAGACGATCGCCGGCGCGGAACTCAAGGAATTCCCGAAGGTGAACGGCCCGCTCATCTGCGACATGTCGTCCGACATCCTCAGCTGCGAACGCGACTACAACCAGTTCGACCTGTTCTACGCGGGCGCGCAGAAGAACCTCGGCCCGTCCGGCATGGCGGTCGTCGCGATCCGCAAGGCGCTCGCCGAGAAGGGCTGCCCGAAGATCCCGACGATGCTGCAGTACCGCACGTACGTCGACAACGACTCGCTCTACAACACGCCGCCGACCTGGGGCATCTACATCTTCGGCGAGACGATGAAGTGGGTCAAGAAGATGGGCAAGGAGAACCTCTTCAAGCTCAACGCCGAGAAGGCGAAGCTGCTCTACGACGCGATTGACGCGAGCGACTTCTGGACGGGCACGGCGCTCCCCGAGTTCCGCTCGAACATGAACGTCACGTGGCGCATCAAGGGCGGCGACGAGGAGCTGGAGAAGAAGTTCCTCGACGAGGCGAAGAAGCTCGGCATGTCGTCCCTCAAGGGCCACCGCTCGGTCGGCGGTCTCCGGGCGTCGGTCTACAACGCCTTCCCGAAGGCGGGCGTCGAGGCGCTCGTCGACTTCATGAAGGACTTCGAGAAGAAGAACGGCTGACCGGTTGGCTATGGCGGAGATCAGAGTGCGTTTCGCCCCGTCACCGACGGGCAAGGTCCACATCGGCAACATCCGCGCGGCCATCTACAACTGGCTGTTCGCGCGGCACACGGGCGGCAAGTTCCTCCTGCGCGTGGAGGACACCGACCTCGAGCGGTCGACGCCGGAGGCGATCCAGGTCCTCTTCGACTGCATGAAGTGGCTCGGCCTCGACTATGACGAGGAGGTCTTCTACCAGACGAAGAACGCGCCGCGCCACCTCGCGGTCGCCGAGCAGCTGCTCGCCTCCGGCCACGCCTACAGGGTCGAGCGCACGTCGCGCGACGGCAAGACGGGCGTCGTCACGATGTTCCGCATGCCGAAGGAGGGCGTCATCGAGTTCGACGACATCGTGAAGGGGCACATGGCGAAGAAGGCCGAGGACATCCCGGACTTCGCGATCGTCCGCTCCGACGGCTCGCCGATCTTCCACCTCGCGAACGTCGTGGACGACATCGACCAGCGCGTCACGCACATCATCCGCGGCGACGACCACGTGGAGAACACGTTCAAGCACATCTGCCTCTTCCGGGCGCTCGGCGCGCCGATCCCGAAGTACGGCCACCTCTCGATGATCGTCAACCAGCAGGGCAAGCCCTACTCGAAGCGCGACGGCGCGGCGTTCGTCGGCGAATACCGCGAGCAGGGCTACCTGCCGGAGGCGCTGTTCAACTACCTGCTGCTGCTGGGCTGGAATCCGGGCGACGACCGCGAGATCCTGACGCGCGAGGAGATGATCCGGCTCTTCGAGCTCGAGAAGGTGCATGTCACGGCGGCGATGTTCGATCCGAAGAAGCTCGCGTGGATGAACGGCGAGTACATCAAGCGCATCCCGCACGAGGCGTTCAAGGCCGAACTGAAGCGTCGCGTCGCGGCGGCCGGCCTTGCGGCCGGCGCACAGGACAAGGCAGCTGCGGCGGAAAGCGCGCCGGACAAGGCCGCCCTTGCGGCTGGCGCGGGTCTTGCGGCTGCGCCTGTCGAGGCGCAGGGCGAGGCGTGGTGGGACTACCTCGTCGAGCAGGTTCAGCCGCGCACGAAGGTCCTGAACGATCTGCCGGGCAACTGCCTCTGCTTCTTCACCGACGACTATCCGTTTGACGCGAAGGCGGTCGAGAAGCGGCTGAAGAAGCCGGGCGTGAAGGCGCTTCTGCTCGATCTCGTCACGCGCTTCGCGGCGGTCGAAGACTGGGCGGCGCCGAAGCTGGAGGAACTCGTGAAGGGCCTCTCGCAGGGCAGCGGCATGGGGCCGTGGGTGCATCCGATCCGCGTCGCCGTTTCGGGGCGCGGAGAGGGCATCGGGCTCTTCGAGATGCTGCAGCTCCTGGGCAAGGAGAAGACGCTCGCGCGCCTGAAGAAGGCGGCGGACGAGCTGGCCGCGCCCTGACGCCGATTCTCCGAGAGGGGGAATGCGGACGTCAAATGGCGTTTGGGCAGACATCCCTACTTTCACGGTTGACATTCGCAAACGAAATGTGATATACTACGCGCTGTTTTCCTACCACAGAGGTGGGAACAAAACAGAAAGGAAAAACAGGCATGGCTAAGATTGCAAAGACGATTTTGGAGAAGGTGGGCGGCACGCCGCTCGTCGAGATCTCGAACAAGCTCAACAAGGGCGGTGCGCGAGTGCTCGCGAAGGTCGAGTTCTTCAACCCCGGCGGGAGCGTCAAGGACCGCATCGCGCTCGCGATGGTCGAGGACGCCGAGAAGCGCGGCGTCCTGAAGCCGGGCGCGACGCTGGTCGAGCCGACGAGCGGCAACACGGGCGTCGGCCTCGCGCTCATCGCGGCGGTGAAGGGCTATCACCTCGTCCTCACCATGCCCGAGACGATGAGCATCGAGCGCCGCAAGCTCGCGGCGGCGTATGGCGCGGAGATCGTCCTCACGCCCGGCACGGAGGGCATGAAGGGCGCGATCGCGAAGGCGAACGAGATCGCGGCGACGCGCGGCGGCATCATCCTGCAGCAGTTCGAGAACCCGGCGAATCCGGCCTACCACCAGATCACGACGGGTCCGGAGATCTGGGCGGACACGGACGGAAAGGTCGATGCGTTCGTCGCCGGCGTCGGCACGGGCGGCACGCTGACGGGCACGGGCAAGTACCTGCGCTCCGTCAAGCCGGACATCGCCCTCTACGCCGTCGAGCCGGACACCAGCCCGGTGCTGTCGCAGGGCAAGGCGGGTCCGCACAAGATCCAGGGCATCGGCGCGGGCTTCGTGCCGAAGGTGCTGGACACGAGCCTCATCACGAAGGTGATCACGGTCTCGGCGGAGAACGCGGGCCAGACGGCGCGCGCGGCGGCGGCGCAGGAGGGGCTGCTCGTCGGCATCTCGTCCGGCGCGGCGCTGTGGGCGGCGCTGGAGCTCGCGAAGACGCCGGAGTACGCCGGCAAGACGATTGTCGCGCTGCTGCCCGACACCGGCGAGAGATACCTGTCGACGTGGCTCTTCGCGTAAGGCGAGAGCCTGCGCGGCGACCGTAAAAAGAAGATACAAACAGGAGGAAGAGACAATGAGCGAACAGAAAGTGCATCCCGAGACGCTGGCGGTCCACGCCGGCTGGAACGGTGACCCGGCGACGGACGCCTGCGCCGTGCCGGTCTACCGCACGACGGCCTACAACTTCAAGAGCGCGCAGGACGGCGCGGATCGCTTCGCCCTCAAGAAGGCGGCGAACATCTACGCCCGCCTCATGAACCCGACGGAGGACGTCCTCGAGAAGCGCCTTGCGGCGCTGGAGGGCGGCGCGGCCGCGCTGACGCTCTCGTCCGGCACGGCGGCCATCTACTTCACCGTCACGAACATCGCGGAGACGGGTTCGGAGTTCGTCTCGGCGGACAACGTCTACGGCGGCACCTACGTGCAGTTCAACACGATCCTGCCGCAGTCGAACAACATCCACGTCCGCTGGACGCACCTCAACGACTTCGCGGCCGTCGAGGCGGCGATCAACGAGAAGACGCGCTTCGTCTACGTCGAGACGATCGGCAACCCGGCGCTCGGCGTCGCGGACATCGAGAAGTACGCCGAGGTCGCCCACCGGCACGGCCTGCCGCTCGTCGTGGACGCGACGTTCTCGACGCCGATCCTCGAACACCCGATCCAGTGGGGCGCGGACGTCGTCATCCACTCGCTCTCGAAGTGGATCGGCGGACACGGCGCGGGCATCGGCGGCGTGGCGATCGACGCGGGGAACTTCGACTGGACGCAGAAGGGCAATCCGCTCTACGTCGAGCCGGACACCGGCTACCACGGCATCAAGTGGGGCGAGGCGATCGGTTCGCTCGCGTTCATCACGCGCCTCCGCACGGTCGCCCTGCGCAACCAGGGGCCGACGCTCTCGCCGGACGCGAACTGGATCTTCCTCCAGGGCGTGGAGTCGCTGCCGCTGCGCATCGCGCGCCACAGCGAGAACGCGCTCGCGGTCGCGAAGTACCTGAAGGCCCATCCGAAGGTGGCGTGGGTGCGCTATCCGGGCCTCGCGGACGATCCGAGCCACGAACTCGCCCGGAAGTACCTGCCGAACGGGCAGGGCGGCATGGTCGTCTTCGGCATCAGGGGCGGCGCGGCGGCGGGCGTCAAGGTCGCGGACGGCCTCAAGCTCTTCACGCAGCTCGCGAACGTCGGCGACGCGCGCTCGCTCGTGATCCATCCGGCGTCCTCGACGCACTCGCAGCTCACCGAGGAGGAGCAGATCGCGGCGGGCCTTCCGCCGGAACTCATCCGCCTCTCGATCGGCATCGAGCACATCGACGACATCCTCGCCGACCTCGAACAGGCCC
Organism: Verrucomicrobia bacterium UBA1629; assembly: GCA_002321305.1. GTDB lineage: Bacteria > Verrucomicrobiota > Kiritimatiellia > RFP12 > UBA1067 > UBA1067. The sequence continues at coordinate 26,362 of DCMF01000135.1, read as the reverse complement.
TTGCCCAGGCGTAAACGCGGCGACAGCGGTGTTCGCGAACGCGGCGGCTTCGTCCTCTCGGCGCAGTACCAGTTCTGACGCGCGTTCGGTTCGGCGGATGCCCAGGCCGTGACGCGGCCACCTTGACATGACCACGCCCGAAAAGGTATAATACCGTCTCAAAATTACGCCGAGGAAGGGTTCCGAAGCGGAAACAGAAAGGTTCAATAAAGAAAATGGCTATCAAGATTGGCATCAACGGCTTCGGCCGTATCGGCCGCATGGTTTTCCGCGCGGCGGTTGAGAACTTCGACGATGTCGAAGTCGTCGGCATCAACGACCTGCTCGACCCGGACTACCTCGCGTACATGCTCAAGTTCGACTCCGTGCACGGCACGTTCAAGCACGACATCAAGGTCGAGGGCTCGACCATGATCGTCGACGGCAAGAAGATCCGCCTCACGGCCGAGAAGGATCCGACCCAGCTGAAGTGGAACGAAGTCGGCGCCGAGATCGTCGTCGAGTCCACCGGCCTCTTCCTGACGGACGAGAAGGCTCGCCAGCACATCACGGCGGGCGCCAAGAAGGTCATCATGTCGGCGCCGTCGAAGGACGCGACCCCGATGTTCGTCTACGGCGTCAACCACACGACCTACGCGGGCCAGGACATCATCTCCAACGCCTCCTGCACGACGAACTGCCTCGCGCCGATCTCGAAGGTCCTCAACGACAACTTCGGCATCAAGCGCGGCCTCATGACGACGATCCACGCCGCGACGGCGACGCAGAAGACGGTCGACGGCCCGTCCAAGAAGGACTGGCGCGGCGGCCGCGGCATCCTCGAGAACATGATCCCGTCCTCGACGGGCGCGGCGAAGGCCGTCGGCAAGGTTCTCCCGGCGCTCAACGGCAAGCTCACGGGCATGTCCGTCCGCGTCCCGACCTCCGACGTCTCGTTCGTCGACCTCACGGCCGAGCTCGAGAAGCCGGCGACGTATGAGGAGATCTGCGCGGCGATGAAGGCGGCGTCCGAGAAGTGCGTGTGCGAGGGCGGCCTCAAGGGCGTGCTCGGCTACACGGACGAGGCGGTCGTCTCGACCGACTTCCGCAACGAGTCCAAGACCTCGGTCTTCGACGTCAAGGCGGGCATCCAGCTCGATCCGACCTTCGTCAAGGTCTGCGCGTGGTACGACAACGAGTGGGGCTACTCCAACAAGGTCGTCGAGATGGCGCGCGTCATCGCGGCGAAGTAAGCGGGCGTTGTGCCTGAACGCGAACGGGGCTTCGGCGGAATTCCGCCGAAGCCCTTCGTTTGCGCGGCGGCGACATGAAGATCTCGCTCATAACCGCCTGCTTCCGGAGTTCAGCCGTGCTGCGCACGGCGCTGGAGAGCGTCCTGTCCCAGCGGGGGGCCGATTACGAGTGCCTGGTCGTCGACGGCGGCAGTTCAGACGGCACGGTCGAGCTTCTCCGCGCCTACGAGCCGAAGTTCGGCGGTCGTCTGCGGTGGCTTTCCGAGTCCGATGGCGGCCTGTATGACGCCCTCAACAAGGGCATCCGGCGGGCGACGGGCGACGTGATCGGGCTCCTGAACGCGGATGACGCGCTGGCGGGCGACACGGTGTTGGCGCAGGTCGCCGCAGCGTTCGCGCAGGATGCGACGCTGGACGGCACGTATGCCGACATCCGGTTTGTCCGGGACGGCGGCGGAGCGGCAGACGTCGCGGCGCTTCGTGCGCTGCCGACGGTGCGCTACTGCAGCGGGCGGTGGTTTCGTCCGTGGATGTTCCGCTTCGGCGTCCAGACGGCGCACCCGTCGACGTTCTTCCGCGCGTCCTGCTTCGCGCGCTGGGGGGGCTATTCGCTCGCCTACGGCATGTACGGCGACTTCGAGCTGCTGCTGCGGTTCGTCTGGAAGCGCCGCGCCGCGATGCGCTACCTGCCGCTCTGCACGACCGTCATGCGTCTTGGCGGCGCATCGACCGGGGGCTGGCGCGCGACGCTTCGGATCAACCGGGCCGACCGCCGTGCGCTGCGCGACAACGGATGCCGGAGCTGCTACGCCTTTCTCTATGCCCGCTACCTTTTCAAGGTCTGGGGCTTCCTCGGCGGTCGAATGGGCGGGCGCCGGCGCGGCCGAATGCAAAAAACATGAAAATACCCCCTTGTCAAGAGGCGGTCAATAATGATATACTAAACGGACTTGTTTGGAAAAGTAAGGAAGACAACTAAATGCCGACAATCAATCAGCTGATTCGCAAGGGGCGCAGCCCCCTCGCCAAGCATTCGAAGTCGCCCGCGCTGAAGAGCTGCCCCCAGCGCCGCGGCGTGTGTCTCGTCGTCAAGACGATGACCCCCAAGAAGCCGAACTCGGCTCTCCGCAAGGTCGCCCGTGTGCGCCTGACGTCGGGCTACGAGGTGACGGCCTACATCCCGGGCGAAGGCCACAACCTCCAGGAACACAGCGTCGTGCTCGTGCGCGGCGGCCGTGTGAAGGACCTTCCGGGCGTCCGCTACCACATCGTGCGCGGCAAGCTCGACTCCCTCGGCGTCGCGGGCCGCAACCGCAGCCGTTCGAAGTATGGCATGAAGCGTCAGAAGAAGGAAGAGGGGAAGTAAGCCATGAGCCGCAGAGGTAAAGTCATCGTCAAGCGCGTCGTCCTCGACCCGAAGTACAATTCGGATCTCGTCGCGCACATGATCCGCGTCATCATGAAGGACGGCAAGAAGACCGTCGCCGAGAAGATCGTCTACGGCGCGATCGACAAGATCGCCGAGAAGATGAAGGAAGAGCCGGCCAAGTTCGTGAAGGACGAGAAGCCGGTCGAGTCCCCGCTCGAGGTCGTCCAGATCGCGATCGACAACATGAAGCCGCAGGTCGAGGTCAAGACCCGCCGCGTCGGCGGCACGACCTACCCGGTGCCGACCCCGATCAAGGAGAACCGCCAGCTCTCGCTCGCGCTGCGCTGGACGACGCAGTATGCGTCGGCCCGCCACGGCATGGGCATGCCGGCTGCGGTCGCCGCCGAGATTCTCGATGCGTTCGCCGGTCAGGGCAACGTCATCAAGAAGCGCGACGACGTTCACAAGATGGCCGCCGCCAACAAGGCGTTCGCGCATTACGCCTGGTAAAACCGAAAGACTCCTCTTTTCCGGACAGCCAAGCGCCGCAGTTGACAGAACTGCGGCGCTTTTGGTATACTTTCGCCCGTTTCGGCCGCGAGAGTGTAGCGCGGGTGCGCGAGAGTATTGCGGAAAATTACCAGAAAAGGCAAAGATGGATCAGATCAGGATCAAGGCGGAGGCGCGTACCGAACAGGGTACGGCGGCTGTCCGCCGTTTGCGCCGCACGGGGATGATTCCCGGTTCGGTGATGAAGATGAAGAAGGGCGGCACGGAGCTCGTCAAGCTTCCCGCGCACGACTTCATGATGGCAATGCGCGGGCGCACGGGCAAGCAGGTTCTCGTGACGCTCGACATGGACGGGCGGGAAGTCCCGGCGCTTCTGCGCGAGATGCAGAACGACGTCCTCAAGGGCACGCCCATTCACGTGGATTTCAGCGAGGTGTCGCTGTCCGAGACGGTGCGCATCACGGTGCCGCTCTATCTCGTCGGCGAGGCGAAGGGCGTGAAGCTCGGCGGCGGCGTCCTCGAGCAGGTGCTCCGCACGATCGACATTGACGTCCTCCCGACGGACATCCCGGAGAAGTTCGACGTCGACGTGTCGGCGCTCGACCTCGACCAGACGCTCTTCGTGCGCGACCTCAAGCTCGGCGACAAGTACACGGTCGTGACGCGCGGCGAGCTGGCGATCGCGGTCGTCAAGGCCCCGGACGACGTGCCGGCGGCGGGCGGCGCGGCGGCGGCCGCGACGGATGCGGCGAAGACGCCCGAAGTCATCAAGAAGGGCAAGGAAGAGGAAGCCGGCGCGGCTGACAAGAAGGAGGAGAAGAAGTAATGAAGAAGTACGATGCTCTCTACATCTTCGTCGGCGTCGCCAAGGACGATGCGGTCGAAGCCCCGCTCGAGAAGGCTCTCGCGGAAGTGACGCGTCTCGGCGGCAACGTCCTGGAGAAGGTCGTCCTCGGCGGGCGCACGTTCTCGCGTCCCATGAAGAAGCGCGACCGCGGCACCTACGTGAAGGTCCGCCTCGAGCTCGATCCGAGCAAGGTCGACGAGCTCGTCAACCGCTACCACCTCGTCGAGGACGTGTTCCGCGTGCAGATTCTCGCGGTCGATGACCGTCGCGAGGCGAAGATCGCGCAGGAGCGCGCCGAGCGCGCCGAGATCCAGGCGAAGAAGGACGCGGCTGCCGCTGCGGCGCTCGCCGCCAAGATCGAGGCCTAAGCGGAAAGAGGTGACGCGATGGCGTCTTTCAACAAAGTGATCCTGATGGGCAACCTCACGCGCGACCCGGACGTGCGCGTGACCGGCACGAGCGGCATGAAGGTCGCGCGCCTCGGTCTCGCCATCAACGAGCGCCGGAAGGACCGCAACGGTAACGTGGTGGACTTTCCCGTGTTCGTCGACGTCGACGCCTGGGACAAGCTGGCCGAGCTCTGCGGACAGTACCTGTCGAAGGGGAGTTCAGTTCTCGTCGACGGGCGCCTCCAGATGGACAGCTGGGAGAAGGACGGCATCAAGCACCAGAAGCTCAAGGTGCGCGCGAGCACGATCAAGTTCCTGCCGAAGGGCGACCGCCTCGGAGGCGGTCCGAAGCAGCCCGTGGCGGAGCCGGTCGTCGCGTCCGAGGCGTCCGAGGGCGATTCCGCAGACATTCCGTTCTGAAAAACGATCGAATGACCGAATAGAAAACAACCTTCAAGGAAAACACAATGGCTTTCAAGAAATCCAACAGCTCGGCCGGCGAGGAGTTCGCCGCGAGGAAGCGTCCGCCGCTCCGCAGGAACGACGCGATCGACGTCAACGACATCGAGACGCTGAAGTACTACATCACCGACTACGGCAAGATCCTGCCGGCGCGCATCACGGGGGTGACCTCGCAGCAGCAGCGCCAGATCCGCCAGGGCGTCAAGCGCGCCCGCAACATGGGCCTCATGGCCTAAGGAAAGGAGCGCGACAATGGCACAGCACATCGAAGTCATGCTCATGGACAGCGTGAAGAAGCTCGGCAAGGCCGGCGAGATCGTCAAGGTCGCCCCCGGCTACGCCCGCAACTACCTCTTCACGAAGGGCCTCGCGGCCGTCGCGACGGAAGCCGCGAAGCGCCGCCTGAAGAAGCTTGAGGCCGAGCGCGCCGCGCGCGCCGCCGAAGAGAAGAAGGCCGCGCTCGAGCTCGCCAAGAAGCTCGAGAAGCTGGAGATCACCGTCTCCGCCCACACGACGGACGGCAAGAAGCTCTACGGCGCGGTCAGCGTCACGGACATCCTCGCGGCGATCGAGGCGAACCGCGGCGTCAAGATCGAGCGCCACCAGCTCGAGCTCGACGACGCGCTCCGCGAAGTCGGCGTCTACGAGCCGAAGATCGACCTTGGGCGCGGCGTCACCGTCAAGTTCAAGATCGTCATCCTCGACGAAGAGGCTCCTCAGGAGTGACGAAACTCGAGGAGAAGTGGCAACTCACGCGGGAGACGGTCGGCAACGGCCGTCTCTCCGTAATCATGCCCCTCTACCGGCTCGCGGCCGAGGCGGCGGACAACCTCCGCACGGTCGCCGAGCTTTTCGAGAAGCACGGCATCGAGACGGAACTCGTGCCGGTCGATGACGGCAGCGGCGACGGCACGGACGAGGTGCTTGCGCACGTCAGCCTCGCGGGCCTTTCGCACGTCACGCTGAATCCCGTCATCTGCCGCCGCAACGGCGGCAAGGGCGCGGCGCTCCGAGCCGGGTTCGAGGCCTCGACGGGCCGCTACGTGATGCTCCTCGACGGCGACCTCGACATCAATCCGCGCCAGACGCCGTACTTCTTCGAGCAGATGGTCGTCAAGGCGGCGGACATCGTCGTCGGCTCCAAGCGACATCCGCGCTCCGTCGTCCAGTATCCGTGGCACCGGCGGCTCGTGAGCGCCTGCTACTTCACGCTGGTGCGCATCGCGTTCGGCCTCCGGATCACCGACACGCAGACGGGCATGAAGCTCTTCAAGCGCGAGATCCTCGGCTACGCGCTGGAGCGGATGCTCGTGAAGACGTATGCCTTCGACCTGGAGCTCCTGTCGATCGCCGCGCAGAAGGGCGCAAAGATCGTCGAGGCCCCCGTCGTCATCAAGTTCGGCAACAAGTTCGGGGCGCTCAAGGCGAACACCGTCTACAAGATGGCGATGGACACGCTCGCCGTCTTCTACCGGCTTCGGATTCTCGACTACTACAAGAGGTGCCTCATCCCGCAGAAGCTCGACCACGATCCGCTCGTCTCGGTCGTGATCGCCTGCCCGAAGCCGAGCTGGATGCTCGACGAATGCCTTGCGGCGATCCGGGGGCAGAGCTACGTGAACTGGGAGGTCATCGTCCTCCCCGACGAGCAGGACCCCGACGCGCCGGCGCCAGCGGACAGTCGAGTCCGCTATCTCCCGACGGGCCAGGTGCGCCCGGCCGAGAAGCGCAATCTCGGCATCCGCGCGGCGAAGGGCGAGATCGTCGCGTTCATCGACGACGACGCCTACCCGGAGGCGCATTGGATCGAATACGCCGTGAAGTACTTCGGCGACCGCGACATCGGCGCGGTGGGCGGCCCCGGCGTGACGCCGCCCGGCGACAGCCGGCTCGCCGCGCTGGGCGGGCGCGTCTACGACAGCTTCCTCGTCTCCGGCAACTACAACTACCGCTACCGCGCGGGCGGCGTTCGGATGGACGTCGAGGACTATCCGAGCTGCAACCTGTTCGTCCGCAAGGACGTCCTGGACAGGATCGGCGGCTACCGCACGGACTTCTGGCCGGGCGAGGACACGCTGCTCTGCAAGGACATCATCGACAGCTGGAAGCGGATCGTCTACGATCCGTGGGTCATCGTCTATCACCACCGTCGGCCGCTGTTCCTGCCGCACCTGCGCCAGCTCGGCCGCTACGGTTTCCATCGCGGCTACTTCTGCAAGCGGTTTCCGTCGAACTCGCTGCGGCTCTCGTATTTCATCCCGACGCTCTTCGACCTCTACCTCGCGTTTCTCGCCGTCGTCGGCCTCCTGAACCTGACGCACGTCCGTGCGCTTCGGCTGACGCTTCATGCGGGGGCCTACTGCGGACCGCTTGGCCTCTACCTCTTCCTTGTGGCGGCCTCGTCGTTCAGCCTGAAGCCGCACAACTGGCTGCTGACGGCGCTCGGCATCGTCGCGAGCCACGTCTGGTACGGCGTCCAGTTCGTTCGCGGGCTCTGCGCGGGCAAGGCGCCCTGCGAGTACATTGGCGAGGATCATGCCCTTTGATGGGGATGAGAAGTGAGGGATGAGATGCGAGAGGTGAGGGATGGGATTTGAGATCTGAAATTTGAGATCGGAGATCTGGAACCTGAAATCTGAGATCTGAGATCTGGAATTTGAGATCTGGAACCTGAAATCTGAAATTTTTGATTTGCGATTTGAGAAGCGAAAGGAATTGTGAATGCGTGAACTTCTTTGGATTGTCTCGGCCTACCTGATCGGCGGGATTCCGTTCGGCTACCTGATCGGGCGTCTGCGCGGCGTGGACGTGCGGACGGTCGGCTCGAGGAACATCGGCGCGACGAACGTCTTCCGCACGGTCGGCAAGAAGTGGGGGCTTCTCGCCTTCGCGTGCGATGTCCTGAAGGGACTCCTGCCGACGCTCGCGGCGAAGGCCTGCGGCGGTCCGGCCCTCTGGGTGGGCGTCGCCTGCGTCGTCGGGCACATGCTCACGCCCTACATGAAGTTCAGGGGCGGCAAGGGCGTGGCGACGGCGTTCGGCATGCTGATCGGCCTCATTCCCGGCGTCGTCGGCGTTGCGTTCGCGCTCTTCGCGGCCGTCTTCGCCTGCTCGCACTACATTTCGCTCGGCAGCTGCTCGGCGGCTGCGTTTCTCGCGATCGCGATCTGGTTCCCGGTTCTCGGCGCCGAGGGCGTGGCGAACCTGCCGCAGTGCGTCCTCGTCACGCTGGTCGCGCTCTTCGTCGTCTGGAAGCACCGCGCAAACATAGGCCGCCTCGTCCATGGCACCGAGAGCAAGATCTACCTGTTCGGACGGACGTGACGGCCGGCCCGTGCCCCGGCCGGCCGCCGCCGTTCCGCGTCGTGCGGCGGCGGCGCGATTTTGGTATAATACGCACCCATTCCAAGGAGATTATCATGAGACCTGTTGTTTTCATCATTCGTGACGGCTGGGGCGTCAACCCCCGCAAGGACGGCAACTCTGTTTACGGCGCGAAGACGCCGGTCATCGACCAGATCCGCGCGCGCTATCCGCACTGCCTTCTGGACTGCTGCGGCGAGGCGGTGGGCCTGCCCGACGGCTACCAGGGCTCGTCCGAGGTCGGTCACCTCAACATGGGCGCCGGCCGCATCGTCATCCAGGAGCTGAAGCGCATCGACGACGGCCTGTCGTCCGGCGAGCTCTTCAAGAGCGAGAAGTGGGCGAACCTCATCGCGAACTGGAAGAAGAACAACTCCCAGTTCCACTTCCTCGGCCTCCTGCAGGACGAGGGCGTGCACGCCCACCAGGAGCATCTCTTCAAGCTCATGCGCCGTGCGCGCCAGGAGTTCCCGGAGGGGAGGATCGTCGTGCATCCGTTCCTTGACGGGCGCGACACGCCGCCGCGCTCGACGCTGGAGTACGTCGCCCGCCTGAAGCAGGAGCTCGCCGCCGTCGGCAACGCGACGATCGGCACGGCGATGGGCCGCTACTACGGCATGGACCGCTCGAAGAACTACGCGCTCACGAGCGAGGCCTTCGAGTGCCTCGTCGCCGCGAAGGGCAAGAGGGCCGCGACGGTCGAGGAGGCCGTCAAGGCCGAGTACGCCAGCGGCCAGACGCCCGACCACGCGCCGATGACCGACGAGTACATCCCGTGCTACGTGATCGGCGGCTACGCCGGCATGAAGGACGGCGACGTCGTCATGCACACGAACTACCGCCAGGACCGCGCGATCCAGCTCACGCAGGCGTTCGTCTGCGACGACTACCCCGGCACGCGCTCGGTGCGCCCGAAGGTCACGTTCCTCGGCTTCACGCGCTACTGGGACGAGTTCCAGGACTACCTCCTCGGCGCGATGGGCGCGGGCGGCGGCATGGACAACCTCCTCGGCGAGGTCGTCTCGAAGGCGGGCCTCAAGCAGCTGCGCCTCGCGGAGACGCAGAAGATCAAGCACGTGACGAGCTTCTTCAACGGCAAGTCCACGACGCCGTCGGCGGGCGAGGACCAGGTCGAGGTCAAGTCGCGCTTCGACGCGGCGACCTTCGCGAGCCACCCGGAGATGGAGGCGTACAACGTGACGGACGAGCTGCTGAAGCGGCTGGAGAACAACCCCTACGGCTTCATCGTCGTCAACTACGCGAACTGCGACATGGTCGGCCACACGGGCGACGAGAAGGCGGCGACGCGGGCGGTCGAGGTGACGGACGAGTGCATCGGCAAGATCCTGCCGCGCCTTCTGGAGCTCGACGCGCACGTCCTCATCTTCGCGGACCACGGCAACGCCGAGCAGATGGTGGACTACAAGACGGGACTCACGAAGACCTCGCACACGCTGAACCTCGTGGACTGCTTCTACGTCGCGAACGACGCGGCGGGCGTGCGGCTGACGCCGCTCGCGAAGCTCTCGGCGGTCGCGCCGACGGCCCTGCAGATGCTCGGCATCCCGGTGCCGCCGGACATGACGACGCCCTCGCTCCTCGCGGGCAAGGAGAACTGGTCGAAGACCGCGCTCAACGTCTGAGCGCGCATCGGTCGGACGTGTCGAAGGCGTCGGCGACGTGCTGGGCGCACTTGTTCGGGAGGGGCCGTGCGCCATGAATGTCGAAGTCATTGAGCCGCACGGCCTCTGCGCCGGCGTGAACGCCGCGATCGCGAAGGCCCTCAAGCTGCGCAACGTCTACTGTCTGCACACGCTCGTCCACAACGAGATCGTCATCGGCGACCTCAAGGCGCTGGGCTTTCGCTTCGTCAACCGCATCGAGGACGTGCCGGAGGGCGAGACGGTCGTCTTTTCGGCGCATGGCGTCTCGCCGCGCGTCCGCGAAGCCGCCGCCGCGCGCCGACTCAAGGTCGTGGACGCGACGTGTCCCTTCGTCGCGAACGTCCACAGGACCGCGCGCGCGTTCGCCCTCCGCGGGATGCCCGTCGTGATCCTCGGCGACCCCGGACACGCCGAGTTCCAGGGCATTGCCGGCGAAGTCGGCGACGGGAACTGGCTGACGTTCGGACAGGCTCTTTCCAAGCCCCCATCCCCCGTCCCTCATCCCTCATCCCTCATTCCTCATTCCCCCCTCGGCGTCGTCGCCCAGACGACGATGAACGCCGACGAGGTGGCGCGGCAGGTGGCCGCGCTGCGCACGCGCTACGCCGTCGAGACGCAGGCCGACGTCTGCCGCGCGACGAAGGAACGCCAGGACGCCGTGCGCGCGTTCACAGGCGATGCCGTTCTGGTGCTCGGCTCCCGGACGTCCGCCAACGCGAGGCGGCTCGCGGAAGTCGCGGCGGCGACAGGCAGGCGCGCGTTCTTCGCGGGCACGATGGACGAGGTGCGCGCGCTGGACTTCGCCGGCGTGCGGACGCTGGGCGTGACGAGCGGCGCCTCGACGCCGGAGCGGTTCTTTGCGGACGCCGTGCGCTACCTGAAGAACGTGCCGCAGCACGTGGCGATCATCATGGACGGCAACGGGCGCTGGGCGACGCGGCGCGGGCAGAAGCGCGGCGAGGGGCACAAGGCCGGCGCGAAGACGCTGGGCGACGTCCTCAACTGGTGCGGCGCGCGCGGCATCCGCTATCTCACGGTCTATGCGTTCTCGACGGAGAACTGGAAGCGTCCGAAAGAGGAGGTGGACGGCCTCATGTCCCTCTTCGCGCGGATGCTGAAGTCGAAGGAGTCGAGCTTCCTGAAGAACGAGGTGCGCTTCCGCATGATCGGCCGGCGCGGCGACCTGTCGCCAAGGCTCCTCGCCGTCATCTCGTCGCTGGAGAAGAAGACCGCGCGGTTCGAGCGCCAGTTCATCGTCGCGATCTCCTACGGCGGCCGCGCCGAGATCGTCGATGCGGCGAACGCCGCGCTGCAGCGGGGCGAGCCGCTGACGGAAGAGACGTTCCGCTCGTTCCTCTACGCGCCGGACGTGCCCGATCCCGATCTCGTCATCCGCACGAGCGGCGAGCTGCGCACGTCGAACTTCCTCCTGTGGGAGGCGGCGTACAGCGAATACTATTTCACGGACACGCTCTGGCCGGACTTCTCGGAGGCCGAGTTCGACAAGGCCCTCGCGTCCTATGCGGCGCGGCATCGGCGGAAGGGCGGGGTGTGACATGAAGGGCGTTCGTCGGAGGCTTGCCGAAAATGGCTGTCCGCAAGTCGCGGTAGAGGGCGCCTTGCCGCGCGCGCTGGGGTTGCGGCGGAGCGACCTCCGGCGCTTGGCCCTGTTTTTCGCGGCTCGGAGCGCCGCGCGCATCGGTGTGCCGTTTCGCGCTGTCACGGTGATTCTTCAGGACGATGCGTTTTCCGCCGAAGTCCATCAGGCGATCAACGGCGTGGCAGGCGCGACGGACGTCGTCACGCAGCGGTACGAGGCGTTGCCGGGGGAGGCGCCGGGGATCTACGGCGAGCTGTACGTCAATTGCGACCAGGCCGTCCGCGCGGCGCCGAAGCGCCGTGGCTGGAACGCGGCGAAGGAGATGCTGCTGTATGTCGCGCATGGGATGGATCACCTTTCGGGCGCGGACGACCTTGGGCCGGCCGACTACGCGCGCATGCGGCGGCGTGAGCTCGCGTGGCTGAAACAGGCGATGGCGGACGGGAAAGGCGTCGGCGGCCTGACTGTCGCGGGCGGTGGTGTCATCGCCTGAATTGTGGTACAATACGAACCATGGAGAAAGAATCGGTTGTTTCCCTCATTCACGCACTGGCCGTGCGGGCGCGGATGGCGTCCGCCGCGCTCGTGCGTCTCACGTCTGACGAGAAGAACGTCGCACTGCTGAAGGTCGCCGACGCGCTGGAGGCGCACCGCGCCGCGATTGCGTCCGCGAATGCGTCCGATGTCGCGCGCGCGAAGGCGGCGGGGCTGGCGTCCGCGCTCGTCGATCGCCTCACGTTGACGGATGCGCGGTTCGCCGCGATGGTCGAGGGCGTGCGCACCGTCGCGCGGCTGGCGGATCCCGTCGGCGAGACGTTGTGGACGCGGGAGCGTCCGAGCGGCATCACGATCCGGAAGGTGCGTGTGCCGTTCGGCGTCGTGGCCGTCGTCTTCGAGAGCCGCCCGAACGTCTTCGTCGACACGGCGGCCCTGTGCCTCAAGACCGGCAACGCGGTCATCCTGCGCGGCGGCAAGGAGGCGTTCGAGACGAACCGTGCGCTCGCGGCGGCGGTGAGAGAAGGTTTGGGAAGTTTGGGAGGTTTGGAAGAGGCCGTGCAGTTTGTGGACATCCTCGACCATGCGGCGGTCACGGAGCTCGTGCGGGCCGTGGGGCTGGTCGATGTCGCCATTCCGCGCGGCGGCGAGCGGCTGATCCGCGCGATGTGCGAGGCGGCGCTCGTGCCCGTGCTGAAGCATTACAAGGGCGTCTGCCACATCTATGTGGACGACAAGGCCGACCTCGCGATGGCGCTCGCGATTCTCGACAACGCGAAGACGCAGCGTCCCGGCGTCTGCAACGCGGCGGAATGCCTGCTCGTCCACGAGAGGCTCGCGCCGCTCTTCCTGCCGATGGTGCGGGCGTGGGCGGCGGACAGGGGCGTGACGCTGCACGAAAGCGGGACGGTGGAAGAGTGGAAAGGTGGAGAGGTGGAGGCGTGCGGGACGGCGATCGACTGGGAGCGCGAGTTCCTGGCGCTGGAGATGAATGTCGGCGTCGTGAAGGACATGCACGCGGCAATCGACCACATCAACCGCTACGGCTCGCACCACTCCGACTGCATCGTGACGAGCGACGCGGCGCGGGCGCAGGCGTTCTTGCGCGACGTCGATTCGGCGTGCGTCTACCACAACGTCTCGACGCGCTTCACGGACGGCGGCGAGTTCGGCATGGGCGCGGAGATCGGCATCTCGACGGACAAGCTGCACGCGCGCGGCCCGATGGGGCTGGAGGAGCTGACGACCTACAAGTACGAGATCACGGGCGATGGGGTGGTGAGGAAGTGAGAGGCAAGAGGTAAAAAGGAAGAAGGAAGAAGTGAGGAATGAGGTATGGGGGATGAGAAGTGGGGGGGTGAGGGATGAGAGGTGAGGAATGAGGCGTGGACTTGACTTGAAGCATGACTTGAAGACTTGAAACATGACTTGGTGATTTGAAATATGAAATTTGAGATTTCGCATTTGCTTGCGTCCCTCGCGACGCTCCTGTCCCTCTCGTCCTTCGCCGACGCGAGCGGCGAATCGGGCGTCGGCCCCGCCTACGTCGGCGCGGCGGGCGTCCTGACGCTGCCGCAGGGCGGGTCGCGACTCGGCCGCCTCGGCGGCGCGGCGGTGCGCGGCGGCGCGTACCTCTCGGACTTCTGGGCGATTGAAGGCGACATCGCGTGGCAGGAGAACGCGGCGGGGTTCGGCGTGGACGCGCTCATGCACGTGCAGGCGTGGCCTGCCTACGGCGATCTCTTCGGCTACTCGGCGTTCGATCCGTTCGTCACGGCCGGTGCGCGCGGCTGGCTGGACGGCCGCGGAGCCGGACAGGTCGGGCCACAGCTCGGCCTTGGCGCGTTCTACCACCTGGACGACCACTGGTCGCTTCGGGCGGACGCGACCGCGGCGCTGGGGATCGAGACGAACGTCGAAATGGTCTACTCGCTTGCGGTCGGCGTCCAGTACGGCTTCTGAACGACGGCGGACACCACGTCCGCCCCGAAGTATGCTATAATTCGTGCAGTAAGGAGGATTGAAATGAAGATCACGTTCTACGGTGCGGCACAGACGACCACGGGCTCGATGCATCTCGTCGAGGCGAACGGCAAGCGGATCCTGCTGGACTGCGGGCTCTACCAGGGCCACCGCAAGGAGGCGTTCGAGAAGAACCGCAACATCCCGGTCGATCCGAAGACGATCGACTACGTCATTCTCTCGCACGCGCACATCGACCACTCGGGCAACCTGCCGCAGCTCGTGCGCCAGGGCTTTCGCGGCCGCGTCTTCGCGCGCCAGTCGACGACGGAGCTGTGCGACGTCATGCTGCGCGACTCGTGCTTCCTGCAGAAGCGCGACCTCGAATACGTCAACAAGAAGCGCCGCCGCGAGGGCAAGCGCCTCTTCGAGCCGCTTTACGACGAGCGCGACATCGACGCGCTCATGCAGCTCTTCGTGCCGACGCACCTGCACGAGCCGCGCGAGATCTGCCGGGGCGTGACGCTGGAGTTCTTCAACGCGGGCCACATCCTCGGCTCGGCGCTCGTGCAGCTCGACGTCCGCGCCGACCACGGGCGCAGCCACCGGCTGCTTTTCTCCGGCGACCTCGGCCAGCCGAACCAGCCGATTCTGCGCCACTTCGAGTATCCGGCGGGGGCGGACATCCTCCTGTGCGAATCGACGTACGCCGACCGGCTCCATCCGTCGGCGGACGACGTGGAGTACCGACTGGAGCAGTACCTGAAGCACATCGACCGCCACAACGCGAAGCTGCTCGTGCCCGCGTTCTCGGTCGGCCGCACGCAGCAGATCATCTACTACCTCAACCGGCTCGCGGACAAGCGGAAGCTGCCGCGCGAGGTGAAGGTCTACATCGACTCGCCGCTCTCGCAGAAGGCGACGCGCATCTACGCCGCGCACCGTGAGGTCTACAACGAGGAGGCGCGCGAGATGATCGCCGCCGGGCGCGACCCGCTCACCTGCCCGAACCTCACGTTCGTCGGCACGCCCGAGGAGTCGATGGCCCTCAACGGCGCGCCCGGCCCGATGGTCATCATCGCGGCGTCCGGCATGTGCGAGGGCGGGCGCGTCGTCCACCACATCAAGAACTGCGCGGGCGACCCCGACAACATCATCCTCATCTGCGGCTTCCAGGCGGAGAACACGCTCGGCCGACGCATCGTCGAGCGGCGCGAGACGATCAAGCTGCTCGGCGAGGAAGTGCCGCTCCGGGCGCGGGTCGAGGTCATCAACGCGCTCTCGGCCCACGCCGACCGCCGCGGGCTCGCGGAGTGGCTGGACGAGGTGAAGGACAACGTTCGCCACGCCTTCGCCGTGCACGGCGAGCCGGAGAAGGTCGCGGCGATGGTCGACCTCATGAAGGAGAAGGGGATGGCGAATGCCGTCGCCCCCGTGCCGGGACAGGTCTTCAAGTTCGATTGACAGCGGCGTCGCCGTTCTGCTAAAATATGCATCCGAGTTTTTCCTGAAAACAAGTTCAAAACGAGGTTCATTGATGAAGAAGGTTCTCATTCTGATTGGCTGGATTGGTTGCGCCGTGTCGTCGTTTGCGCTCTCGGACTGGCGGCACGGCACGCGCGAGCCGCTGTGGCCGGAAGGGCAGATTCCCGATTTCCAGGCGCACCAGGTCGGCGCGATGACGGACGAGGCGAAGGATGCGGACTTCCTCGCATCGCCGCAGCGGCAGATGCCGTACCTCGAGTGGTTCGAGGCCCCGGCACAGCCAAACGGCGCGTGCATGATCCTCGTTTCCGGCGGCAGCTACCAGGTCTGCTGCGACGTCGGGCTGATCAAGCTCTGGAAGGAGACGTTCACGAAGCTCGGCTACCAGACGGTGAACCTCGTCTACCGCACGCCGCGTCCGGCGGGTCTCGCCGTCTACCAGACGGCGTGGGAAGACGGCCAGCGAGCCGTCCGTCTCGTCCGCTCGCAGGCGGCGACGCGCGGCTTCGACCCGGAGAAGATCGGCGTCATCGGCATGTCGGCGGGCGGCCACCTCGTGACGATGCTCGCGACGAGCGCGCTCACGCCCGCGTACGCGAAGGTCGATGCGCTCGACGACCTGCCGTGCCACGTCAATGTCGCGATCGCGAACGCGCCCGCCTACAACACGCTCGGCGCGGCGAAGGGCGACGCGCGCCCGCAGGACGGCACGACGGTCGTCCCGACAATCAACCCCTGCTTCAAGTTCGACGCGAAGACGTGCCCGATCACCTTCCAGCACGGCGCGAACGACGTCTACACGCCGAACGGCTCGACGCTCTGCTACCGCGAGCTCCGCAAGCGGAAGATCCCGACGGAGCTTCACCTCTACGCCGACAAGGGCCACGGCGCGTTCGGCCTCGACCGTGCGGTCGAGTTCCTGAACCAGATCGAGTTCGCGTCGAAGCTCGCGCCGGAAGTCGACCTCATGAGCCGCTACGCGAGCGACGCGGCGCGCGGGGCGTACGAGAAGGAGAACGTCTGGCCGGAAGGGAAGATGCCCGACGTGCGGACGAACCAGTGTACGCCGTACCTCGAGTGGCACCTGCCGAAGGAGCTGAAGACGAAGGCGATCCAGGTCGTCTATTCGGGCGGCGCTTACGTCGGCAACGCGCCGGACGGCTTCGAGGTCGCGCCGATGCGCCGCTACCTGAACGAGAAGGGCATGGCGGTCGTCACGATGAAGTACCGCACGCCGCGTCCGGCGGGCCTGCCGAAGCACCAGACGGCGTGGGAAGACCTCCAGCGCGCGATTCGCATCGTCCGCGCCAAGGCCCCGTCGAAGGGACTCGACCCGAACCGCATCGGCATCATGGGCTCGTCGGCGGGTGGGCACCTCACGCTCATGGGCGCGACGAGTTCGCGCATGCGGGCCTACGCGCCGATCGACGCGCTGGACGACGTGCCCTGCAAGGTGCAGTGGGCGATCGCGATCTATCCGGCCTATGCGCTGACGGATGGGCTTGACGGGCACAACACGACGGGCGGCAACGACGACTCGGCCGTTCTTGCGCCGGAGCTCCTGTTCGACATGGACACGCCGCCGACGCTCTTCATCCACGGCGATGCGGACGGCTATGCGTCGATGGCCTCGGTGAAGGCGTGGGAGCAGATGCGCCGCATGAGCGTGCAGAGCGAACTGCACACGCTCGCGCTCCGCAACCACTGCTTCCAGCGCAAGGCGTCGCCGGGCACGGGCAGCTACACGTGGATGGACCGCGCGTGGGAGTTCCTCACGGCGAAAGGCTTCAACGGCGACTGACCCCCCTGTCCGGCCATGGACGTGCGCATTGACGAGTCGTGGAAGCGCGTGCTGGCGGACGAGTTCGCGAAGCCCTACTTCGCCGAGCTTGCGCAGTTCGTCCGCGTGGCGTATGCGCGAAGCGTGTGCTATCCGCCGGCGAAGCTGATCTTCAACGCCTTTGATCGCACGCCGTTCGACAAGGTCAAGGTCGTCATTCTCGGACAGGACCCCTACCATAATCCGCGCCAGGCGCACGGGCTTTGCTTCTCGGTGCAGAAGGGCGTGCAGCTGCCGCCGTCCCTCGTCAACATCTACAAGGAGCTTCAGGACGAGTTCGGCGGCGACTTCCTCTCGCGCGACGGCGACCTCACGCACTGGGCCGAGCAGGGCGTCCTGCTCCTGAACGCGACGCTGACGGTTGCGGGCGGCGACTCGTCGATGGCCGGCTCGCACCAGGGGCGCGGCTGGGAGACGTTCACCGATGCGGTCGTCCGCAAGCTTGCCGAAGGGCGCGAAGGGCTTGTCTACCTGCTCTGGGGCTCCTACGCCCAGCGCAAGGCGGCGTTCGTCGACCGTTCGAGGAACCTCGTCCTCGCCTGTGCGCATCCGTCGCCGCTCTCCGCGTATCGCGGCTTCTTCGGGTGCGGGCACTTCAAGGCGTGCAACGACTACCTCGCGGCGCACGGGAAGGAGCCGATCCGGTGGTGAGGTGCGAAGCCGTCGGGCTGATCGCGCCCTACGCGGCCTGGATGGTCCTGATGTCCGCGCTGCCGTCGACGGCGGCGATGTATGCCGTGCGCACGGCGGTCGTCGCGCTTCTGCTCGCGGCGGTTCTTGTCTGGAAGTGGCGGGACGGGAGTGTCTGCCCCGTGCGTCTGCCGTGCGCGTCGCTTGCGTGGGGCGTGGCGACGGGGCTGCTCGTCTTCGTCCTGTGGATTCTGCCGGAGCAGGTTGACTGGCCGTGGTATCGCACGTGGTGCATCGTCGGCGAAGGCGGCACGCGGGCCGTGGCGGAGGCGAGCGCGGCGCTGATCGCGCTGCGGCTCGTCGGGAGCGCGTTCGTCATTTCCGTCGCCGAGGAGCTGTTCTTCCGCAAGTGGCTGATCGGGTTCGCGGGCTTCGGCTGGATGGTCGCGCTCTTCGCCGTCGAGCATGACCGCTGGCTCGTCGGTGCGCTGGCCGGCGCGATCTACGGGTGGCTCTACCTGCGGCGCGGACTCGGCGCGGCGGTTGTCGCGCACGCGACGACGAACCTCGTCCTCGGCCTGTGGGTCCTGCGCACGGGGCAATGGCAGTTCTGGTGACTGGGACGCAGAAAGTCCCCCGATGACAGGCTCCGCGACGCGCAACAGGCAGGGCGAAATATGCTATAATCCGCAAAACAAAATCAATCAAGACAGGAGAATTGCGAATGAAGACACTGGGATTGCGAATGCTGCTGGCGTTCGGCGTGTTGGGCATGGCCTCGACGGCTGGCGCAACGTCCGCCGACATCGGCGACATCAAGCTGAAGGGCTACCTCGGCGAACGGCTCGACCGGATGATCGAGCGGCACGTCGGTGGAACGGACATCGACTACATCACCGCGCCGTTCCTGGAGAAGACGGAGCGCAAGGGCTGGTGGCAAACCGAGTTCTGGGGAAAGTACATGCACGCGGCCGTGCCGTATGCCGCCTATTCGGGGTCGCCGAAGATCGCCGCCGACGTCCGGCGCGGCATCGACCGCATCCTCGCCTCGCAGGAGCCGAACGGCTACATCGGGAACTATCCCGACGACCTGCGCTGCGGCGAGGGCTGGGACGTGTGGGGCATGAAGTACACGCTCTTGGGGATGATCCATTTTTACGATGGGGTGAATGGTTTGGAAGGTTCGGGCGGTTTGGAAGGTTCGGCGGGTCCTCAGGCGGCGCGGATTCTGTCGGCGGCGAAGCGGCTTTGCGACTACGTGATCGGCGAGATCGGGCCGAACGGGAGACGCGGGCGCGAGCTGTGGCAGACCGGCAACTGGTCGGGCTATGCGAGCTCGTCCATCCTGGAGCCCGTCGTCTGGCTCTACCGCCGCGTCGCGGCGGCGGAGGGTGCGGCGGCCGCGCAGAAGTACCTCGACTTCGCGACGTACGTCGTCAAGGGCATGTCCGAGCCGGAGACGGGGCCGCGCCTCGTCGATCTCGCGCTGAAGGGCGTCTCGGTCGCCGACCGCAACGGGCCGGAGTACGACAAGTCTGCCCCATGGGCCTATGTCTGCAAGTATGGCCGCAGCAAGGCATACGAGATGATGAGCTGCTACCAGGGGCTGCTGGAGTATGTCGAATGCGTGAAGGGTTTGGGAGGCTTGGAAGGTTTGAAAGGTTTGGAGAAGTTGCGTCAGGCGGCGGTGATGTCGGCGGAGGACATCGCGAAGGAGGAGATCAACCTCGCGGGCGGCTGCGCGGGGTCGGAGGCCTGGTTCCATGGCGCGCGCAAGCAGCATCTGCCCTACCTGCGCCTGCAGGAGACGTGCGTGACGACGACGTGGATGCGCCTCTGCGAGAAGCTGCTGGAGCTGACGGACGACCCGAAGTGGGCCGACCGCATCGAGCGGACGTTCTACAACGCCTACCTCGCCGCGCTGAAGGCGGACGGCTCGGAGTTCGCGGGCTACACGCCGCTCACGGGCAACCGCTACCACGGCCAGCACCACTGCTACATGCACACCGACTGCTGCACGGCGAACGGCCCGCGCGGCTTCCTCTGCTTCCTCCGCGAGCTCTTCAAGTCGGACGGGAAGACGGCGACCTTCAACTTCTACGCCTCGGCGCTCGTGAAGGGCTTCGACATGTACTCGCTCTATCCGCGCGCGAACGCGGCGCGCATCGTGAGCCACACGACCGGGCCGCTCGCCCTGCGCCTCCGCATCCCGGCGTGGAGCGCGAAGACCGTCGTGAAGGTGAACGGCGTGGCGCAGGCGGACGTGAAGCCCGGCGCCTACTTCACCGTCTCGCGCGACTGGGCCTTGGGCGACATCGTCGAGATCGCGTTCGACATGCCGGTCGTCGCGCACACGCTCGATCACCACGTCGCGTTCACGCGCGGCCCGGTGCTGCTCGCGCGCGACAGCCGCTTCGCGGACGGCGACCTCACGGAGCCGTTCCGTCGCGGGCTGAAGGACGGCCAGGCGATGCCGTCCTTCAACGCGGTGCGCACGCCGTCGGACGACTTCTGGATGGCGTTCACGGCGACGCTGCCGATCGGCTCGCACCACGAGAACCCCGAAGGCGCGCTCCCGGAGACGGTGACGTTCTGCGACTACGCCTCCGCCGGCAACACCTGGCATCGCGACAACTATTACCGCACCTGGTTCCCGGTCGAGTACGGGCCGATGGAGTGACCTGGCGTTAGGGTCTACCATGTCCGACTTCGTACACCTTCACCTGCACACGACCTATTCGCTCCTTGACGGGCAGTGCCAGATCGTGCCGCTCGTGAAGCGCGCGCGCGCGCTTGGCATGCCCGCGCTCGCGGTCACCGACCACGGCAACCTCTTCGCCCTCAAGAGCTTCTACGACGAGTGCCGCTCGAAGAAGGCGAAGACCTACGGCGACCTGGCGGACGTGCACGTCAAGCCGATCCTCGGCTGCGAGGCGTATGTCACCTCGACGGGCGACTACCGCACGCGCGACAAGTCGGAGTACCGCCACCACCTCTGTCTCCACGCGATGAACCTGACGGGCTACCACAATCTCGTCAGGCTCATCAGCGAGGCGCACATCAACGGCTTCTACATGCGCCCGCGCATCGACCACGCGCTCCTCGAAAAGTACCACGAGGGGCTGCACTGCTCGGCGGCGTGCATCGCCGGCGAGGTCGCGCGCGCGATCGACCAGGGCCGCATGGACGAGGCCGAGCGCGTCGCGAAGTGGTACAAGGGCCTCTTCGGCGAGAACTACTCGCTGGAGGTCATGCTGCACAGGGCCGTGAAGTCGGGACCGGACATTCCGCTCTCGGCGCAGAACGAGTTCGTCGATCTCTACCAGCGGCAGCTGAAGGTCGTCCGGGGCATGCTGGAGCTGGGCAAGAAGCTCGACATCCGCGTCATCGCGACGAACGACGTGCATTTCCTCGACGCGGCGGACGACGACGCGCACGACGTGCTGCTCGCGCTCTCGACGGGCAAGAAGATGTCCGACGAGAAGCGCATGATCTACACGGGCCAGGAGTACTTCAAGACCGAGGAGGAGATGCGCGCGCTCTTCGCGGAGAACCCGGAGCTCATCGCGAACACGAAGGAGGTCGCCGACCGCATCGAGGAATACGAGCTCGACTCGCCGCCGATCATGCCGAAGTTCGCGATCCCGCCCACGTTCGGCACGGAGGAGGGCTACGCGAAGGCGTTTGACGAGGAGAAGCTGAAGGCCGAGTTCAACGTCCAGAAGCCGAACAACTTCGACCGCCTCGGCGGCTACGACAAGGTGCTGCGCATCAAGTTCGAGGCGGACTACCTCGCCGAGCTGGTCTGGAAGGGCGCGGCGGTTCGCTGGGGTGACAGGGACGGGAAGATCCCGGACGACGTGCGCGAGCGCGTGCAGTTCGAGCTCGACACGATCAAGCTGATGGGCTTTCCCGGCTACTTCCTCATCGTGCGCGACTACATCCGCGCGGCGCGCGAGGAGTGCGGCGTCTGGGTGGGTCCGGGGCGCGGCTCGGCGGCCGGCTCGGCCGTCGCGTACGCGCTCTGGATCACCAACGTCGATCCGCTCAAGTACGACCTCCTGTTCGAGCGCTTCCTCAACCCCGACCGCATCTCGATGCCGGATATCGACGTCGACTTCGACGACGCGGGGCGCGAGCGTGTGCTCGACTACGTGACGCGCAAGTACGGCGCCGACCACGTCGCGCACATCGTGACGTTCGGCCAGATGGCGGCGAAATCGGCGATCAAGGACGTCGGGCGCGTGATGGACTATCCGCTCGCGGACACGAACAAGCTCGCCTCCTACGTGCCCGACACGCCGAAGATCAACTTCAAGAAGGCGCGCCAGGAGTCGCCTGACCTGGAGGCCGCGTTCAACTCGGAAGACCCCGTCGTCCACAAGCTCATGGAGCGCGCGGGGCGGCTGGAGGGCTGCATCCGCCAGCCGGGCGTCCACGCCTGCGGCGTCATCATCTCGCGCGACCCGATCGCCGAGACGCTGCCCGTCATGCCGACGCCGGAGAAGGGAGGGAAAGGCAAGGGAAAAAGTGAGAAGGAAGAAGGAAGAAGTGCGGAAGGGCAGGGCGACAAGCTGCTGACGACCCAGTACGACGGGCACTTCGTCGAGCCGGTCGGCCTCCTGAAGATGGACTTCCTCGGCCTCAAGACGCTGACGGTCGAGAAGGAGTGCGTCGCGCTGCTGGGCAGGGACAACCCGCGCGTGCCGGAGGCGATCCGCAACGCCGACGGCGAGCTGGACACGGACAGGATCCCGGACGACGACCGGGAGACGTATGCGCTCTTCAGCCGCGGCGAGACGACGGGCCTCTTCCAGTTCGAGTCGCCGGGCATGAAGAAGTGGCTCATCGCGCTGCAGCCCGAACGCCTCACCGACCTCGTCGCCATGAACGCGCTCTACCGTCCGGGACCGATGGACTACATCCCGACGTTCGTCGCGCGCAAGCAGGGCGACGAGCCGGTCACCTATGACCACCCGGAGATGGAGGGCCGCCTGAAGGACACCTACGGCGTCACGGTCTACCAGGAGCAGGTGATGCTTCTCTCGCGCGACCTCGCGGGCTTCACGCGCGGCGAGTCCGACAAGCTCCGCAAGGCGATGGGCAAGAAGCTCATGGACATCATGAACGAGCTCAAGGCGAAGTTCGTGAAGGGGTGCCTGGCGAACCCGAAGTTCCGCGTCGGCAAGTGGGCGGACGAGGCCGAGGCGACGAAGCTCATCGAGAAGATCTGGAAGGACTGGGAGGCGTTCGCCTCGTATGCGTTCAACAAGTCGCACGCCGTGTGCTACGCCTGGGTCGCCTACCAGACGGGCTACCTGAAGGCGCACTATCCGGCCGAGTTCATGTGCGCGCAGATCTCGTCCGAAATCGGCAACTTCGACAAGCTCCCAGGCTTCGTCGCCGAGGCGCGCGACATCGGGCTGGAGCTGCTGCTGCCGGACGTGAACGAGTCCGGCGCGCGGTTCGTGCCGGCGAAGGGCTCGAAGGGCATCCGCTACGGCCTCGGCGGCATCAAGGGCGTCGGCAGCGCGGCGGCGGAGGCGATCGTCGCCGAGCGCGCGGCGAACGGGCCGTACACGGGCTTCCTCGACTTCTGTCTGCGCCTCGGCGGCTCGAACCTCGTCAACAAGCGCGTCCTCGAGAACCTGACGCGCACGGGCGCGTTCTCGACGCTGGAGCCGAACCGCGCGAAGCTCTTCCTCAACATCGAGTACGCGCTCAAGAAGGCGCAGCAGCGTGCGAAGGAGAAGGCGAGCGCGCAGACGAGCTTCTTCGACCTCATGTCGGGCGGCGAGGAGAAGGCGGACGATTCGGAGCTCGAGGACGCGCCGCCGTTCGCGCCGGCCGAGGACCTCAAGAACGAGCGCGACCTCCTCGGCGTCTACATCTCGGGCGACCCGATGGCCGCCTGCCGCCACTTCCTCGGCGACCTCTCCGTCGTGCGCGTCGACCGCGAGGACGCGCAGAACCTGCCGTTCTCCTTCGACCTGATCGCGAAGAAGGCGAAGGAGGAGGACGAGGCGGCGGAAGAGCCGGTTTCGGAAGACGCCGCGCCTTCGGCGGCGGACGCGGAGGCGGCGGACGACGAGGACGGCGCGGAAGAGGCGGCGGACGACACGTCCATCGAGGGTCTGCTGAAGAAGTCCGACGAGCAGGACTGGCCGCTCAAGTCGATGGCGCGCGGCATCGTCCGCGCGAAGGGCGAAGTCGCGTGGAGCGACAAGGCGGCGTTCGACAAGGCCGTCAACAAGGAGAAGGCGAAGCTCAAGAGGAGCGTCGACAAGATCCTGCTGAAGAAGCTCGACGTGCGCGCCGTCGGCATCCTCACGTCGTGTTCGGTGAAGACGCCGAAGCCGCGTCCCGACGGGACGGTCGGGCAGAAGTGGGCGATTCTCGGCCTGGACGACGGGCGCGGCCACGCGGAGGGCGCGGCGTTCGCGAAGGTCTGGGAGAAGTGCAATGCGCTGGAGACGAAGGTCGACTCGCTCGTCCTCGTCTGCGGCGAGCTTTCGCACAAGACGGTCTACGCGAAGGAGGACGTGCGCCGCGAGCATCCGCAG
The DNA here is from genome assembly GCA_002321305.1 of Verrucomicrobia bacterium UBA1629. GTDB lineage: Bacteria > Verrucomicrobiota > Kiritimatiellia > RFP12 > UBA1067 > UBA1067. The sequence goes on along the minus strand of DCMF01000135.1, from coordinate 1,951 downwards.
GTCGGCGACCTGAACTTCACGGTGAAGGAGGCGTATCCGCTGGAGGAGGCGATGCCGATGCTCTCGAAGGGGCTGCGGCTGAAGGTGAGCTACGATGCGCCCGACCTCAAGAAGAGGGTCGCGGCGATCCGCGCCGTGATCCTGAAGAATCCGGGGACGCTCCCGGTCTTCATCGAACTGCACTACCCGGACGGACGCGTCCTCGACATCGACCTCGGCCCGCAGTTCCGCGTTGCGGTGAACCTCGCGTTCCTTTCGGAGCTCGACAAGATCGTCTCCCCGTCCGAGGCGACGTTCAGGATCGACCCGCGCATGTCCCTCGAAGTCCGCGAACCTCCGCCGTGGGAGCGGTGAGCGCGCGGCGTTGCGGAGCGACCCCTACGGCATGAGACGCGACCTGTCAGAAGGAAGACCGTGCGTGCTTGTCCTGCGGCTGACGGCCGAGGACTCGTCCGTGCGGCTCATGCAGGGCGTCAAGCGCTATGCCGACCAAGGCGGGGTGGACGCTGCGCCGCCTTGACTACCGGACGTCCGGCGGCGTTCTCGTGCAGGACGGCACGAACGAGCCGCTGGATGTCCGGGGCCTGCTGCAGCTGTGGCGGCCGATCGGGCTGATCGTGGACGCCGGTCTCTTGTCCGTGCACGTGCCAGACGTCTTCGGGCGCAGCCGAATCCCGATCGTCTTCAGCGACTGCTCGCCGGACGAGATGCGTGGCCGCGCCCCGGCGGCCGCGTGCGTGGCGAGCGATGCGGACGCCGTGGCGGAGGCGGCGTTCGACGAGCTGGCCCGGCAGGGCGTCTCGTCCTTCGCCTACGTGCCGTTCGCGGATCCCGGCTGGGCCTGGAGCCGTGCGCGCGGCGCGGCGTTTGCGCGGCGGGTGCGGGCCAGCGGCGCGGCGTTCGCCTGTTTCGCCGCGCCGGAATCCGGCGAGCGGCGCACCCGTGCGCTCGCGGCGTGGCTGAAGGGCTTGCCGAAGCCCTGCGGCGTGTTCGCCGCGAACGATGCGGAGGCCGAGCGCGTCCGCAACGCCTGCCTGGCGGCGGACATCGGCATTCCGGACGAAGTCGTGCTGATGGGCGTGGACAACCGCCGCGACATCTGCGAGAGCGGCGATCCGACGCTGACGAGCGTCGAACAGGATTTTGAGGCGTGCGGCTACCTGTCCGCGCGCCAGCTGGACCGGCTGGTCTCCGGCGAGCGGTTGCCGAAGGGACGGCCGGTGACGTTCGGCGTTTCGCAGGTCGTGCGCCGCGCCTCGACGCGACGGCTGGTCGTCTGCGACGGACGTGTCGCGCGGGCGCTGGAGTTCATTCGCCTGCACGCGACCGAGCGCATCACGCCGCCGGATGTCGTCGCGGTCATGGGCTGTCGGCGCTCGTATGCCGACCAGCGGTTCCACGAATGCACGGGGCACACGATCCTGGACGAGATCCGCAGCCGGCGCGTCGAACGGGTGAAGGAGCTGGTGCGGCGCGGCGACTGCGACCGCGCGTCGCTGTACTGCCACAGCGGGTTCGCGTCCATGATCGACCTGCGCCGCGTGTTCAAGGCGCTGACGGGCCAGACACTTTCGCAGTGGCGCGCCTCCCGTGCGCGCGATACGGCCCCTTGATGCGAAGTCCCTCCGTTGTTCGGAGGGGGCTGTCTCCAATTTCTGTGATTGAAATCGCCGAAAAGTGGTTGTTTTGCGCGGATATCGGGAAATGAGAATTCTGTGCGGAAAATTCTTGGGGATTGCCGGGAGTGGCCGCCAAGGGCGCGGTTCAGGCGCCGAGGCGCCGGCGTTGCCTGATCGGTGTTCTTTTTTTGCCGAAAAAGGCATTGTGCGGCGCGGCGGGATTTGGTATCATATCGCACATCATGTGCAGGAGTGCACACCACAGAAAGGAAAAACAGATGAAAAGGACAAAGACGAACCGTGTACGCGCGTGCGTGTCGGCGGTCGGCCTC
>DCMF01000120.1 GCA_002321305.1 Verrucomicrobia bacterium UBA1629 | reverse complement strand
CACTTTCTTGTCATACACCCCGCCGCACAAGGGGAAGCGTCAGCCATTGACGCGGCGCACCCGTCCATGATAAACTACGCGCCATGGCTAGAAACGCTCTCAATCAGGTGGTCTCGTTTACCGGCGTCCTCGAGGTCGTCCATGCGCTCCCCGGGCGGCTGCGGCTGCGGATTCCCTCTCTCGCGCAGCGCGCGCGGGCGATGGCGGAGTTCGCCGCGAGCCTGAAGCGGCTCGACGGCATTGCGGACGTCTCGGTGAACCCGACCCTCGGCACGGCGCTCGTGCGCTACGACGCGGCGAAGCTCACGCCGTCGCTTGTGGTGGCCGCCGCGACGCATGGCTTCGACTTCGAGACGGCGTTCCGCAACCACCGCTCGCTTGTGGGCGGCGAGCTGAACGCCATCCACTATGCGCTCAACCAGGCGGTCCTGCGGCGTTCGGGCGGCGTCTTCGACATCCCCGCGCTGATGACGGTGCTGCTGATCGTCACGTTCGTGCGCGGCATCGTCGGGCGCGGCGGCCCGAAGTTCTCGCCGCTCGCGGTGCTCTGGTGGCTGCACCGCTCGCTTTCGCGCACGGGAGACTGAAGACGATGAATCCGCTCATCCAGGCCTATTTGAAGTGCGTCGGCGGCATCCGCATCGTGCATTCCCTGCCGGGGCGCGTCCGCGTCGCGATCGGCGGCGTGCGCCAGTATCCCGAACTCGCGGCGAAGTTTGCGGGGCTCTTCCGCGACTGCGTGCTGAAGCGTCCGGGCGTGACGGACGCCGAGCTCTGCCTCGTGACGGGCAACCTGCTCGTGCGCTATGATCCCGACAAGACGTGCGAGGCCGAGATCACCGCGTGGCTCGATTCGTCGTGGCGGGCGTTCACGCTGTTCCTCGGCGGCCTCGGCGACGTTGACGCGATGGACGAGGCGGGCGTGGCCGCCGCCGTCGCCCGCTTCGTCGCGACCCTGTAGCGCGGCGCGTCAGGCGGTCGCGTGCGGCGTCTTCGGCAGCTCGTGGCGGACGATCTCGGCGCGCTTCAGGTAGATGACGTCCTCGGCGATGTTGGTCGCGAGGTCGCCGAGGCGCTCGATCTGTCCGTTCGTCTTGAGGATGGTGACGACGCGGCGGAGGTCGGTCGCGACGGGCTGGTAGAGCGCGAGGATGTCGAGGCACTTCTCCTCGATGGCGTTCTCGGCGAGGTCGATGGCGGTGTCGCCGTCGATGACGGCGTCGGCGAGGGCCGCGTCCTCGCGCTCCAGGGCGCGAAGCGCCGCCTTGACGGCGGACTCGGCGCGTTCCGCGTTTTCCCGCAGGTCGTTCTTGAGGACTGCGAGGGCTTCTTCGAAGTGTACTTTCATGGTCATGTTAGCCGAACCTCCCGGAGACGTAGTCTTCCGTTTGCTTGTTTTTGGGGTTAGTGAAGATTTCCTTGGTCGGGCCGACCTCGACGATGCGGCCCTTGTAGAAGAAGGCCGTGACGTCCGAGATGCGCGAGGCCTGCTGCATGTTGTGCGTGACGATGACGATCGTGAAGCGGGTGCGCAGGCGCGCCATCAGCTCCTCGATCTTCAGCGTGCCGACGGGATCGATCGCGCTCGTCGGCTCGTCCATGAGCAGCACTTCCGGCTCGGCCGCGATGGCGCGGGCGATGCAGAGGCGCTGCTGCTGTCCGCCGGAGAGGGCGGTGCCGGGCTCGTTCAGCTTGTCCTTGACCTCGTCCCAGAGGGCGGCGCCGCGCAGGGCCTCCTCGACGCGATGCTCGATCTCGCGGCGGGTCGTCTTGAAGTGAAGCTTGAGCGGGTAGGCGACGTTGTCGAAGACGCTCATCGGGAACGGCGTCGGCTTCTGGAAGATCATGCCGACGCGCCGCCGCAGCTCGAGCCGGTCGACGTCGGGCGCGAGGATGTTCTTGCCGTCGAGCAGCACTTCGCCTTCCGCCCGCTGGCCGCGATGCAGCTCGTAGATGCGGTTGTAGATCCTGAGGTGCGTCGACTTGCCGCAGCCTGACGGGCCGATGACGGCGGTGATCTTGTTCGCCTCGACGGCGAGGTCGTTGTCGAACAGGGCCTGGTGTTCGCCGTAGAAGAAGTTGAGCTGTCGCGTGACGATCTTGTAGTTCTGTTTCATCGCCGCGTAGTATGCGCTTTCTTTGTTAGGTGCTGATAAGGGGTTTGTGAAGATTTGGTTAGGGCGCGACGGCCTCGCGGCGTAAGGAGCGCGACGGCCTCGCGGCGTCGCGGTCAGGACGGCAACCGGCGATAAGGCGCCCCTTTCGACTGCGAACGGGCTTCGCGTTTGCGCGCGGTCGTCCTGCGGTTCTCGTCGCAAGGCCGAGAGCCACCGCCCCTTGCGGTTTCGGCGCGGTCGTGCTATACTTTCGGCCATGAACGAGTCGCGCGAGATCGGGCATTTCCGGCGCTTTCACGGGTACGACTACACGCGCGGCGCGGCGATGTTCCTGACCTTCCACCTGGAGCCGCGCGTGCCGCTGTTCGGGCGCGTGGCCGGCGACCGGATGGACTACTCGCCCGTCGGCATGCTCGCGCGGCACGTACTGGCGCGGGAGCGCGACCGGACGCCCGACGTGCAGCTCAAGCGCAGCATCATCATGCCCGAACACGTTCACCTGCGGCTCTACCTGCGCCCCGGCCAGGAAAACGCGCTCGTCTCGCTGGGACGGTTCGTCTACAACTTCAAGGCCTGGACGCGCAACCGCGCGAAGAAGGATCTGGGCGTCGAGCTGCGCTGGCAGAAGAACTACCACGACCGCATCTGCCCTTCGCGCGAGATCATCACGCTCGCCGACAAGTACATCGACAACAACCCGCGCAAATGGACGCTGATGCACGGCCATCCGCCGCCGCTCAAGGTCGTCGAGCCGCTGGCGGCGGCGTGCCTGCCGGCGAACGAGTGGTGGACGGGCGTCGGTCGCGTTGACTGGCTCGATGACGCAAGCGTTCGAATCGCGGCAGTGCGGCTGTCGCGGTCGATACCGTCCGAGCTGTTTCCGCAGGTCGTCGCGCGGCTCGTGGTGGCGGCCGAAAAGGGGTATGTCCTGGCGGGCACGTGGATTTCGCCGTGCGAGCGCGTCGTCTTTCGGGAACTGGTTCGACGGGGCTTTCCGATCATTCGCGGATCGCAAGACCCGCTGGAGCTGGTGTACCGTCCGAAGAACGACGAGCCGCAGCTGTTCGCCGAGCGGCGCTATCTCGTTCTGTCGCGCGTCTTCGCCGACGGCACGGCGCGCGGCGTCGGCTGGCATGGCATCAACGACGCGCTCGCCGAGATCGGGCGAACGCGGGGCGCGAGCGTTTACGTTCGGTGGTCGCGTGGCAGCGGGCTGAACTGGGCGTTTGGGTAAGAATCGCGACGGCCTTTCGGCGTAAGGAGCGCGACGGCCTTTCGGCGTCGCGGTCAGGACGACAACCGGCGATAAGGCGAGCCTTTTGACGGCGACTGGGCTTCGGGTTCGCGCGCGGCCGTCCTGCGGCGCTCGCCGCAAGGCCGAGAACCACCACCGCCCGATCTCGCCGCAAGGCCGAGAGCCACCTCGAATGGCGCGGCCGTCCTGCGGCGCTCGCCGCAAGGCCGAGCGCCTTCTTTCAGCGGCGGCGCTGGGCGAGGGCGCGCACGACGACGTTCAGCGCGAGGATCGCGCCGGCGACGACGAGCGCGGCGCCCCAGCCGACGCGGTGCATCGCCTCGAACGGCGAGTCCATCGTGGCGTTCGTGATGAAGACGGGGGCTGACGCCGTCGGCCCCGAGAAGTAGTTCGTCGGCCAGGCGTCGGCGTAGAGCGCCGTGAAGAGCAGCGGCGCCGTCTCGCCCGAGACGCGCGCGACGGCGAGCAGGATGCCCGTCAGGAGCCCGCCCTTCGCTGCGCGGCAGACGAGGCCGAGCGTGACGCGGGCGCGCGTCGCGCCGAGCGCGAGCCCCGATTCGCGCAGCGTGTCGGACACGCCCGCGAGCTGGTCTTCCGTCGTGCGCACGACGACCGGGAACATGAGGATCGCAAGCGCGACGGAGCCCGCGAAGCCCGAGAAGTGGCCGGTCGTCGCGACGAGCACACCATAGACGAAAAGCCCGACGATGACGCTCGGCACGCCCATCAGCGCGTTCACCGTGAAGCGGACGACACCTGCAAACCGGCCTTCGCGGCCGAACTCGGCGAGGTAGATGCCGGCGGCGAGGGCGGGCGGAATCGCAAGCGCCGCCGCGCCGCCCGTGATGAGCGCCGTGCCGAGCAGCGCGTTCGCGATGCCGCCGCCGGGCTCGCCGTAGGGCTTCGAGGCGTGCGTCAGCAGCTCGCACGAGAGCGCGGGCGCGCCCTCGCGCACAAGCACGTAGAGAATCCAGGCCATGAGGCCGAGCGCCAGCGCCGTCGCACATGCGGAGAAGCCGCGCATCGCGCAGTCGGTCGCCTTTCGGAAAGTTGCGGGTCTTGTCGTCATGTTATTCCTTTCTTCGTTGTCCGTAGTCTGTCGTCTTCAGTCCCATTCTCTACGACCTGTCCCTGAACAGTCGCTGCGTGACGATCTGGATGCCGAACTCAAGCATCAGCAAAATCGCGCCGAGGCCGAAGAGCGCGCTCTTGTGAAGGCCGTCCGCCTCGGCGAAGTCGTTCGCGAGCGTCGCGGCAATCGTCGTGCATCCCTCGAAGAGCCCCGTCGGGATTTCCGTCACGCCGCCGCAGACGAAGAGGACGGCCATCGTCTCGCCGAGGGCGCGGCCGAGGCCGATGAGGATGCTGCCGACGAGGCCGCGCCGCTGGGCGCGCACGACGACGTGCCACGTGGCCTCCCAGCGCGTGCAGCCGATGCCCCGCGCCGCCTCGACGAGGGCGATGGGCGCCTGCGCAAGCACGTCGCGCATGACGGCGGAGATATAGGGCAGCACCATGAGCGTCAGGACGAGCGCCGACGGCAAAAGGCCGAAGCCGGTCGTCTCGACGCCGAGCCGCGCGAGGCCGTCCTGCAGCAGCGGACAGAGGACGAACAGCCCCCACATGCCGTAGATGACGCTCGGAATCGCCGCGAGCAGGTCAAGCGCGTGCGCGAGAGGCTTGGAGGCCCACGGCGGCGCGTCGTTCACGAACAGCGCGGCGGCGAAGGCGAGCGGCACGGCGAAGAGGAGCGCGAGCGCTGTCGTCGCGAGCGTGCCGACGAGCGCCCCCGCCGCGCCGAACGCGCCGGAACCCGGATCCCAGTTCGACGAGAAGAGGAACTTGAGGCCCTCTGCGCGCCAGATGCCGGACGAGGCGAACCCCAGCTCGCACACGAGCGCGACGGCGAGGACAAGCCCCAAGGCCGCGCCGGCGAAGCAGACGGACTTGAACACGGTATCGACGGAGGTCTTCACTTCTTCGTTTCCTTCCCTTGCGTTTTCATCGCCGCACAGTATGCGCTTTCTTTGTTAGGCGCAAATAAGGGCTTTGTGAGGATTGCGTTAAAACTCAAACTCCGATGATTGTGGCTCTCGCTACCGCTCCGCTGGCTCATTCTGGCTTCGCAGAAGCCAGCCCAAGACAATCATCATGGAGCCCGTTTGTCAGGAATTTGATTGCCTTCGGTGACTTCCTATTCTGCGAAGCGGTAGCGAGAGCCATACGGATCGGAGTTTTGATTATCTCATCGAAACGATTTTAGAGGCTTCGGGCATAAGTGTGG
>DCMF01000074.1 GCA_002321305.1 Verrucomicrobia bacterium UBA1629 | reverse complement strand
CCCGTGAACGCCTCCGAGGCGACGATGTCGCGCCCCAGGGCGCGGCCGACCGCCCCCGGGATGCCGGGGAAGCCGCCGTACAGCCACGGCCTGTTCCCGAGCCAGCTCGGCACGCCGTTCCAGAACTCCACCATCGGCACGTCGCTCGCCGCCGCCGCCTCGAACGGGTCGAACGGGCCGCCGTAGGGCTCCAGGTGCAGCTCGACGCCGCTCTTTCGCGCCCAGCCGTGCAGGACGTCATGGTAGTTGCGGGCGAACAGCCGCCGGACGACGTCGTCCATGTCGGCGCGGAACGCCCGCGCGCGGTCCGGCGACCCGACCGTGCGGCCGTCCAGGACCGGCAGGAACGGCACGGGGTCGTAGCCGGCCAGCTCCGCGAAGTCCTCGCGGAAGCGCGGCGACCAGTTCTGCGTCCCGGCCTCGTAGGAGTCGACGGTGACCTGGGTGAACGTCGTCCCCCAGTGCCGCCCGAGGCGCCTTCTCAACGGCTCCAGCCCCTCGCGGATGTGCAGCTCGGTCGCCTCCCTGGACAGCTTGTCCGTCTCGAGGCACGTCCTGCGGATCTCGTCCGGCACGGGATGCGTCCGCTGCCCGGTCGGCGTGTGGCCGAAGCGGTAGACCGTCCAGTTCCGCCCGGCGGGCGCCCGCCAGTCGAGAACGCCATCGTGGCAGCGGGATGTCAGGTCAAGGATGTCCGACGCGGCGACCGCCGCCCCGTCGGGGACGGCGAGGACGGCGATGTCGCGGTAGAATCCAAGATTAGCCCACGGCCGCTCGAGCGTACCTTTGCAGCATCCGCCGCCGGGAACGGACCGCTTCGTCCAGACAACACGTTGCATGGCGTGCGCAGGGTCGATCCACGGACCGCCCGTGACCGAGAAGCCGGGGCTATTGTGAATGCCTATTTTCAGCCCGAGACGCGCCGCCTCCTCGACGGCGAACGCCACCACGTCCCACCATTCCCTGTTGCGGTAGGCCATCGCCGCGTTCACCTGGTTTGAGAGGACGCCCAGCCCGGCGTGCTCGGCGATCGTGAAGATCGTCGCGCCCGCGACCCCCGAATCGCGCATGGCCTCCAGGTCCAGCGTGACGCCCTTGCGCGTCACGTTGTTTCCCTGCCAGTGCCACCACGCCCACGGGCCCGCCGCGCGCGGCGGATCCCTGAAGTCCTCCTCCAGCGTCGCCGCGCCGGCCGCGCAGGCGGCCAGGGCGGACAGCAGCCCGATCTTCAGCGAAGCTTCTCCCTTCATGGGAATCCTCTCATCCTTTCTTCAAGTTTCTCTACAAGACCGGCGCGAGGGCGTCCATCCATCTGTCGTAGCCCGCGTCTGACGGATGGATTTCATCCGGCATCAACGATTTCGGCGTCCAGCCGGACGCATCGACCAGCTTGGCGTTGAAATCCACCCAGACGACCCGGCCGTCGCGTTCGGCGAAGGCCTTGAGCAGCGCATTGGTCTTGTCGTTTCTCGCGCGCGCCTTCGCATGGCGCGGCGAAGACGCGGACGCCCCGCGCGGGAAAATCGGATGCAGGACGATCTTCGCGCGCGGCTGGCGGGCGCGGATCATGGCGACGATCTTCTCGATCGCCGCCGCCACGTTGGCAGGGTCGGAATTCTCGGACGAATTGTTGTTTGTGCCGATCATCAGCACCACGCACTTCGCGTCATACCCGTCCAGCTCGCCATGCTCGATGCGCCAGATGACCTGTTGGACGCAATCGCCGCCGTAGCCGAGATTGAGGACGGTGCGTCCGGCGGTGAACTTCGCCCAGCTCTCCGGATGCCGCCATTCCCAGAAATGCGTGATGGAATCGCCAATGAGCACGACGTCGACAGTTCCGCCCTTCACCTTCTCGATCGCCTGATGCCTGCTGAGGAAACGGTTGGCCCACCAGTAGTCGCCGAAGATGCCGGGGTCGCGCGTCGGATCGTTTGTGCGGCTGGACATGCGCGATTCCGCGCGAAGCTCGGCAGGCTCCCCGCTCCGCTGCTCCGCCGCGCCGGACACGCCAACGTACAGCGCCATCGCCGCCCACGCGCCGACGAACAGTTTCATTCTCATCCGTTTCATCTTGTCAGATTCCTTTTCTGGTGGTGTTGCGTAGTATACGCTTTTTCCGCCCTTGCCGCAAAGCGTCCACATATTACGACACCTTCCTTCCCTTACTGTGAAATCGTCACCGTCGTGAGCGCGTTCGGCAGCGCCTGAACAATCAGCCAGCGGCCTTTGCACTTGATTTGAACCTGCACGGGCAGGAACGGGTCGCCTTCCGCCGGCTTGCAGCCGATGACGACGACGTGCGAGCCGTCGGGGTTGCGGAACGCCGCGCAGGTCGTGCGCCGGTCGTTCCGCCGCGCCCAGTCCGAGCCGCCCGCCTTCCAGAAGCCCGTCAGGATGTCCGCGCCGCGCCGCACGAAGCGTCCGACATGGCGGAACGCCTTGAACTGCTCGCTCGGCACGGCCTCGCCTGTGACGGAGTCGATCTCGACGAAGCCCGCGCACGGGAAGCCGCCCGTGATGTTCGGCTGTCCGCGTTCGTCCAGAACCATGCACCAGCTCGTGAAACCGCCGCATCCGCTGTTGAACGTACGCAGCATCAAGTCGCCCCACCAGAGCAGGTCGCGGCGGTAGCGGTCCACGTGCGGTCCCATCTCCGTCATGACCATCGGCAGGGTCGGGTACTTCGCGTGGATCGGCTTGATCCACTCCGGCTGGCCGACGTACGGATGCCACGCCACCGCGCCGACGCTCTCCAGCACGCCCTTCCGCGCGAGCGCCTGCCACACGCGGTTCGTCCCGTCGAAGTTGTGGTCCCAGAGCCAGGGCTTCGTCGGGAGGCCCGCCGCCTTCAGGGCGGGCGCGAGGTGGTTGACGATGAAGTCCGTCTCCTGCTCGCCCGACCAGAGGCAGGTGGGCGACATGCCGAACTGATCCGTGTTCGGCTCGTTCTGCACGGTCAGCGCCGCGATCGGAATGCCCTCCCTGGCGTACGCCTGCACGTACTTCACGAGGTAGTTGGCGTAGACGCCGAAATACCTGTCGAGCATGCGGCCTCCGGCGATGTTCCCGCCGTCCTTCATCCACGCCGGCGGCGACCACGGGGACGCGAAGAACGTCACGTCCGGGTTGACCTTCTGGATCTCCTTCACGACCGGCAGGATGTACCGGCGGTCGGGTTCGATCGAGAAGTGCTTCAGCTCCGTGTCGCCCGCCACGTCGTCGTAGGTGTAGGCGTGCATGGAGTAGTCGCTCGAGCCGATCTGCAAACGGCCGACGGAAAGCCCCGCGCCGTCCGCCGTCCAGATCGTGCGCAGGATCTCCGCGCGGCGTTCCGTCGGCAGGCGGGCGAGCAGATAGCACGAGGACTCTGGGATGGAGACCCCGAGCCCCGTGAACGCATGGCCGGGCGCGGCGGCGTCCAAATCGACCGTGTTCGCGTTGCCCTGCGGGAGGGCCGACCAGAAGTTGGCCGCGACCTCCCGCATTTCGCCGCGCGCCTCCGTGCGGTAGACGTGCGTCTCCGCCAAGGCAGCGGAACCCGCAATCCAAACCGCGAGACCGAACAGTGCGTATGTTTTCATGTCAAACGACGATCTCCCATCCACGGTAGTCAGCGCGCTTCAGCGAAAGGCCCTTCGGATTGCCGCCCTTGATTTCCATTCGGACGGGATCCCAGTCAAAACCGGTGTCGTAGCGGTAAGACATGTTGCAGAGGATGCACAGCGCGCCGCTGCGGCCGCCGACCGACGCAGGCGAGATCGTCGGCTTGCGCGACTCGACGCACTCGCAGAAGTTGCGGATCTGGTTCTCGCTGAAATACAGGCCCGCCCGTTTGATCTCGGTCGCAAAGCGCGACTCAAGCCGCTTGAGAACGCCGTCCAGCCTCTCGTCCGCCTTGACTGCGGCGTCCGTTCCGTAATCCTGTCCGACCGATTCCGCGACGATGCGATCCTTTTGGTACGAAACGTCCTGAAGCGCCTTGCGGATTTCCTCCGTCGGCTTTTCGGCCGTCGCGTCAAAGCCCTGCCAGACGGCGATCTTGCCGCGATTGACGGCGACGATGCCGTTCGTGCCGTAGAAGACGGTTCCCCAGACGCCAAACGGCCCGTGGTACAGCTCGATGTCCCGTCCGTCCCGCTTCGCCTTGAACAGCATGCGCATGCCGAACTGCCGCCGCCCGCCGTGATAGCGGTCGAGCGAGTACGGCTCGTCGGAGCGGATGATCCTGTACGGGCCCGAATCGTCCATGTCCAAGCCCCACTGGGCGATGTCGAGGTGATGCGCCCCCCAGTCGCCGTTGTAGCCCGTGGCGATGTCGTCGTCGAAACGCCAGAACATCGGGAAGAACTTGTGCACGCCCACGGGAGCCAGCTGATTGGAGTACGGCCGCCACTGCGCGGGGCCGAGCCACCGGCTCCACCCCCATTCGCCCAGCTGGCCGAATCCCTCGGATTCCTTCGCCGCGTTTTCGGGCACGTTAAAGAAGCGGACGGGATGGGACGGCCCGCCGAGCTTCTGGCCGCCGCGTCCGTAGTTCGCGTCCACATACCGCACGTCGCCGATCACGCCGCCGCGCACGAGCGAGACCGCCGTGCGGAACACGCGCCAGCTGCGCTGCATCGAGCCCGTCTGGAAGACGCGCCCGTACTTCTCCTGCGCGGCGATGACCTTCTTCGCCTCGTCGATCGTGAACGTGAGCGGCTTCTCGCAGTAGACGTCCTTGCCGTGCTTCATCGCCTCGACGGAGATGTAGGCGTGCCAGTGGTCCGGCGTCGCGATGCAGACCGCATCAATCAGCGGATTCTCCAGGACCTTGCAGAAATCCGCCTCAACCGCGCATTTGGAGCCGTCCTTGTAGAATGCGTCCACGCGCGCGGCGCCGTCTTCACGGCGCGTCTTGTCGCAGTCGCAAATGCAGGTGACGCGGACGTTCCGCTGCTTGAGGAATTCCGTGAGCAGAAAGCGTCCCTGTATGCCGACGCCGATCAGCGCGACCGCACGCTTTTCGCCGGGCTTGAGCGGACGCAATCCCGTCTTGCCTGTCGCGCGCGCGGCAAGCGCCGCCGCAGCGGCGCTGCCAAAGATAAAACTACGACGATTGATATCCATCAGCACTCCTTTCGGTTGGACTGTTGCCACGTTCAGCGGATGATCAGGCAGACGCCGCGGCGCGGCCCGAACTTCAGGGATTTGCCCGACTTCACCAGGAACCACTTCTCGCCGACCGCACCCGACAGGGCGGGCACGGCGCCCGTCAGCCCGCCCGCCGCGCGCAGGACAATGCGGCTGCGGTCGCGGACATGGTCTGCGAGCTTTTCGGGATCGACGATCTTCACGGCGACATTCTCCCCGAACGAAAGGGCCGCGTTGACGGACAGCGCCGAGGCGTCCGCCGCGAAGAGGTCGGCGACCGTGAGTTCAAGTTCCTTCGTCACCGTCAGCGTTTCGCAGTTGATCGTGCCGCCATGACCCGCCAGCGTCGAAACGGTCAGCGCCTTTCCCTTGGCATCGAGCGTCGCGCCCGGCCGAACCGTCAGCGGCGTGTTTTCGGGGAACGACTTGTCGCCCAGGATCTTGAGCGCGCCTTCCTCGACCGTCGTTCCGCCCGTGTAGGTGTTGACGCCGCTCAGCCCCAAAGTCGGCTTGCCGCGCTTCACGAGCTTGCCGCCCGCGCGATCCGCCTCTGTCAGCGTGTAGGCGCATCCGTAGCGCGACTGTCCGTCCGCCGACCGCACGTACACCTTCGTCGTCTCGCCGTAGCCACTGCCCGACGCCAGAATCGAGACGCCGGTCAGCTTCCGCGTCGCCGGATCGCATTCCGCCACAGCCACCGCACCGCAGCTGCCGTCCGGCCCTTCGATCTCCACGAACGCCGGCCCGCAATACGCCTCCTTCGCGTACGCCGCGTCGTCCGTCGGCAGGGTGACGGACGCGATGCCGCACCCCGTCGCGTCGGACAGGTCGTTCTTGATGATGAGCTCGGAAGTCTCCGTGACCTCCACATCTTCCGATTCCGCCTTCAGGTCGGCCATGTCAACCGTCATGCCGCGTGCGCCGAGTTCCCACCGCGACGGCGCGGACTGATCCGCGTTCAGGTAGTTTTCCGCCCACGAGGCCCAGAACGTCGGCTTGAGCACGCCGCCGTCAAAGTAGACGCAGCTTGCGGACGCCGCCTCGGCGTTTCCGCCGTACATCCGCCCCACCTTCAGAATGCCGCCGTCCGTGACGGCCACACGGGTCGTCGCCGCGCCGCTTGCGGGTCCGAGAACCAGCCTGACCGTCTCGTAGACCGAACCTTCGCCCGTCACGGCGAGAACGCCCGTCGCGCCATCGCCGTTCGCCAGCTGCGTCATCTTGCTGCGGTCATAGGCATTGTCGCCCGTCGTCCGGAACTGTCCGCCGCCGCTGACGCGGATCAGGGAACGGCTCGCCACGCCAACATCATCGCTCTTCGCCGTCATCACCCCGTTCGTCGCGCAGATCGCGCCGCCGTCCGCCAGCACAAGCGCGGTCGAACCCGCACCCGAACCGATGTTCAGCAGCCCGGCGAAGTCCGCCGTGCCGCCCGACACCGTGTAGGCGGCGTAGGCATTCTCCGCCTGCCCGATGCGGACAATCCAGCCGTTGGGGTCGGCAGACTTGAACGCGCCGGCCGTCTGATAGACTGCCGCAGGTTCGGAGACCTTCCCCGCGCCACACAGCCTCAGCAGATTGCCGACCGTGAAGTCCGCACCGATGAAGGTCACGCCGCCCTGAAACCAAACGCTG
>DCMF01000111.1 GCA_002321305.1 Verrucomicrobia bacterium UBA1629 | reverse complement strand
CCGCGCGCTCGCCGACCCCGCCGAGCGCGACCGCATGCGCCGCGAGCTCCTGCGCGACCTCCGCGCCGTCCGCCGCCCCTTCTACTACGCGCGCGAGACGGCCCGCCGGCGGGCGCTCGCCGCCGAGCGGCGCAAGGTCGCGCGGCGGACGACGACCGCGCCCGAGCCGACGCCGGCGGACGTCCTCGCGGCGTGGGAGCGGCGGAAGGGCTCGAAGGAGGACATGATCCGCCTCGGCGGGATGCTGCACGACCTCGAGTGCTACGTCGACAACGCGCTCCGGTTCGACGAGGCGGGCGACGTCGTGGGCCGCAACGGCGGCATCCGGGGGTGGCTGAGGGAGAACCTGCCGGCGCTCTTCCCGAAGTACAAGACGCTCATGCGGTACAAGGCGATGGCGAGCCGTCTGCGGCAGGCGACCGGGACGAAGGACCCGACACCGACCAGTGCCCTGCTCGGAAATGGGACGAGAAGCGGGGACGGGGCGATGCACGAGGTCGTCCGGGAACTTCTCGAAGATTTCCGCATGACGTTCTCATCTCTGGAGGAGGGGCTGGCGCAGCGGCTCGACCCGGAGCGGGTGTTTCTGGATGCGGCGAAAGCAGATTCCATGAAGTTTAGGTTGGCAAGGGCAATGAAACCGGCGGCAACCGGCACGCGACATCAACAACGACAGACGTCCGAGATCAGAGACGACGGGCGCTTGACATCAGCACGTCGACGACATGGCGGCCGGGCCTGACAGGCAACCTGTTGTCCGGCAGGGTCTCGCCGTCCATCCGCACGATCTCGACACCACGCGCGACGCCATCCGGGTTGCGGACGGTGATGACGTATTCGCCGCCACGGAAGCGCCGCGTCACCGTGAACCGCCTCCACGTCTTCGGGATGCAGGGATCGATGACGAGCCCGTCGTAGTCCGGCTTGACGCCGAGCATGAACTGCGAGATCGCGTACCAGTTCCATGCCGCCGTGCCTGTCAGCCACGAGTTCTTCGCCTCGCCCGGCCTCGCCGCGTCGCGGCCCGCGATCATCTGCGAATAGACGTAAGGCTCGACCTTGTGAAGTTCCGACCGCCCCTCCGTGTAGCTGGGCGCGATCTTCGCCCAGTGCGCGAACGCATCGTCGCCGCGTCCCGCCAGCGTCTCGGCAATGATGATCCACGGGTTGTTGTGGCAGAAGACGCCGGCGTTCTCCTTGTAGCCCGGCGGATAGGACGAGATCTCGCCGTACGCGACGACGTAGCGCGTGAACGCCGGCTGGTTGAGGACAATGCCGTGTTCGCACTCAAGGCGTCTCTTCGTCGCGTCCAGGGCCTTCTCGGGCAGCCCTTTCGCCGCGCCGATGCGCGCCACGCGGTCGGCCGCGCCGTCCTCCGAGAGGTTCACCGCCGCCGAGACGCCGCGCAGGGAGATCGCCGCGACCTCCGCCGCCGCATACGGCAGGCACTGCTCGTCCGTCAGGCCCTGCGGCAGGAGGACGGGCGTGTCCTCGGTCTCGGTGTCGTAGACGTGCATTCCGGCCTCGCCGCCCCACATGACGTTCATGTCCGCGAAGCGCACCGCGTTCCGGCAGCTGATCCGGTCGCCGACGCGGAAGCCCCGCACCTCGGCGCCGACCTCGACGATCTCGGAGATCGCCGCGTAGCCGGGCACGAGCGGGTAGTTGCCCGCCGCCCCGTAGTGTCCGCCGAGAACGCGCAGTTCCGTGCCGGGCGAGACGAACGTGTAGAGCGTCTTCGCGACGACCTGCTTCGGCCCGCAGGCCGGGAGGGTCACTTCTCCGAGCCGAACCTGATCGACTCCATCATAGACGATTGCCCGTGTCTTCATTTCTGTTCCTTTCGTTTTGCTTCTTTCGGTTGCTCCCTGACGATCTTTCCTTCCGCGTCGCGGCGCCACGCGACCTCGACGCGCCCGACCGGCATCGTCACGTGTCCGTGCGCCCACTGGAGAGAGGACGGCGCGGCCGGCTCGACGACCTCGACCGTGCCGGGCCCCGGAGGACGTTCCGGTCGGCGTAGGCGACGTAGTGCCGCCACGGCAGCACGATGCCGTCGCCCATCCAGTCGGGGCAGAAGCGCCCGCCGATGCCGCCGAGGTCGATGTCGTCCAGCCATTTCGCGTAGAACGCCCGCAGGTCGAAGTTGAGCATCGCCGTCTCCTCGTAGACCTGCGAGTCGAGCTGGCAGGGGGTGCGCTCGTCTCGCACGGGGCAGTCGGTCGGGTAGCTCATGAAGTTCGCGCGCATCGAGTTGACGGCCGCCGCGTGGAAGCGGTTGATGAACGGGTCGGAGCACGCGAAGCCGCCCGTCGTCGCGACGTCCGCGCCGACGGCATAGCCCGTGACGTCGGCCGCCGTCAGCTCGCCCAGATAGCCAGGGAGGGAAACAGTATTCGCTTTATCGTCCTCTTTCTCCATTTGTGGAGAAATGGAGAAAGAGGGCAGGCTCGCGTAGCCGCAAGCGGTTCGCGACCGCCGCCTCGCCCGTCACGCCGCTGCGCACGAGCAGACGGGCCCGCTCGAAGCGGATACATCCGATCGCCACATGAAATTGAAGACTTAATGAAGTCTGAATAATTCCATTTTGAAGACTTAAAGAAATACAGATAGCGAAATTTTGAAGATTTCCAATTGACAAGCGACACGGCGATATTCTATAATACGTCAAAATAGCATTGAAAAGGAAGTTTATGTATCTTAATCGTCGAATTGATGCCGCCCTTCTCGAATGGCAGAGAGACCCTCGTCATAAGCCGCTTCTGATGCGCGGCGCAAGGCAAGTCGGGAAAACGACGGCCGTGCGGAATCTGGCTCAGGAATTTGACAATTTCGTCGAGATCAACCTTGAAACAGACGAAGAGGTCAAGGCTTTCATCAACCGTTCGTTCGACATTCCCGGTCTCCTCGCTCTGATCGAAATCCGCTACGCCACACGTATCGTCCCCGGAAGGACGCTTCTCTTCCTGGACGAGATCCAGCGCTGCCCGCGCGCGGTGACGCTTCTCCGCTACCTCTACGAACAGCGCCAGCCCCTGCATGTCATCGCCGCCGGTTCGCTCCTCGAATTCGCACTCGCCGAATGCGCCGACATCCCGGTCGGTCGCGTCCGGAACATCTATGTCTATCCGTTTTCCTTCGCCGAGTTCGTGTCCGCGCTCGGCGGCGAAGTCATCCTCGACCATGCGCGACGAGCCACGCGCGACAGCGCCCTCTCGAACAGCGCGCACGGGAAGCTGCTCGACTACCTAAAGGCATTCCTCATCGTCGGCGGCATGCCGGCCGCCGTCTTGGCGTATGCCGAGACGAAGAGCTTCCTTGCGGCACGCGACGAACACCGAGACATCATGGAGAACCTCAAGGAAGATTTCGCGAAATACAAGACGCGCATCGACCCGTCCGTGATCCGCCGCACGCTCAAGTCCGTCGTCGAGCAGACGGGAGAGCAGTTCACGTTCTCCAACTCTGACCTTGAGCTGACCTATGCGAAGGCCAAGAACTGCACCGACCTGATGGAGCGTGCGAAAATCATCCTTCGCATCGACTGCACACGCGCAAACGGCATTCCCCTCGGCGGCGACATCAGTCCGAAAGACAACAAGTTCATGATGCTTGACACTGGCCTTTACCTGTACGAGACGGGGCTGAATCTCGCAGACTGGATCAGCGACGCGCCGGCGAAGTTCGTGAACCGAGGCCCACTGGCCGAGATGTTCGTCTCGCACGAGCTGAAGAAATCGGGAACGCCGCTCGAAGACAATGCCCTGTTCTACTGGCATCGCGACAAGAACGGCGGGAGGGCTGAAGTGGATTTCGTCATCCAGCATCGGAATGCGCCCCTGCCGATCGAAGTCAAGTCCGGCAGGAAAGGGTCTATGCGCAGCCTTCGCATCCTCATGGAAGAGAAGAAACTGGCCCTGGCCGTCCGCCTCTCGGAAGAGAACTTTGGCTCGCTGGAAGACGACCGCATCCAGATCATGCCGCTCTACTTCGCCGGGGAGATCGCCTCGTTCCTGCCCTGACTCTCATTTCACTCATCCGCACCGCCACCCGTGCCGGGCAAGTGCGCCAGGCCCTCACCGCACGAGCGAGAGGAAGAGCGGCGCGGAGAAGGAGTCAAGCCGGAGCGCGGCCCAGTCCGCCGCCGTGTCGTCCGCCCATGCCTCTGACGCGGGCACTTCGCGGTTGTCACGCAGGTCGAGGACGTCCTTGAAGCCCGCAATGTCGAACGGGTCGTCCCCCGCGACGTAGATCAGCCTGCCGCCCGCCTCGCGCCACGCCTTCAGCTTCGCCGCGATGTCCGGCGACGGCCCGCGAAACGAGCCGTTGTAGCGGCGGCCGCTCACGCCCGCAACCAGCATGAGGCGGACGTCCGACTGCGGGTCGGGGAGCGTGTCCGGCCTGCGGATGTCGTAGAGCGAAATCGGCTTGACCGCCCAGCCGCTGTCGCGCAGCGTCCGCGCCGCGCTCGCGCCGAGCATCCGCCCGACGTAGGCGAGCGCGCTGAACGTCGGCGCCGTGTAGGCTTCGCAGACGAGTGCGACCGTGCCCTTCGGGTTCGGCGGATTCCTTGACAGGTCGAAGAGCCCGTCGAACACGAACTGCCGCGACGGGTCGACCGTCGGGATGACCCGATCGACGGCGGCGCAGTAGGCGGCCTCGAAGTCCGGGCCGGGCAGCGCGGCGTCCGGCGCGCGGCGCACCCACGCCGTCCACGCCATCGTGACGAGCGTACGGATCTGCATCGCGACGAGCTCCGCAAGGGCCTCCTGCGCGGCGGGACGCGGCGCGAACGCGATCAGCCCCTCCTTCTCGGCGGCGTAGGCCGACTGGCGCACCGTGTCGGCGACGAAGTCGAGCACGACCGCGCCGAACGGCCCGTCCGGCGCCTGCGGCGCGAAGCCGGCGAGCAGCTGCCGCGCGCGGTGGACGATGAACCCGTCCGAGCGGAAGCCGAACACGTTCTTCGCGCCCGGCTCGACCTTGCGGTTCGGATACCGGACGCCGGCGAAGTCGGAATACTGCACGAACTGCAGGATCGGCGGATGGTTGAGCGCGCTTTCGTCCGCGTAGGTGTGGGTCAGGACGGCGAGGTAGTAGGCCGCCGCACGGTGGTCGCCGCGCCCGAACGCCCGTGCGAGCAGTCCGATCAGCGCGCCCTTGGCCTTCGGCGAATGAAACCATCCGGCATTGTCGAAGCCAAGCCCCTTCAGCACTGCCGCGTCCGCCGCGCCGACGTGCGCGGCCACCTCGTCGAGCGTCGCGTAGCGGCGCTTGCCGTCCGCCATCGGCCAGTGGATCATGTCCGGCGCATGGCAGTTCGCGAGCAGGATGCCGAAGTCGTCGAAGTCGAAGAACGCCTTCATCTCGCACGGCAGGAACTCGCCCGTCAGCTGCGCGACCTCGTCATGCTCCACGTCCCATGCCAACGCATCCGTCGCCGCGCCCGCAGCGCACATGGCACAGACGGCAACGGACGACACGCTCTTCAGCGAAACTCTCTTCTGCATTCTTCAAACCTCCAATGGTGTTTTTCCGAATGCGAAGTATATCATATCCCGCCGTCAAGTCTTATCCGTTTGCGCATAATAGAGAGAGAGAAAGGCATCCGTGCCAAAGAACTTCCTGCGAACCATCAGCCGAACAGGTTGGAATGAGAGCCAAGCCTTTCAAGCAACAGCATATGGATCTCTCCGTCCGTCTTGCGGTAGACAAGCAGGACGTCTGGCTTGACGTGGCATTCACGGCAGCCTTCCCAGTTGTTGTGAAGGTCATGGTCTCGCATGGACGCTTTCAACGGGATATCCGCCGCGAGGTCGGAAATGACCTTCGTCAATGTCGAAATCAAGTCCGCGTCGTGCCTGTACCGCTTCAGGTCGCGCTTGTACTGACTTGTCGACTTCAGGACTCGCGTCATGCAAACATCGCCGCCTTGCGAACAGACGCCTTTTCGCCCCGTTCCTCCTCGTCGATCTCCGCAAGGAGGTCCCGCATCATGTCGCGGGCGTTCGACCAGCTTCGCCCGTCCATCTCGCGGCAGCTCTCGCGGAGCTTGCGGCTGTATCGCGGCGAAAGGTCATCGACGCTGTCACAATGCGTCACGCGGTATCTTCGCGAAACGTTGCAGAGCAGGTTATGAAGCAGTCTTGGCATTCCCCGTGTCCTTTTGCAGAGATTTGACAGTGCGCATTATAGCATATTTCTGACGTGTCCGCGCATAGGCAGACGAGGGAAAGAGACTTGTGAATATGCCAACGCGCGCCCTCAACGGTCAGTCGCCGTCCAGCGTCAGGTAGTCCACAAGATTCTTCAGGAGCCGCGCGTTGTCGGCCCTGTCGATGCGGTAGGGCTGGAAGAGCATCACGTCGGACGAGACGACGACGCGGCCCTTGCCGACCGCGCCGGCGACAATGACCGGACCGCCCGCGCCGGGGCCGGAGGCGTCCGCCGGGAACGAGACGACCGGACGGAGCGGCGAGCCCTTCGTCAGGCGCAGCGCCCGGTCATGGTAGAGCGAGACGGACGCCACGCCCGCGCCGAGCGGATGTCCCCGGTCGATGTTGTCCGTCACGACCTGGTGCACGTCGCCATAGGCGAAGCCCGTCGCGCGCCATGCCGTGCCGCCAAACCCCTCGACGCCCAGCGGACGCAGATGTCCGCGCCGCACGAGCAGTCCCTGTGCGTTAAGCGTGTCGGCCGAATAGACCGGACAGAAGAGACGTCCGCCGGCCTTCACCCATGCGACGAGATTGGACAGCGCCGCCCCGTCCTCCAGCGTCGGGCGGAGGTGCGCCGTCGCCGTCTCCGGGAGGACGACGAGCCGGTAGGCCGCCAGCCGCTCCGGCGTCCACGCCGCGCTCGGCACGCTTTCGATGTCATAGCCCGCCGCGCGGATCGCCGCGCAGAGTTCCAGGTAGACCTCGGCGCCGACCCGCATGTCGCCCTCGCGCGCCGACTTGAAGAAGAGCGCCTTCGGACGCCCCGGCCGCGCCTCCGCCCCCGCGTCCAGCGCCTGGAGCCGCCGCAGCTCGTCCGCGCGCACCTTGACGGACGCCGGCGTCTCGTAGGAGAAGCCGCCGTCGCGCGCGAGCAGCGCCACCGCCGGCTCCTGCGACGGCACGACGACCGACACGCGGCCCGATTCGGCGCGGAAGTCGCCATCCATCGGGACGAGCTTCCAGCCGTCCACCGCCGGCGGCAGACGGAACGACACGCGCTTGTCCTTTCCGCCCCAGTTGTGGAAATAGAGGAAGGCGAAGTCGCCCTGTCGCGCGAAGACCTTGTGCAGGAGCGGCGTCTCGCCGTCCGCCTCGACCGCGAGCGGCAGGTCGTCCGGCGGCAGGAACGGACGGAACGCCGCCTGCAGCGCCTCCATCTCCAGGCTCTCCGGGAGGCGCGTCACGTTCGGCTGCGCGGCGGCATCCGTCGCGGCGAAGCGTCCGAACGTCCGGGCGAAGGAGCCGTCCGTCGCCACGACGCGGCCGCCCTTCGCAAGATACGCCTTCACCGCCGCCCAGGTGCGGTCCTTCACGAGGTCACACTGCGGCGCGAAGAGGACGGGATACGCCGCCGGGTCAAGGCGCGTCCACAGGGTCTCCTCCGAGAGGACGTCCGGCTCGCAGCCGCTGAAGACGAGCGCGTTGAACCAGTCGAGCCGCACGGCGTCGCGCGCGATGAACGGCGCGAACGGCAGCCCCCGCGCGTAGAGATACGGATAGAGCATCGCGACCTTGCCGCGCCGCGGCGCGCGCAAGGCGTCCTGGACGCGTTCCGCGCAGGCGTTGATGCGGTCGATGAGCGCCGGGAAGTAGGGCCGGTAGGTGTCCGCCCCCCAGTTCCAGACGCTGACCGCGCTCGACCCGTGGGCGAAATACATCCACAGCATGGCCCGGTACTGCCGCTCGCCGAAGGGAAGCGACTCGGCGAGCATGTCCTGCGGCAGGATGTGGTAGTAGCCGCGCAGACCGTTCAGGTAGCCGCCGTTGCCCTCGGCTCGGATCAGCAGTTCGTTGTCCCCGCCGAACCTGAGATAGCAGCCGACGTCGAACCTGAACGGCGTCGCCCAACCCTTGACGCGCCCGACCTCGTGCCCGTTCACCCAGACGGTGCCCGCCTGCGCGATGCCCTTGCCGACGAAATAGAACTTGCGCGAGCCGTCGGCGTAGTCGTCGGCATAGCGCCGCTCGACCGTGAACGGACGGCGGTACCAGGCCGTGCCCGTGTACCCCTTCCACTTCTCCTGCGCGTCCCAGGCCGACGGGACGCGGATCCGGCCCCATTCCTCGTCGCCGTCCCGGCGGAAGTCCCAGTCGCCGTCCATGAGGCGGCCGAGGTCGTTCTTCGCCATCGCGCTTTCGGACGCGCTCGCCGACCGGACCTGCCCGACGATGTCCTCCGCGTTCCACAGCGGCTTCGTCGTGTTCGCGCGGAAGAAGCCGTACTTGAACAGCTGGAAGCTCGTCGCGACGCGCAGCGTCTGGAGGTCGTAGGGCGTGTCGTCGTAGTAGTAGGCGCGGTAGCCGTCGTGCAGCTCGAAGATGTCGAAGAGACGGTCGACCGCCGCCGGCAGGACGGCCATGTAGTCGTCGCTGGCCGAATGGTGCCCGCGCACGTCGAACGTCGTCAGGACCTTCGGCGCGAACGCCTTCACGTCGGCGACCTCGCCCGCTAGGCACGACGCGACGTCCTCCTGCGCGAAGGCGAGCCAGTCGTAGTACATCTCGAAGCGGTTCTTCCGCGCCCACGCGCGCAGTTCGAGCTTTCGCACGTGTCCGCCCGAATGGATGACGTCCTCCGGCAGGTGCGGCGGCTCGACTTCGGCCCAGTCGCCGTAGCGCGTCCGCCAGACGGCATTGGCCGTCGCGAGATCGCCGTACTTGCGTTGCGCCCACGCGACAAACGCCGCGCGCACGCGCCGGCTGCTCGGCTCCGGCCCCGGCTCGCGGGCGAATTCAAGGACGATCTTCGGGTCGTCTCCGAGCTGCGTCAGGAGGCCCTTTCGCTTTTCGGCCAGCAGGCGACGCCCGACGGGATGTCCCGTGTCGAGCGAAAGGTAGTGCCCCGCGTCGTAGTGGAACGCGCCGAAGTCAGGGTGCGCCTGCGCGAGCTTCTTGAGGCTGCTGTACTTGAAGTAGCGCGAGGTGACAAGCACTTCCGCCAGCAGGCCGAGGCGCTGGGCCTCGCGGATCCAGGCGAGATTCGCGGCCGGCACACGCGTCGCGCCGAGCGTCAGCGTGTCGCCGTCGAGCTTCGCCGTCCAGTCGATGCCGTCCGTCGGGCAGACGAACTCCTGCCCCTGCAGCTTCGCGAGCCAGAGCCCGACCGGCGTCGCGTGCGCGGAGCCGAGATCGACGCCGTTGCCGACCCAGAAGTGCGGCTTCCCGTCGCGCAGGAGCAGTCCGTCGCGCGCCTCGACCGTGAAGTCCGCGACCGGCTCGACGGGACGGTAGCTCGCGTCGGGCGCGGGCGTCGGCGCGAACGCGAAGGTCAGCGGCTTCGGCGCCCGAACCTCGCCGTCCGCCATGGGCGCGAGCGCAACGTCGTCCAGCAGGAGGACATTCTCGGACGCGCCCGCGAGAATGCCAAAATGGACGACGACCGTTCCGCCCGCGTCCTGCGCCGCCGCCGGGACCTTGAGAACAGTCTCGACGGGCTTCCAGTCGGACGCGCCGCCGAAGACGACCTTCGCCTGCGTGGGACGTCCGAGCGAGTCGAGAAACGGCGTCTTCCCGTCGGCCTTCAGGAACTTCACGTAGACGTTCGCGGGACAGCCCTTCGCCCGGAACGTAAGGCGAAGCGAGCCGATGCCCTTCGGCAGGGACGCCGACTGGAAGAGCTGCGCACCGCCGGGACCGCGCGTCTTCACGAGGCGCGCGAACGCGCGCTCGTCCTCGCCGCCGCCCGTGTAGGCGACGCCGACCGAACCCGCCCCGCCGCCGTAGCTGTTGCCGCGCCAGGGGACGAGGCCCGACTTGAAGTCGCCGTTCGCCAGCAGGTTCGCCTCGCCGCGTGCCCACGCCGCCGCGCAGACGAGGACGAGGACGGCGACGAGCCGTCCGGCGGCGACTGCCTTTCGTGTCCCCCAACGCATGCCGTCCCCTCTCTTACCGAATGATCAGGGCAATGCCCTGCTTGCCGACAACCAGGCGCCCGCTCCCCGTGAGGGCCGCCGTCTCGTTGGCCGCGCCAGAGCCAACCGCGCCGAAGACGCCCGTGCGGTAGGTCGTCTCGCCGAGCGTCAGCGTGGCGACCTTGGCCCGCCCCGCGAACGCGAGATCCAGCTTCGCCCCGTCGGCCACCGACACGGCGGGCCTGGCCGCGAACGTGGCGGCGTTCGAGACGGACAGCGTCGCCGTCCCCGCCACGAGAACGTTCGTCGTGTTCCGCCAGGCAGCGTCCGCCGTCAGGACGAGCGCCCCCTCCGTGACGCCCAGCGTGCCGGTCGTGTCCGACGCCGTCGAACTTCACGACACCGTTGCTGACAACCGTGCCGCACAGGTGCAGCCTCGCGCCACCACGAAACCCATCGTTCCAGTTAATGTTTTTGCCCTTGATCGTGAGCATCGACTTCGCGCTGCCGAACGCGCAGTTCGGGCCATAGGCGTAGGTCGTGCCGTCATCCTTGTCCAGCGTGATGTCGCCGTCGCCGAACGTGTCGGCGTAAAGCCGCCAGACGCCCGTGCCGGCGCGGGTGAGCGCATGGGCGGCCGTCGTCGTGTCGAGCGGCCCGTGCAGGTGAAGTTCGCGGCCCGTCCCCCGGATCGCCCAGGTCTGCGCGGCCGAAAGCGCGATGCGGCAGCGCACCGCGTTCGTGACGGCCGTCGTGTCCGCGTCGTCCGAACCGGCGACCAGCCCGCCCGCGCCGAGCGTCAAGTCCTTGCCCGTCAGCTCGCAGGAATCGGAACCCGCGAACGCAAGCGACTGGAGGGACAGGCCCTCGATGTCGTTTTCGCACGATCCCATGACCGTGACGGCGTCGCCGGACTGGACGCCAGCCGACGAGAACATCCCGGACGTGACCGTCACCGCCGCGCCCTGCGCCGCGAGCGCCGCAGACAGCAGGAAACCAAGGGCCAGCCCTCGGCTGCCGCATGCGATTCCGCGTTCCCGTCCGCCTTCGCTTTTCTGGATGAACTGCTTCATGGTCTTGAGTCCTTTTTATGTGATGAGAAAAACAATGGCGACAGTATATCACATTACCCCCCTGTCTAATCCGTTTGT
>DCMF01000008.1 GCA_002321305.1 Verrucomicrobia bacterium UBA1629 | reverse complement strand
AGCCGCCGAACAAAGACGCGAGTGCGACTGTCGCGCAGTGATCGTTCTCCTTTTCATGCGAAGCCCTGTCCCGGATTCGCGCCGCCCTTGACCTGCGCGCAACAAAAGGATATAATCGCGCCCAATTTCAAGGAGAGGAGTGCCACGAATGGAAGACCTGCAGGGACTGCTGGAGAAAATCAACCGCGACGGCGTCGAGAAGGCGAACGCCGAGGCCGCGCGCATCGTCGGTGACGCCCAGGCGAAGGCCGCGGCGATCGTGAAGGAGGCCGAGGCCGCCGCCGCGCAGGCGAAGGCGTCCGCCGAAAAGGCCGCCGCCGACTATCAGGCACGCGCGGCGGAGACGGTGAAACAGGCCGCGCGCGACGTCGTGCTGGGCGTGAAGGAGTCGGTGACGGCGCTGCTGGAGCGGCTGCTCGCGAAGGACGTCGAGGCCGCGCTGGCGGACGGGAAGACGGCGACGGATCTCGTCGCCGCCGCGATCCGCGACCTGACGGGGCCGGGCGAGATCGTCGCGGGCGCGAAGCTCGCCGCCGCGCTCAAGGCGCAGGCCGCCGCGCTGAAGGACTTCACGCTCGTCACGGACGAGGCGCTCGGCACGGGCTTCTCCGTGCGGCTGGACGGCGGGCGCGTCGAGCACGCCTTCACGGGCGAGGTCATCGCCGCCGAACTCGCCAAGCGTCTGCGTCCCGACCTGGCCGCGCTTCTCCAATGAGCACCGACTACATCGTCGCGAGCCTTCCGGCGCTGCGGTTCGGCGAGCCGCCCGCGATCACGTGGGAGAAGTTCGCGTCGCTTGCCGACGTCGAGATCCCGTCCGCATGGACGGACCTCGAGACGCAGCTCAGGAACGCGCTCGTCGAGGCGCGCGGCGGCGACGCGAAGTTCCGCCATGCGGCGGACGGCTGTTCGCTCTACTGGAAGAGCCGCGTCCTCGCGTGCTTTCAGGAGCGGGACGTCCTGAAGCGCGACGAGCTGCTGGATCGTGTCTGGTGGGACGCCGCCGGGGAACTGACGCCGCCGACGAGCCCGCTGGGCAGGGGCGCGCTCGCGACGTATGCGATTCGCCTCCGGATCGCGCTGCGGCGGGCGAAGATCTCGACCGACGCCGGCAATGCCGCGTTCGACCGGCTGACCGCCGAAACGCGGATCGAAGGGGCTTGAAATGAGCGTGTGTGACAGGAGGGGCTTGAGGGGACAGGAGCGACTTGAGACTCTTGTCTCTCGCGCCTCCCGTGTCCCCCAAGTCAAAGAAACGAATTTAACCTAAACTAAACCTTTTCTCCTTATGACGACAGGCAAAATCACGGGTGTCAACGGAAACATGATCACCGTCCGCTTCGACGGCGCGGTGGCGCAGAACGAGGTCGGCTACGCGAAGCTGGGCGACAAGCGGCTGATGGCCGAGATCGTGCGCGTGCGCGGCGAACGCTGCGACCTGCAGGTCTTCGAGTCCACGACGGACCTCGAGGTCGGCACGGACGTCGAGTTCACGGGCGAACTGCTCGCGGCGGAACTGGGGCCGGGCCTGCTCGCGCAGGTCTACGACGGCCTGCAGAACCCGCTCGCCGACCTCGCGAAGGAAGCCGGAAAGATCTCGAAGGACGCGGCGTTCTTCCTCCAGCGCGGGCTTTACCTGCCGGGCCTGCCGCGCGACCGGAAGTGGGACTTCCATCCGCTCGCGAAGCCCGGCGACCGCGTGCGCGCGGGCGACTACCTCGGCTGGGTCACGGAGGGCATCTTCGACAACAAGACGATGCCGGGCCACAAGATCATGGTGCCGTTCGCGTTTCGCGGCGTCTACACCGTGAAGACGGTCGCCCCCGCCGGCGACTACACGGTCACCGAGACGATCGCCGAACTCATTCCCGCTGAAACGTCCCAAACCGCCAAAGTTTCCGAACCTATCCCCGTCACGATGCTCCAGCGCTGGCCGGTGAAGGTGCCGATCAAGTGCTTCGTCGAGCGCCTTGCCCCGGAGGAGACGCTGGAGACGACGGTGCGCACGATCGACACGTTCTTCCCCGTCGCCGTCGGCGGCACGTACTGCATTCCGGGTCCGTTCGGCGCGGGCAAGACGGTCCTGCAGCAGACGACGGCGCGCTACGCGAAGGTCGACGTCGTGATCTCCGCCGCGTGCGGCGAGCGCGCGGGCGAGGTCGTCGAGACGCTGAAGGAGTTCCCGGAGATCGTCGATCCGAAGACGGGCCAGTCGCTCATGAAGCGCACGGTCATCATCTGCAACACGTCGTCGATGCCGGTCGCGTCGCGCGAGGCGTCCGTCTACACGGCCGTCACGCTCGCGGAATACTTCCGCCAGATGGGGCTCAACGTGCTCGTCCTCGCGGACTCGACCTCGCGCTGGGCGCAGGCGATGCGCGAGCTGTCGGGCCGCCTGGAGGAGATTCCGGGCGAGGAGGCGTTCCCTGCCTACCTGGAGTCGCGCATCGCGGCGTTCTACGAGCGCGCGGGACGCGTGCGCCTCCGGAACGGCGCGACGGGCTCGGTCACGATCGGCGGCACGGTCTCGCCGGCGGGCGGCAACTTCGACGAGCCGGTGACGCAGGCGACGCTGAAGGTCGTCGGCGGCTTCCACGGCCTTTCGCGTGCGCGGTCGGACGCGCGCCGCTATCCGGCGATCGACCCGCTCGACTCGTGGAGCCACTACAACTCGGTCATCGAGCAGGGCCGCGTCGAACGGGCGCGCGCGATCCTGCGCAAGGGCAACGAGGTCGGCCAGATGATGAAGGTCGTCGGCGAGGAGGGCACGTCCCTCGAGGACTTCACGACGTACCTGAAGGCCGAGTTCCTTGACGCGGTGTACCTGCAGCAGAACGCCTTCAGCGAGGCGGACGCGACGACGCCCGTCGCGCGCCAGCGCATCATGTTCGACGTCGTGGAGAAGGCGCTGCTCGCGACCTACGCCTTCACGGAGAAGGACAAGGCGCGCGCGTTCTTCATGGACCTGCAGCAGACCTTCATCGACTGGAACGACAAGGCGATGGCTTCGCCCGAGTTCGAGACGCTGAAGGCGGCGCTCGTCGAGAAGATCGAAAAGGCCTGATGCGCGCGGCGACGCTGGAGCGCGTCTGGACGCCGCCGCCCCAGCCGGTGTCTGCGGCTTCCGGGGCTTTGCGTTGAAAACCCGTAAAAGGAGCAGGAGGACTCGCGCATTCGGGAGAGGCGGCGGACGTGCCGTTTATGGTATAATGTGCGGCATGGAGAAGATTGCGACAGACACCTATTCGTTCGTGGACGTCCGTGAGGGAGGGTACGTCTACGTGGACAAGACGGCGATCCTGAAGACGCTGGCGGACGGCTCGCTCGGCAAGCAGTTCTTCATCGCGCGGCCGCGCCGCTTCGGGAAGTCGCTCGCCGTCTCCACGCTCCAGTGCCTCTTCGAGGGGCGGCGCGATTTGTTCGAAGGTCTTGCCATCGAGCCGGACTGGGACTGGTCGAAGACGTATCCCGTCCTCAAGCTCGACATGGGCAGCTGCCAGGGCGAGACGCTGGCCGAGGTGAAGGAACGGATCAGCCTCATGCTCCTGAAGGAGGCGGAACGGCTGGAGGTGCCCCTGCGCGGCGGGGCCGACATTTCCAACCAGTTCAACCTGCTTCTGACGGACATTGCGAATCGGAATGTCGGGGCGGACGGGAAGCCCGATCCCGCGCACGGGAAGGACGGTCGGGTCGTCCTGCTCGTGGACGAGTACGACAAGCCGCTCCTCGGGCACCTCGGCAAGCCGGACGTGAACGACATCCGCGACGTGCTCAAGGCGTTCTACTCCGTCATCAAGACGTGCGAGGGCCTTCAGCGCTTCGCGTTCATGACGGGCGTCTCGAAGTTCTCGAAGGTGTCGATCTTCTCCGACCTCAACAACCTGAACGAGTTCTCGATGGACGCGCGCGTCGCGACGCTCTTCGGCTACACGCACGAGGAGGTGAAGGCGAACTTTCCGGAGTCGCTCGCGGCGCTCGGCACGAGGCAGGGCCTCGACGCCGAGGCGACGTTCGCGCGGCTCGTCCGCTGGTACGACGGCTACCGCTTCGAGGAGAACGCCGTGCCGGTCTTCAATCCCGTCTCGGTCGGCAAGTGCCTCTCGTCCGGGAAGTTCGACCCGTACTGGTTCGAGACGGGGACGCCGACGTTCCTCCTGAAGCTCATGGAGAGGAATCCCGTCCTCCTGGACGAGATCGAGGTCTCGCAGACGTCGTTCTCGGTCTACGAGCCGGACAGGCCGGCCCTGATCTCGCTCCTCTACCAGACGGGCTACCTCACGATCGGCGGGACGCGCCAGGAGGGCGAGGAGCGGCTCTACCGGCTCGTCTGCCCGAACTACGAGGTGCGCAAGGCGTTCAACGAGTCCCTGTCGGTCGCGTTCTCGCACCTCGACGGCTTCGAGCACGCCTCGCTGCTGACGCAGATGATGGAGGCCCTGCGGGCGGACGACGTGGACGACATGCTGGACGCGCTCTCGTGCTTCTTCGCGAACATCCCGGCGAACGTCACGCTGAAGCGGGAGAAGTACTACCAGTCGCTGTTCTACGCGGTGTTCGTGCTGATCGGGGCGCGGACGCACGCGGAGTGCTGGACGAACCGGGGCCGCGTGGACGCGGTCGTGGAGACGCCGCGCGGCGTGTACGTCTTCGAGTTCAAGCTGGACGGCACGGCGGCCGTTGCGCTCGCGCAGATCAAGGCGAAGGGCTACGCCGAGAAGTGGCTCCGCTGCGGGAAGAAGGTGACGCTCGTCGGCGCGGCGTTCGACGCCGGGATGCGCAACCTCTCCGACCGTCAGGTCGAAGTCGCGCCTTCCCTTTAGCCCATGACACCTCCGGGTTGCGGCAGAAGACGCCCCATCAATAGATAAAGCCTCGTGTGACAGACTTTATAGAGATCTGCCCCGATGAAAGGCGAGGGCGCGGCGACGAACAGTTTTTTTGTGCGGCAGCGCTGCCGCCGCTTCACCCCAGTGCGGGGATGCGCTCGGCGATGTTGCCGATGTGGCGGGACACGTCGCGGATGCCGGCAAGCACCGTCAGGAACGCCGTGTCGTGCGGGCCGTCGCCCGTCGTGCTGCACAGCGCCTCCGAATAGTGCCGCGACAGCGCCTTGGCCTCCCTGCGGATCGTGGCCTCGACGTCGTCCGGGTCCCGGGTCAGCGCGCCGCCCTTGCGCAGGACGTGCACGGTCTCGTGGGCGAAGCCGCGCAGGTGACCGATGAGGTCGGTCATCTCCTCGATCAGGTCGTCCGAAAGCCCCTGCCGCCGGATGCGCGCCGTCTTGCGGTAGATCTTCACCGCGATGTCCGAGATGCGCTCGGCGTCGTTGGCGCAGTGGACGAGCTCCGGAAGGGCCTGCGCCTGCCGCTCGGTCAGCTTGCGCTGCGAGAGGGCGACGAGGTAGTCGCGGATGTGCGACTGCATCTCGTCGATCTCCTTCTCGGCGTTCTGCACGGACTCCTCGTCCACGTTCGCGCGGCCGAGGCAGTTGTTGAGCGCGACGGACGAGATCGTCCACGCGCGCCGCGTCATGTCGCCGAGCGCGAGCCGCACGGCGTGGAGCGCGAGGGCGGGCGCGGCGAGCAGGTGCGGCTCCAGCGCCTGGACGCGCGCCGTCCGGTCGTCGGCGATCAGGCGCGAGCAGAGCCGCGCGAGGAGCGGGATGAACGGCGCCTGGACGATGACGTTCGCCACGTTGAAGATCGTGTGCGCCATCGCGACGTGGCGGCCGGGCGTCTCGCCCGCGAAGCCGTTGCCGTCCGTGCAGAGATCGACGAGGTGGAAGAAGGCCGGCGCGGCCACCTTGTCGGCGTTCGTGAAGACGAAGCCGAAGCTGACGAGGACGAAGACCGTGCCGAACACGTTGAAGAGCGCGTGCGCGAGCGCCGTCCGCCGCGCGTTCGCGTTGCCGCCGATCGCGGCGAGCGCGGCGGTGATCGTCGTGCCGATGTTGTCGCCGAGGACGATCGGGACGGCCGTCCAGAGCGAGATGACGCCCGTCTCGGCGAGCGCGATGGTGATGCCGATCGTGGCGGACGAGCTCTGCACGAGCATCGTGCAGAGCGTGCCGACGGTGACCGCGCCGAGGACGGCGAGCGGCGGCAGGTAGCCGCTCGCGCCCGGCGTGCAGTCGAAGCGCGAGAAGAACGCGACGAAGCCGGGGGCCTTCGCGAGGACCTTCAGCTCCTGCGACATCATCGACATGCCGAAGAAGAGGAGGCCGAAGCCGAGGACGGTGCGCCAGACGCCGCGCGCGACGGTGCGCTTGGCGACCATGAGGCCGACGACGCCGAGCGTGACGGCCGGAAGGGCGAGGTCGTCGAGCTTGAGCGAGACGATCTGTCCCGTCACGGTCGTGCCGATGTTCGCGCCGAAGATGACGCCGATGGCCTGCTGGAGCGAGATGAGGCCGGCGTTCACGAAGCCGACCGTCATGACGCTCGTCGCGGACGAGCTCTGGATGAGCGCCGTCACGGCCGTGCCCGCGAGAATCGCGAAGAGGCGGTTCTTCGTCATGTAGCCGAGCGCGGCCTTCATCTTCTCGCCGGCGGTCTCCTTGAGGCCGTCGCTCATGAGGCCCATGCCGTAGACGAAGAGGGCAAGACCGCCGAGGACGGCGACCGTCAGCTGAATGTAGTCGTTCATGGCGTTCGCTCCGTTACGGCAGGTTGCCCATGAGCCAGTTCAGCAGGTACAGGGCCGCGACCGCCGCAATCGCGGCGACGACCTCGATTCGGGTCTTCAGTTCCTTGTGCATACGCTTCTTCTCCTTCTTTTCCTTCATTGTCGCCGCGAATTATCTCAAAAGACTGTGAGGTCTGAATGAGGAAATTGTTAGGATTTGGTTAGGCTGGGCGCGGTCGAACGGAAAATGGCCTTGGCCTCGTTGACGTAGCCCCTGTGTCTGTGGTAAAATTTCCTGTCAGATTCTGGATGGCTTTTCGCCTGTCACTCATGTAAGGCAAAATAAGGACAAACGGAAAACTCAAAAGGAAGCATGAAAGGAACACGAACATGAACAGCAGCAAGAGAACGATTTCATTCGCGGTCGCCGCGATCCTCTGCGCCGGGGTCTGCCTGGCGCGTCCTGGCGGGCCGGGTCCGGGCGGCCCTGGCGGCGGTCATCGTCCGCCGCCGCCGCCGCGCCATGGCGCGCCGCACCATCGTCCGAGCGACGGGTTCTGGGGGCGTGGCGGACGGAACTTCTGGCCGGGCTTTGTCGGTGGCGTCATTGGCGGCGCAGTTGCCGCGCGGACGGTCGTCGAGCCGGCGCCGGTCGTCGTCGCGACGCCGACCGTGGTGACGACGCCGACGGTCGTCACGCAGCCCGTGGTTGTCCAGCCGACGACTGTCGTTGCGCCTGTCACGCAGGTGCAGAACGTCTGGGTGGAGGGCCGCTACATCGACCAGGTCCAGGCGAACGGCACGGTCGTGCGCATTTGGCAGCCTGGCCATTACGAGCAGCGGACGGTGGTCATCCAGTAGGCACTTCGCGGTTGGCCTTGTTTTGCGGCGAGTCCGAGGGTTGTCGCCCTCGGACTCGCTGTCTCTGATGTGCCTCAAGAAGTGGACGGAACGCTGGCAGTCAAAACTTTTTTGGCAGGAAATCTAAAAATTTTCAAATACCCCCTTGCGCGGCACCCTGCGTTTTTGATATACTACGCACTGTTTTCGTTTTGGGGCTGTAGCTCAACTGGATAGAGCATCAGACTACGAATCTGAGGGTTGTGGGTTCGACTCCCGCCAGCCCCGCCAAT
>DCMF01000043.1 GCA_002321305.1 Verrucomicrobia bacterium UBA1629 | reverse complement strand
ACCTACTGGCGCGAGCGATCCACGCTCAAGACGGCGGCGCGGACGGCGGCATGAGCAACTTCCACGGCCAATGTCACTTTCTTGTCATACACCCGTCCAAGCGCGCCAGCAACCGCCTCGAAGGGAAAATTCGGCCAACCCACAGCCATGACGATTTCATGCGTCGAGGCTCGTGTGGTCGTCCAACTCTTGTTGTCAGGTTAGATCCATTTCGCGTAAAACTCCTGTGTGCCCTTTGCCGTTGACGGTATCGACGTCACCGCCGGGCCTGTGAGGGCGGCGGGGCCGGCATGCGCCAGGACGACGTGCGCGGCGGCGATGAGTGTTCTCTTCTTCATGATGCTTTCATTTCCCGATTTCTCCCAGAAGCGTGATGTCCGGACTGAAGCCCGTGTCGAGGCCGCTCTGCGTGCCCGTGACCTCGTTGACGTTCAAGGCCCCGATGCCGCGAGGGAGCGCCATGTCGGCGGACGGGTTGAAGTCGTCCTGCCCGACGAACGCGACGAACATCAGCGTCGCCGTGTCGTCCGTGATCGGGTCGACGTCGAGCGTCGCCGTGCCCGCCGTCGCGTTCGCCGGGGTGACGGTGCCGACGAGCTCCCACCCGCCGGACTCCCTCGCCTCGCCCGTGAAGAGCTCCTTCGGGTAGCTCGTCGGGTAGGCGCGCAGGTACTCGCCGCGCTTCAGCCAGACGTTCACCCTCGCCCCCGCCGTCGCCGCGACGGCAGGCCAGTCGAGCCTGACCCGGCTCGCGCAGAAGTCTCGCGGGCACGAGAACGGCACGACGAGGACGGACGCCGACAGGTTCCAGCACTTCGCGCTCGCCACGTCGTCGTCGCCCGCGCCGGTCCTGACCGCGATCTCGTCGCCCCGCACGACGAACGCCGCGCCCGGCCTCGCCGTCGCGGAGACGGTCGCCGCCGGCAGCGCGCCGCCGTAGAGGTCGGCGTAGAGCCGCCGCAGCCCGAACGCCGACTGCGCGTCCGTGACCGCCGCCTTCGGGGCGGCGTAGGTCGTGAAGTCCGCCGCATCGGGCTGCGCATCGACCCAGAACGCGGACTTTCCGGCCGTCGCGCCCGCCGCGTCGCAGAAGAGGAAGTATTCGGGCGGGCGCGTCCCCGCCGGGAGCGCGATCGGGGTGACGGTCGTGCCGGAGACGTGCGCGGCGATCTCGCAGGGCTCGCCGCCGAGGGTCGTGAAGCCGCCCGTCACGTAGAACTCGTCCATCACGAAGTTCCCGCCGCAGACGGGGACTGACACGGCGAAGTTCCTGTAGCTGTCGGGCGTGATGAGCGCGTCGCATTCCGGCACGATCGCGGACACCGTCTCGCCGTCTTGCGAGATCGTCACGAGCGCGAAGTTCCTGCACGGCACGCCAAAGACGGACTCGAGGTCGCCCGAGACGATAAACGCGATCTGCGCCATCGACCTTGGCACGAACAGCGGGCGGATCGCCGTCACCGTTCCGACGTAGGCGATTTCTGGCACGACGGTGCTGCTGAATACTGTAATCGTCTTCGCGGTCGCGTTGTGACAAAGCGGATATGTTATCAGCTCATTCGTGGCATAGGTCGTCCCGTAGGAGTAGGCCGGGACGATGAGAGCCTTGCCGCCGCAATTCTGCCACGTCACGGAAGGAGCCCCCACGAGAGTGACCTTCCCGCCCGACAGGGTTGCGCTTAGAGGGTTTCCATAAGAGCCCGCTGACGCGGTCGGAAAGCTCTTTTTCGTGCAGAGGAAGACAGGGCTTGACGATCCCGTACGGTGGAGGTAGCCTGCCGATCCGATCCCTCCGTCGGCGACGATCATGCTCTTGAGGTCTGCGAGGTTCGTCGCGACGTCGCCGGAAGCGGCCGACGCGAGGGTGTTCGAGGAGGACAGCTTCGCGTTGGCGCCCGTGCTCGTCGTCGTGGAGACGACGAACATCCCCTGGAGGTCCGGGAAAGTGCCCGCGGCGAAGTCGCCGGTCACGGTCGTGTACTTGTCCGCGTCGGCGACGACCGCGCCGTTGACGACGCGGTTCGCGCTCGGGGACAGGGCGGGGAAGACGGAGACGTTCTTCGCCGCGCCGGAGAGGAACGGCGTGGCGAACGTCGCGGCGGAGAATCCGCCGGAGAGGTCGAGGGTGCGGATGCCGGCGACTTGCGCGCGGCGGTAGAGCGCGGCGGCGGCGTCTTCGGGCGCGGCGTGCGTCCTCGCGAAGTCGTCGCCGGTGCGCTGGACGGTGAGGGCGCGCACGCCGCCGTCGCCCGCCGGCCGCGCCGCCATGACGCCGCCCTCGACGACGGCGAAGGAGCGCGCCGTGCCGCCCGAGAGGTCGTAGGTCCCGCCGTCCGTCCAGCCGCTGACGGCTGCGGACGTCTCGACGGTGACGAGGTTGTCGATGAACGACGACCCCTCCAGCCAGTTGCCGCGCGTCGTCGCGTAGCTCTCCAGGACGACCGCGACGAAGAGGTACTTCTTGAGGGCGAGCCCGCCCGTCGGCGCGAGCGTCGCCGTTGCCGTCACGGGGTGCCAGTAGTCCTTCTTGCTCACCGTCCTCGTCTCGCGCGGCGCGACGCCGGCGGAAGTCGTCCCGTCCGCCAGCGGCTCGCCGTCCGCGCCGTCGCCGCGCACCGCGCGGCAGCTCGTCGGGATCTCGCCCGTCGCGCTCGTGAAGACGTGGAGGCGCGCGCCGTTCGCGTTGTAGGGGTCGCTCGTCACCGTGACGGAGAGGGACGAGAGGGACGCGCCGACCGCCGCGTCCGGGAGCGTGAAGCGGTAGACGGCGGCGTTGGCGCAGGCGCGGTGGAGGCCGTCCGAATGCTCCGCGCAGAAGAGCGCGGCGTCGAAGCACTCGCGGTTCGCGGGGTTCGCCTCGTCGCCGTGCGGCGGCATCTCCGCCCGGCGGACGGGAGAGGCCTCCCAGGGCACGTTGCAGAACTCCGCGACGATGCGCGCGGCGTCCGTCGCCGCCGCGTAGACGGGCGTGCGGACGTCCGCCGTGTACTTGCGGAGAAACCGCTTTCCGATGATCTTGTAGGTTGCCATAGGTTCTCGCTCCTTGAAGTCAGTTGCAGTTGCAGTCGTTGTCGCCGGGGTGGGCGTCGCCGCCAGCCGGGACGCCGCCAGCCGGGACGCCGCCGGCCGGCGTGTCGCCCATGCCGGTCGCGCCGCCTGACGCGGAGATGCCGCCGCCCTCGCCGCCGACGTCGTCGTGCGCGCAGGGGTCGGCGCCCGGCGGCTCGTCGGGCTCCTTGCCCTCCCGGTAGGAGACCGTGATCGTGTTCCCGTCGGTCGTGACCTCGATGTTCTCGCCGCCGATGACGCTGACGTCGCCCGTCGCCTCGTTGAGGGAGGTGACGCCGGCGGGGAGCTCGACGTCCGCCGTCCCCATGACGCGCGCGACCGTCTCCCCCGACGCTCCGTCCTTGACCTCGCGGAGCGCGACCGCCTCGTCATCGCCCAGCCCCTCGACCTCGATCCGCATCGACTCGACTTCCGTCTCGGAGCCGTCCCCCGCCACGGCCTCCGTCACGACCTTGAGCCCCGTCCGGTCGGCGGAGACCGCGACGTCTCCCTTGACGGGCTGCGAGCCCTCCTTGTCGCCCGTCAGCGACTTCACGCCTTCGCCGCCCGGCACAGTGATCGCCCCCGCGTGGAACTGCCTGAAGTCAGAGCCTTCGAGCGTGAAGAGCTTCACGCTGCACACCTGCTTGTAGCCGTCGTCCTCGTTCGCGTCGGTCGTCTCGATCTTCGCGATGTAAATTCCGCTCTTCTTCTGCTTCAGGACGTTGCAGTAGTACGTCCCGTCCGTGATGCCTTCCGGCAGGCCGCAGATGATCGTGCCGTTCGGGCCGAAGACCTGCGGATCGACCATCTTCAGCGTCTTGTCGCTCTGGTCGTAGTAGACACTGAAGCTCGACAGGCGCGGCAACGGAACCGGCGCGGTCGGCGCCGCGCCGCCGACCGCGCCGCCACCTGCCTCCTGCGCCGCGCACGTGGCCTCTGCCGTGGCGACCGCCGCGCCGAGGTTCGGCCCCGTTCGGATCGTCCCGCCCGCATTCCCGTGAATCTCCTCGAATGTGTCCTTTGCCATGTCATCTCCTTTCCTTGCCGTCATGCCTGAAGCGTCCACGCGCCCTCGCTCGGCGAGCCGACCGCGTAGGTGCGCCCCTTGAGCGTCAGCCCCGCGACGTGGCGTTCGTTCGCCTGGTCGCTCGCCTCCGCCCCGTCGTTGCCGCTGCCGTAGTACGTCCGCGTCGCCACCGTGACGGTGCGCTTCCACGTCCGGCCGAGCGCGTCGTGCTTGTACTGGTCGAGCGTCGCCGTGCCGCCCACGCTGCCGCCGACCGCCCCCGCCCCCGTGTCCCGCGTCCAGCCGGTCAGGGTCGAGTAGGAGAGGCTGCCGTCGTAGAGCCCGAACTTGTTGATGCGCGCGTTCACGCTGCAGTCCGTCCCGGACTCCGGCTTCGGAACCTTCTCCTTGTTGCAGAAGATGCGGATCCCGTGCTTGTACGTGGACGTGCCGCTCGGCGTCTTCACCTCGGACGTCCACTCGATCCAGCCCGAATCGACCTCATTCGGCGTGTAGGTCGTCACGGAGGTCGTCGCCGCGCCGTTGTCGTCCGGCGTCGCGGACGTCTCGCCGTAGTCGCCGCTGACCGTCTTCTCCGTCTCCGTGTCGTGCCGCGTCACCGTCGTCGAGGCCGTCTCCGTCGCCCACTTCGTCTCGTGCTTCGCGGTGGCGGGCGTGTATGTCTCGGTCGTCTCGTTCGTCGTGAACGAGCCGTGCCCGTTTGGCGTCGCGGAGACGCGCTTGACGACGTTCTGCCCGCCCGCGCCCGGCGACGGGACATCCACCTGGTTGATGCCGGCCGTCACCGTGACCGCCGCGTTCGCCGACCCGGCGGACATCTCGCCCGTCGTCTTTGGGATGTGCGTCTCCGTCACCGTCTCGACGTCCACGGTGCCGTTCTCCTGCACGCGCGCCGTCCGCCGCGTGACGACGTTCGCGGACGCCGTGACGTGCGTGCCGAGCGCGGCGTCCGCCGCCGTGGCGTTCGTGACCGCCGTGTCCACGTGCGTGACGTCGCCCGACTTCTCGCACGACGCGGCGATCTCCCCCGCCGCGTCCGCCCCCGCCCGCGTGACGCGGTTGTTGTAGAGCCCGCCGGGCGTCTTCTCGACCTGCACCTCGTCGCCGACCGCCAGTTTGTCCGTCGAGGCGGCGGACGCCTGGTTGCGGTCGAGCGTCGTCACGGTCGTGCCGCGCAGGGTCTTCCGCGCCGTCACGACGGCGTTCGCGACGCCCTTCTCCTCCGTCGCCT
Source organism: Verrucomicrobia bacterium UBA1629 (assembly GCA_002321305.1). Classification (GTDB taxonomy): domain Bacteria; phylum Verrucomicrobiota; class Kiritimatiellia; order RFP12; family UBA1067; genus UBA1067. The sequence goes on along the minus strand of DCMF01000043.1, from coordinate 17,563 downwards.
GTTCCGTCACGCGGTACGAGCCGTCCTCCGTCCGCGCGACCGTCTTCTCGACCGTCACGCCGCCCCCCGCCTCGGAGACGTGGTCGAAGTCCGGCTTCTCCGTCTGCACGTCCACCGTCGCGTGGACATGCTCGAAGAGCGTCTTTCGGCACGACTCGGAGATGCGCAGGAGGGCGTTGCGCACGAGCCTCACGATCGTCTGCGTCCACCGCCCGCCCTCCGTCTGCTCGTTCGTGACGCTCTCCCCGACGTCGAGGCCCGACGTCGCGGCCTTTGCCGCCATGCTGCGGTTCACCGTGCGCTTCGCCGTCCCCGTCAGGGAGACGCTGACGGTCTCGGACGCGCCCGCGACGGCCTTCTCCGTGACCGTCTCGTTCTGTACGTCGCTCGTGCAGTCGGCGTTCTTCGAGACGCGCCGCCGCACCATCGCCCCGTTCGAGACGCTTGCGGCCTTGCCCGTCGCCGCGACCCTGTCCGCCTTGACGCCGAGGTGCTGTTCGTCCTTCGTCGTCGCGAACGACGTCTCGGACGAGACGTACTCGGCGATGTCCTGCTGGACGCGCTCGCGCTTCTCGATGACGCAGCTGAAGAGTCCCGTCTCGCGGTCGCGCGTCACGCCCTGCAGCGCATACGCCACGCCGCTCGCCGACGCCGGGACGGACGGCAGGGCCTCCACGTCCCAGTAGAACGTGTGGCTCACCCTGTACTGGCAGCCGTTCTCGACGAGGTACGGGCCGTCGCCTTCCTTGGCGTCCGCCGGCGCCTGGAAGAGGATCTGGTAGATGCGCACCTTCGTCGATTCGGTGTTGCCCCACCGCTCGCCGGGCATCGTCTGGTACCAGGCGTCCTTCGCCTTCCAGCCCGTGCCGAGGTCGACGGTGCGGTTCATGAGCGAGATGCCCCCGTCGCCGATCTCCTGGTCCTTCAGGAACTCGATGACGAGCCGCATCTCGTCCGGCTGGAGGCTCGCCGCCTCGCAGAACCGCGTCAGAGTCCGCGTGGCGTAGCGGTAGCGGTAGTTGTGCCCTTCCGCCGGCTGCCACAGCCAGCCGTTGACGATCGCGGCGGCGGCGGCCCTCTCTGTCTCGTTCAGCGCCATGTCACGCCCCTTCCTTCCCTTCAGCGGAACCGCCCGGTCCGGATGCGGGTCTCGCCGTTGCCCTCGTGATGCCGCGCGCACAGCTCGTCGAACTCCTTGTCGGCGGCGGCGCGCGTCTGGTACTTGCCCTGGTCTTCCGTCAGCAGGTCGACGGACGCCAGGCGCGTCAGGTAGCCCTCGAACGCGTCTGGGATCCGCAGCGGAAACCAGTTCCTCCCGTCCTCGGCGGGGGACTTGCCGCCCGCCGCGACGTCCGCCGCGCACTGGTAGCAGTCCTTCGTCCGCGTCAGGTAGACGACGTCGCCCGCCTCGTAGGCCGCCGCCTGCGACCACTCGACGAAGCTCACGTTCGGGTGCTTCGGCACGAACCTGACGTAGACGCCCGTCGGCGCGGGCGCCTGGAGGATCACGCCCAGCCCGGTCATGCCGGCAACCTTCAGCGGCGTCGCCGTCGGGTTCAGCTTCGGGTCGGCCTCGTAGGCGAAGCGCGTGAAGTCCACCGACGCGCCGTCCATCGCGACCGGCTCCCACGGCTGGTCGAAGGCGACGAACGCCACGACCTCGGCCATGTCCAGCCGCCGCCAGCCGCTCCCGTCGTCGGACGGCGCGCCCGTGCCCGCCTCGGCCTCCAGCCGCCAGTAGGCGTCGCCGAACCAGCACTCCTGGCCCTTCGTCCAGCCGACGTTCGAGATCCAGTCCGGACGGTAGCGGCGGTACTCGACGCGCTGCAGCAGGGGGAACTTCTCGGCCGCGAGACGCCGCAGCCCGTCGCCGAGCGCGAGCGCGGCGAGCGCGCGCCAGTTCTCCGGCACGCCCATCGTCGCGACCTGCCGCCCGGCGAGCCGCGCGGCGTTCTCAAGGATTGTCCCAAACTTGACTGTCTTCATGGGTTCAGCACCTTCTCGAAGTCGTCCGCCGACAGCAGGTAGTAGCCGCCCGCGTTCGCGGACGCGGGGACGCCCGGCACCGCCTCCCCCGCGCGGTAGTACATCTTCGCGCCGCCGCCCACCAGCACCGGCTCACAGCGCGCCAAGCTTCCGCAGCCGCTGACGCAGAGCCACGATGCGATTGACGTTGCCGCCAGAATGGATTTCATCTTTGAGTTCCCTTTTCAGATTCTCGATTTCGGATTTCCGCGCCGCGTCGTCCGCGCGCCGCGCCACCTTCGCCGCAGCCGCAACGAGGGTGACGAGGATCGCGAGGACGAGCGCGAGGCCAATGACGGTCGCTCCGCTCACGCATCGGCCTCCGCCGTCGTGCCGGACGCCTCGGACGTGCCGCCCCTGCCCGCCGCCTTGTCGGCGAGGTAGTTGAGCGCGAGCTTCGGGTCGAGGCCCGCCGCGAGCGCCTTGCCGAGTTCGGCCTCCTCCTCCGCCGTGAGCGTGTCGTCCTCGTAGACGCGATCAAGCACGGCGGTGACGTTCTTCAGGTAGCGGTTGGCGCGCTTGACGTCCTCCCAGCGGTCGGACTTGCGGGCGCGAGCCATGAGGCGCGCGGCGACCTTGCCGGCGAGCGTCGCGACAGTCTCCGCCGTGACGAGCTTCGCGAGCGCGGCGATTGCGATTTCAGTGAGCTTCTTCATTTTCGGTTTTCTCCTTTGTTTGTTTTGTGGTCAACCGCAGATTTCACGGATTGACACGGATTGCCTCACGCGGAGACCGCAGAGGTCGCAGAGGCCGAGACGCTCCGCGTGAGAAATTCAAGGCGGGTCTGCGACGCCCAACGCGGAGGGAACGGAGCGAGGAAGGCGCGGAGGAAACGCGACAACGGACAAAGGCCGCGCCTCCCTCTCTACGCACCCCCGCGCCAAGCGCCACAGATCCTGGGTAAAGTCTCATCGCGTCACCCCCTGCGCGGCGGTCGTGACGGCGTTGAAGCCGTGGTCGCCGAGCGCGCCGTAGAGAAGCCCCAGCATGCCGAGGACGGCGACGAGGACGACCGTCCAGACGAGCGTCTTCAGGAACGTCTTGGCGGTGTCGTTGTTCTCCTTGCACGCGGCGAAGAGCGTCTTGATCTGCTCGTCGGTCTTCGCGTGGTAGACCTTGACGGAATCCTCCAGCGCGTCCACGCGGTCGCGCAGGGTGTTGAAATGCTCGTGGTCGCACATCGGTCAGTCCTCCTTTGTCGCGCCGCAACCGTCGCCAAGCAGACTGTCCGGACGCTGTCCGCCAATGGCGCAGTACCACCCGGCGGCGTTCGTCCACACGCCGTGATCGTAGTCGTACCGCCATTTCGACTCCTCCCTCATCCGTCTCGCTTTGACGCGCTTCGCATCCTTCTTCGCGGCGTTGCGGTCGAACCTGCGCAGGACCTTCGAGCCGTCCTGCCACTCCACGAGGACGTCGCCCGTCCTGAAGTCGACGTTCACGCGCGTGACGGCGTTCGACGGACGGCCCAATTTCCAGAACGCCTCCGCCGCGCGGTTGAGCCTGCGCCGCTGCGACTCGTACCGCTTCGCCTCGCGCGTCGCCTCGTCCACCTTCAGCGCCCTGCGCATCGCCAATGTCCGCTCGCGGCGCGAGGGGCCGATACGGGCGCCGGCCGCGAACGTGACCGTGGGCGTGTCCGCGCTTGCGGGCGGCGCGCCCCACGCGAGCGAGGCGGCGAGGAGTAGTGCCGTGCAGGTCATTGCGCCTCCTCCTTCCCGTCGATCCTGTCGAGGATCGCCTGGTAGATCTCGCGGGCCGTCCAGCTCGCGGTCTTGTCCCGGCGGGCCACCACGAACGCCCGGAACGTCTCGATGCGGTTGGTCGCCGCCGCGTGCTCGATGCGCCACCTCTGCGCCTCGGCGCGCAGGGCCTCCAGCCGCTCCGCGAACGTGTTTGCCTGGACGGCGCCGATCACGCGGCGCGGAAGGTTCGTCTGCGCCCACTCGTACGGGCCGCGCCGCCACGTCTCGACGACGTTCGTCTTTCCGCCGACGACGACCGTGGCGCGGCTCACGCATCGGGGCCGCGTCGCGAGGTTGTGCAGGTACTGGCGTTCGGTGTCCGTGAGCCCGAACGCGGCCGATGCCGCCATGAGGCAGGCCGACAGGGTTGCGATGGTCTTCATTCCGTCGTGTCCTCCGTGATGCTTTCCGCGCCCTTGTAGACGCCGTTGTCGAAGTAGATCCGCTCCGTCCCGTTCGTGACGTAGCCCGTCAGCGTCCTGCGCCCGTCCACGAAGACGGTCGCGCCCGCGAAGTCGAAGCCGCTTTCCGGATGCCCCAGCGCGGGATGCCGGTTCGGGCGCGCGGGATAGCCCCTGGCCCAGGCCGGGCGGGCGAACGTGCAGGCGTTGCACCCGTGCCACGCGACGCCCTGCGCGTCCGTGACGGTGACGCCGTTCGTCGTGTAGCCCTGCCACGCGCCCTCGACGAAGGCGGTCTGCCGTCCGTTGCGGTAGCGCCGCTGGACCTTCGGCGGCGCCTCCAGCGCGTGGCTGAAGTAGTACCGCACCGTGTCGTTCGTGCCGTCGCTCGTCTCGTGCGGCGCGTAGGCGTAGAAGTTCGCGCGCGACGGGCCGGGCTTCATCGAGAGCCGGAGCGCGATGCCGCGCTCCGGAATCTGGTTCGTCTTGCTGACGAGCGTCTGCAGCGCGTTCGTCAGCCCGGCGTGCGCGGTGCCGAGCGTCCGCATTATGCCGTGGACGCGGTTGCTCCGCCCCGCCTCGTCGGCGAAGGGGACCAGGCGGCCGCTCGGATCGACCAGATCCCCGTCGGGGGAGACCTGAACGTACTGGCGGCGCCACCCCCTGACGCGGCGGATCCCGCTGACGACGTTCGTCACGCCCGGCGCGGCGTCCCCATCCGCACGGGCGGCGGAAGCCGCGAGCAGCAACAGCAGGATGGCCATGCGCGTCATTCGTCGCCTCCGTCCAGCAGTTCCCTGGTCTCCGCATCCGTGAACTCGACGGCGTTCGTCGGGCTGACGACGACCTGCCAGTCGGTGTCGCGGTTGACGAAGAAGCCGGTGACGCTGGCGTTCGTGATGCCGTACCCCTCGGCGGCGACACGCCAATACGGGTTGTCCGCGTCGCGCCAGCAGACGCGCACGAGCTGGTTCGAGAGGATCTCCGTCCCCTCGTCCGGCTCCCACGCCAGGTCGACCCTGCCGGGCGTCTCCATCGGCTCGCCCAGCGTGATGCCCTTGACCTGCGGCGTGATCGGGTCCGGCTTGCTCCCGCCGTAGACGACAAGCGCGAGCGCGAGGGGCGCGAGGACGCACGACTGCACGGGATGGCGGCGGACGAGCCTTGCGGCGGACGAGATCCGCCGTCGGAACGCGAAGAGCGCCGCGCCGAGCGCGAGGGCCAGCAGGGCGGACACGCACGCATGCGCCAGCAGCCACCGGCAGCTTTCGACGGCTTCGGACATCATTCCCCTCCTTCCTGCGTCCCGGCGGGCTCGACGGCGAGGCCGCCCACGAACTCGACCTGTCCGCCGCCGGACAGCGTGACCGTCCCCGTCAGCCCCCCCGACAGCCCGCCGACGACGTCCAGGACCGACCCGTCGCCGACCTGCGCCGTGATCTCCGTGAACACGCGGATGAACGCGGCGGAGTAGGTCTTCGGGATGTCCACGGACATCCTGTAGCAGTAGGCGAAGGTGTCGCCGCCGACCGTGAACTCGTGCTCCTGCGCCTCCGGCGTCCCGCACGTCACCTCGCCCCAGTCGATCTCGGACGAGAGCGAGTCCCTGAACTGCGCGACCGGGTTGAGGCTGCCGACGTTCTCGGTGAACCCGAAGTAGACCCACGAGCGGTCGCACGCCACGCCGTCCACCGTCACGGTCGCCTGCTTCGCCCGGAAGTCGTAGATGCGGCAGAGGCAGTTCGTCGAGATCGCGACGGCGTCGCCGAGCGAGTAGATGAAGTCGTCCTCGTAGACCACGACCTCGTTCCCGATGATCGACGCGGCGAGGTCGTCGATCGCGGACACGGCCTTGGCCGTCTCGTTCGAGAGGGCCGACGCGGAGGCCTCGGCGGCGGCGATGCGGACCTCGTTCGACTCCGCCAGCCCCCGCGTGGCCAGCACGCCGGGCGGATCGACGTTCCCCCTCTGGTCCACCATGACGTACCGCCGCGCCGCGTCCGTCTCCTCGCCGGACGGCGTGACGACGACCGCACCATGCTCGTCGCCGTCATACGGTTCCGGCTCGACGGAGACCGCGTAGTACCCGCCCAGGTCGGACGGCGCGTAGCCGACCACGTATCCGTGCCATCCGTGCGTGTAGCCCGACACGCCCTCCCTGCTGCCCGTGCCGAGGTAGACGCAATCGTCCTGGAGTTCGAGCCGCGACCTGACGCCGCCAAACGTCACGTGCTGGATGAACGGATGCCATCCCCTCCAGTCGAAGTTGCACGAGAAGTCGACGAGGACGCGCGTGTGGGCGACCCCGTTGATGTTCGTGAAGTTCGCCGTCGGCGTGATCCCGTCGGCCGCGATCGCCGCGCCGTCCGGGAAGGTCATCAGCATCGCCACAGGCCGGGCGGCGACGACCTCCCCGTCCAGCACCTCGCACCTCGCGCCGTCCAAGCCGAACACATACCTCGACTCGACCGCCGAGGTGAAGAACCCGTTCGTCCGTGCGTTCGCGCACGGCGCAAGGACAGCCGCAAGAAACAGGAAAGCAATCGTCCTCATGGAGCAACCCCCGTCATGTTCACGTTCGTGTAGCACCTCTCGTAGAAGACGCCCCCGTCGGCCTCCTTGCGCCACGTCACCTGGAGCGTCGGGTCGTAGGTCAGGTTGAACAGCGAGCTGGCCAGCACCGTCTTGACGAGGTTCGTCGCGATGGTCTCCGGGGCGACGATCTTCCCGGCGAGCGCGTTCGTGGCGGACGCGACCGACGCCGCCACATTCGCGTCGGCCTGCGCCTTGGTGTACGCGCCGACGTCCGCCGCGCCGAGCGTCACGTCCGCCGAGAGCGCCTTGCCGTTCACCTTGCGGCTCGTCGGCACGTCGCCGGAGAGGTGCGTCACCGTGGACGCGAGCGCGCCCACCTCGCTTGCCGTGTACGTCGGCTTCGTCGCGGCCTTGGCCCATGCGGGCACGGTCGGGTCGCTCTCCGTCCGCAGCAGCCCGTTCGTCGCGGCGGACACCTTCGCGTCCGCCTGCGCCTTGGTGTACGCGCCGACCTGCGCGGCGGTGACGCCGTGCGGGTTGTCCGTGCGGTTCGTGTGCGCCGAGACGGTCGAGGACAGAGAGGACAGGGAGGACGCTTGGGACGCGAGCGCCTCCGGCACGCCGTTGGTCGCCGCCGCGATCTCGCCGCGCAGGGCTTTCGCCACCGCGTTGGTCGCGCCGTCCGCGTAGGTCTTCGCCGCAGACGCCGCCGCGCGTGTCGCGGCATTCGTCGCCGCCGCCACCTCGGCGGACGTCGCGAGGCCGTCGAACGTCACGTTCGTGACGACCGGCGCGTCATTGTAGATCTCCTCCAGCGGCGCGGTCAGCGCCGACGCGGCGATCACCGCCGCGAATGCCAGCATGCTCATTTCCCTCCCTTTCCCGAAAGCGTCTTGACGATTTCGTTCACCTTGTCCTTCACGTCCTTCTGCGTGTAGCGTGCGCCGATCTCCGCGACGCCGCCGAAGTCGGGCTTACCCTGGATGTCCGACCACCGCACGACCGCGACCTGCTCCGCCGCCGTGCCCGGCTTCGCCAGCACGCGCCCGCCCGGATAGTACTCGCCCGAATCTCTCCTCGTGTCCGCCATGCCGCCCTCCTCACTGTTCCGCCTCGACGCCCCGGACGCCCGTGCGCCCGATCGCCGCGTTCTCGCCGAACTGCCGCGCCTGCTGCTCCAGCGCCTGGACGTGCCGCTGGAAGATCGCCTGCGACACCTCCGACATCTCCGCGATGGCGTCCGGGTTCTCCTGCTGCAGCCGCTGGTAGAACTCCAGCCGCGCCGGGTAGTTCCACTTCCCCTCCGTGTCCACCGTCGGCGCGATGCCCGCCTTGATCTTCACGAAGTTGTCCTGCTCGTCCTTCACGTCGTCCGCCGTCAGCTCCTCCGGGCTGCGGAAGCTCTCGTCCGCGATCTCCGGGAACATCTGCGACATGACGCTGCGCAGAATCGGCAACCTGTCCATCTCGTTCTTCGAGTCATACGGCGCGAGCACCTGCGCAAGGGCCGTCACGCGCTCGATGAGGTCCTTGTGGTTGATGTTCGCGGGGTTGAACTCCAGCGCGAGCTGGAAGTCGCCGTCAAGGTCCTCGTGCCGGACGCCCGTGAGGTCGGTCGCGTTCGTGACCGTCATCAGCGCCGCGTCGCTCGCGTAGTCCTGCGCGCACTCCACGAGCCGCACGTACAGCTCGCGGAACTGCGCGAGCATGGTCGTGACGAAGCTCTGCGTCCGCGTCGAGACGTCGGTCTCGCCGTTCGAGAGTCCGAGGAACGCCAGCAGGTCGTCGCGGATCTCCTTGACCATCTCCTTCGCGGCGGCCGGATAGGGCGGCGGGTTCATCCACGCGACGTCGTCGCCCTGCCCCATGTTCAGGATCCCGAACGGCTCCAGCATCACGTCCCGGACGCGCGCGCCCTTGGCCTTGACAGCCGGCAGCGAGCTGACGATCGCGTTGTCGTTCGCGAAGTCCCTGATCTCCTTCGCCAGCCCCTGGTCGGGCGCGCAGAGGCGCGCAAGGCCGCGCGACGCGGTGAGGTTTCCGGCCAGCACCTCGCGCCGGAAGAACACCGTGTCCCACTTGCCGCGCCGGCTCCGCACGATCCGCTTGCCGAACGCCGACCCCGACGCGAGCGAGAGCAGCGTCTCGTAGCGCACCGTGTCGCCGTCCGCCGTCGTCTCGGTCGTGTAGAACCAGACGACGTTGACGACGTTCTTCATGTCCTGCGCGTCGCGGTAGTCGCGCGTGTCGTAGAACGTCGCGCCCTTGTGCTGCAGCGTCTCCTCGACCCACGCCCTGTCCCATTCGCCCTCGGACGCCAGCTCGCGGAGCTGCGTCTCCGTGTACCAGTCGCTCCGGAAGAGCGGGTCGGCGTAGTCGAAGTCCTCGCAGCTCTCCGGGATCATGAAGTCGTCGCCGAACCGCAGCGCGCGGATGTCCGGCCCCTCCCACCTGTCCGCCGCGAGGCGGCATTCGCATTCGCCCTCCTCCGACAGCGCCTCGGCGACCGCGTCCGCGTCGCCCTCCGGCACGCCTTTCACGCCCGTCAGGAACGCCGTGACGAGGCCGTAGCCGTCCGCCTCGTCGCGCGTCATGACCGCCGTCGCGAACTCCGCCGCCGCGTCTTCCGGCGCGATGTCGTTCGTCTGGTTGACGCGCCACGCCTGGTATTCGCCCTGCACCTTCTCGAACTCCAGCGTCCCGACGCCGAGCGTGCGCTTCACCGCCCACTCCACGTCCATCGCCGCGATCGCGGGCGAATCGACCATCATGTAGCGCAGCAGCGCCGAAATCTGCATGTACCACTTCGCGCCGAGCTTGCGCCGGCACCACTTCAGGACCTTCTGGATCGCGGCGGCGCGCTTCTGCCCCTGCGCCGTCCCGTCACACGTCACCTCGACCTTCGCGCCGTCCAGCGCGACGATCACGAGCGCGAGCAGGTCCTGGAACGCCGTGTCGCCCCACCGCACGCGCTGGTCGCTCGCGCCGTCGAACGGCCACGCCATCTTCTCGTCCGTGTCCTGGCGCACGCCGCTCACGTTCTGCCCCTTCCACACCTGGTAGAACGCCTTCGTCTCCCGCTCGCGGTTCTCGTAGAACGACGCGGAGCGGTTCTGCCAGAACCGCAACTCGTCGACGAGCCGTCCGCGCTCGTCCTCCGTCAGCCGAACCTGTGTCCCGATCCGTCTCATCTCTCGTCGCTCCCCGTTCTGCCCCCGCGCGTCCGCGCGCGGGCCAAAGCGCCCGGGCCGCCGTCACCACCACCGGCGGCCCGGGCAAGTCGTCAGGCGATCGCCGCCGCCTTGTCCAGCACGCGGAACTGGCCCATCGGGTTGAGGCAGGTGAGGCGAAGCGTCGTCTCGTGCCAGCCGCCGGGTCCGCCGCCCTCGTCCACGATCGCGTGGTGCTTGATCGGGTCGAGCGTCGCGAAGCCCCACATCGACGGGTCGATGAAGATGCCGCTGAGGTAGCTGCGCGCGTTCGGCGCCCAGGTCGCCTCGACCTCCGTCCACTTCGACGCGTCCCACGCCGCCGCCGTCGCGATCGCCGTCGTGCAGCGGTAGGTCTTGCCGTCCTTCGTCACGTAGTCGCCGACCGCGTAGGTCTTCGACGCGCTGAAGGCCGCGACCGCCGCGCCGTGCGGCACCGCGTCCGTCTGGTTCGCCACGTGGTCGTCGTTCAGGACGTGCACGCGCACGCCGTCGAACACGAAGTCGTCGCAGATGAGCTGCAGCACCTTCTTGTCCGTCGGCTGCGTGCGGTTCATCGTGCCCGTGTTGATGTTCGACGCCGCCGCGAGCCAGCCGGACATGTGCGCCTTCAGGTCGATGCCCGCCATGCCCACGAGCACGAGGTTGCCCGTGCCGCGCTGCTTCTTCGCGATGACGCACTGCTTCTTGAACGCCGCCTCCGTGAGGTCCTTCACGACGTCGCCGTCGAAGCCGGCCTTCGGCACGAGCTCCAGCGGGATCGGGTAGACCGCGTGGACGGCCTCGGCGGACGTCGCCGACCCGATCGGCTTGAGCCAGTTCACCGCGCCGCGCATGAGCGGCGTCTTGTCCGTGCCGTACTCGGCCGCCTCCTGGTCCGAGAGCGCCGTGACCTCGACCGAGAGCGCGAGGTTCTGCGCGTCCAGCGCCTGCTTCTGCGCCCGCGTCATGCCGCGCCGGTCGTTGTGTCCGGGCATCATCTCGCGGTGCCGCGTGATCCGGTAGCCCTCCGAGCGGAAGATCTCCATCACGTGCGCCAGCTTGAAGTCCATGTACTCCTTGACCTTGTTCCGGTCGAAGTCCACGCCCTCCGCGACCGCCGCGTTGCGCGCCTTCGGGAACGCCTTGACCTGGACCTTCTGCTCCCAGTCGACGGGCTGCCCCTTGATGCGCCCGACGATGTTCTGGAACTGCAGGTCCTCCACGCGCGAGGCGACGACGCCGTCATGGTAGTCGGGATCGACCAGCTCGCGGTTGACTGTAAAGTATGCCATCTTACTCTTCTCCTTCGTTTTCGGACGCGATCATGCGGACGAATGCGTCGTCCCCGTCGATTGCGCCCCAGTCTCTTTTCTTGCCGCCCTTCGCGACCGGCTTCCTGCCGTGCGGGTGGGCGGACGGTTTCTGTTTCTTCTTGCCCTTCTTCGGCTTCCCCTCTCCCTCGTCGGCCTGGGCGCCCTTGCGGTACGCCTTCATTCCGAGTTCGAAGATCTTCCGAACCTTCTGCCGGAGTTCCCTCTGGCGAGCGCCGTACTCGTCCTTCAGGTCCCCCAGCTCGGCCGTGAGCTGCCTCACGCGCTTCTTCACGGCCCCGTAGGACATCGCGGAGTCGCCCTCGCCGAACTCGTCGCCCGACTCGTGCTCGTCCAGCCAGTCCTGGTAGCGCTCGATCACGCGCGGGATCCGCTCGATCGCGTCGAACGCCTCGGCCTCGTCCTTCGTCATGAGCCCCGGCAGGATGCCGCTCCGGCCGGCGGCCGCGAGAATCGCCTTCCCGTCGTCGCCCGCGAGCTTCCGCGCGCTTTCGAGTTCGCCCTTGACGCGCTTCAGCTCGGCGTTCGCCGCGTTGCGCTCCTTCACGAGCTTCCCGATGCGCTTCTGCGCGCGCTTGCCCAAGTCGGCGTCGTCCGCCTCCTCGCCGTCGTCCCCGTCGTCGTCCGGCTCGTCCGATTCGTCCGCGTCGCCGTCCTCCGGCTCGTCGTCCCCGTCGTCGTCCGGCTCGTCCGACTCGTCCGCGTCGTCGTCGTCACCGTCGCCGTCCGCGCCCTCGTCGCCGTCCTCCGGCTCGTCCGCGTCGTCGCCCCCGCCCCCGCCGAAATCGTCGGCCGGAGCCTGGAACGCGATCATTCCGAGTCTCTTCAGCAAGTTTGGATCCATGACTTCTTCCCTTTCTGTTTCCGTGCGTTTTCGGGCTGCACGCGCCCCTGGTTCTCGCAGACTACCGTTTTACGAGCGTGGCGGACACGCTGCGCCATGTCCCGCTCGACACGGGAAGAATACAAAATTTCAAGGGGGAAAAACGAGATTTTCCACCTTTGGACGTCGTTTTGCGGTTCACGTGAACCAGTCTACCACCAGACGCGGCGGTTTCGGACGCCTTCCGTGGGCCGCGCGCCCCGTCCGCGACCGCCGCGCAGGGTCGCCGGCGGCGGCTCCTCGCCCGGTTCGGACGCCTGGTCGGCGCGGTAGTTCCAGATGTCGCTCAGCACGGCGTAGCGGTCGAGGTCGATGAAGTCCTTCGCCGCGCCCTTCTGCCCGTCGCGGCCCGTCAGGTAGCGGTAGCACAGGATCGTGTTCGTGCAGTCCGACGTCACGAGGTACTTCAGCTTCGCCGCGAGGTCGATGAGCTTCGAGTAGCCGATCTCGCACCGCTGGCCGTCGGCGACCTCCCAGCCGGGCATCAGCGCCTCAAGGTCGGCGAGCAGCGTCTGGTTCGTGCCGCGCGAGATCTTCGACTGGCTCGCCGCGCGCGAGTCCAGCAGCCGGAACGCCATGCGCTCCCGCGCCCCGTCGCACGGGTCCCACTCCTCGACGAAGCCCATGTCGTCCGGCAGGGCGAACGGCGAGTTCCCCGCCGCGACCCAGTCCGCGTAGCCCTTCCAGCCCTCCAGCCGCGCGATCTCGAACTTGATGCGGTCGTAGCCGAAGCCGAACGACGTCTGGCCCTCGCCGCGCCGGCCGTCGTTCTCGCCGTTGTTGCGGTCGCTCGGCTCGACCCACGGCCCCGGCACGCCCTCGCCGGGGATCTCGTAGTTCCCCGGCCAGTCGCGGTACTTGAAGAGCCGCCCCGTCTCCGGGTCGAAGAGGTACCACCCCATGCACCAGTTCCGCTCCGGCGCGGGGTCGAGCGCCATGAAGCGGACGCCGCGACGCGGCAGGGCCGACGGATCGACCACGTTCGCCTCCGTGAACGTCTTCACGAGCCGCCCCTTCGTGTCGCGCGCCATGCCGTAGACCTGCGCGTAGATCCGCCTCTCCGCGTTCGGGTCGGCCATCTTCTCGATGATCAGCTCGCTGGGGAGCGCGTAGGGGTTGTCGCTTCCATAAAACCAAACTGCAGCTGCCTGTCCTCCCTGGCACACCGCGACGCGCGGCACCTTGTCGAAGGCGCGGCCCGGTGGTACGCGAAGAAGATCTTCACCGTCTCCTTCGTCGAATAGCCATTCAAAGCAGTCCTCAGGTCGGGATTCGGGGATGACGCAATCGCCTTCCGAACCTTTTCGACGCCACGCCGTAAGTCTCTCATATTCGTCCTCCGTCAGGTTTAGCTCGTTCCACGGCAGCATCGCGCCGCCGTCCCTCGGCCTGAGCCAGGCCGTGTGATACCGCGTCACCTGCGCGCCGTCCAGGAACGCGGCGATCGGCGCGGTGTAGCCGTTGAGCGGCGTGAACGTCCCGAGGAACGTGCCGCCGCGCGACGTGATGCGCGTCGTCATGAGGTCGTAGAACGACTTCGGGAACTCCTCGTCCAGGTGCGCGAGATCGTATTCCACGCCCTCCAGCGACGTCGTGTTCTGCTCGTAGGTCACGAAGTCCATCTCGCTGCCGTTCGCGAGCGTGACGCGCGAGCCGGAGAAGCCGTTCTTCGTCGAGTAGCTGATGTTCTCGGTCGCGTCCCTCGCCTTCTTCGTCGCGATGTTGCGCGCGCGCAGCTCCGGCGGCAGGTACTTCCAGGCGCGCGCCATCTGGTTCTTCTTCTGCGTCATGTGCGTCTGCGCGCCGGAGCAGACCTTCGTGCCGGGCCGCGCCAGCAGCGTCTGCATGAGGAGCTTCGCCGAGAAGTCCGTCTTGCCCGCGCGGTTCGCGCCGAAGACCTGTATCTTCGTGACGGCGTGCGCGAAGCCGAGCCGCGCGCGCATCCGCTCCGCGAACGCCTCCGCCGTCCACTCCGCGCCGAGCCGCCGCCGGATGTGCGCGCGCTCCGCGTCGCTCCACGCCGGGTTGCGCATGAGGGCCTTGACGACGTACCAGATCGGCGGCTCGAAGCCGAAGGCGAACGGGTTCCCCTTCGCCTGGGCGACCTGCCGCGCGCGGGCCTCCTCAAGGAACGCGGCGGCCTGTTCGCGCCCGATCTGCCGCGCGGCCGCGAAGCGCAGCACCTGCTCGTCCGTCGCGGGCTGAAGCCGTGCGTCGCGCATCATGCCGCGCTCCCGTCCCGGTCGCGCGACCGCTTCCGGCGCTCGGCCGCCGTCCATTCGGCGACGCCCCGCGTGTAGGCGACGCCGAACGCCCGCAGCGCCCGCATCCCGCCGCGTATCTCGCTCAGCTCCAGCGCGTCCATCCGCCCCGGCTCCGTCAGCCGCCGCGCCAGCTCGTCGAACACGTGCCGCGCGATCAGCAGCGGCATCTGCCGCGCCCGCTCGTGCGTCGCCTCGAAGAACGCGCGCACCGTCGCGTCGTCCACGTCCGCGACATTCGCAAACGAGAACGAATCGTCAGCGGCCTCCGACTTGCGCCTGAATCCAGGTATCTTCATCCAGCACCTTCCTTTCGACCATTCGACCATTCGATCATTCGACCATTCGATCATTTCTTCTTGCCCTTGGCCCACGTCTGCGCCACGGGGTCCCAGTGCCACCACTTGCCGCGAACGAACCGCTCGCTCACCTTGCCGAGACGGCACACGTGGCCGTTCGCGCTGTTGCCGTCGTTCCAGTTCCCGTCCTCGGCCTGCCAGTGGTAGCGCCGCTGCATGTCGTCCCAGAAGCCCTGCCCGGCCTCCGTCAGCACCTCCTTGCCCTCCGTCCGCACGGCGTTCAGCACCGCGAGGCGGCTCTTTGCGCCGACGCGGCCCTCGCCGCGCTTCGCGCCGACCTGGCGCCGCAGGTCGTAGAGCGCCTTCGACTGCGCGATCTCCAGATTCTTCTCGCGCTCCATGCGCGCGCACATCGCGAGATGACGGTCGTCGACCGTCGGCCTTGACTTGATTCTCATAGCAGTTCCTCCATGTATTTCGGCAAGACGATCTTCTTCGGCGCGCCGCCCGGCGCGCCCGATCCGCCGTCCGCGTCCGCGAACGGCACCCTGTGCTCGCAGCCCGTGCCGCCGGACGACTTCTCGTTGAAGTAGCGTCCGAACGTCCGGCGGCACGTCTCGCGGCTTCCGCACGTCGCGCAGCTATTTCGCATCGCCGGCCTCCGCCTCCATGAACGTGCCGCACCCGTACTGGTCGCGGACGAACTGCCGCACGTCGCGGTGCTGTGCGCGCTCCTCCGCGATCCGCCTGCGCATCTCCTCGTAGGTCTCGCCGGGGATCTTGTAGCCGCGGTTCGGCATCGCGCCCGTCACTTCGAGGATCCAGTCCTGCCGCGTGTAGATCCAGTCGTCCAGCAGCTGCTCGAACTGCTGCACGGGCGCCTCGACCGTCTTGCCGCCGAGGACGATCTCCGACTTCGGCGCGAGGTGGTTGCCGGGGCGGAACATCAGGTAGTTCGGGTAGAACACGAACGGCATCTTCGCCGGAGCGCCCTGGCGGTTCTTGATCACGTCCACCCACATCGGGCGCAGGATCCGCGCGAGCGAGAGCTGGCCGCCGCGCCGGTTGCGCGCCGCGTCCTCGTCCGAGTCCACGACAAGCCCCTCGTCGACGAGACGGTCGTCCCTGTCGCCGAACGCGAGCTGGGTCGGCGGGTTGGCCTCCCAGTATTTCGAGACCTGATGGTCCTTGTACATGACGAGGATCGTCTCCGCCGCGCGGGCGATCTCGCTGGAGTCGCCGAGGTCGTCGAGATCCGCGCCGCGCCCCTCCTTGCGCGCCTCGGTCGCGAAGTTCTTGTTGAGCTGCACGAGGCAGACGACGGGGATCTTCAGCTCCTTCGAGATCCGGTGCATGGCCTGCGTCGCGTACTTGACGCGCAGGTAGGCGAGGTCGCTCTTCGTGTCCTCCGGGTTCACGAGCTGCAGGTAGTCCACGATGATGGCCTTCCAGCCGAGCGACTTCACGCCCCGGTAGGCGATCTCGCGGATGCGCTTGTCGCCGTCGGCCTCGGTGATCCACACGTTGTTGAGGTTCGCCACCTCGCGCCAGCCCTCCGCGAAGAGATCGACGTCGGCCTTCGGCGCGCCGAAGTTGAGGCGCGCGAGCGACACCTGCGAGAGGACGGCGGGGTAGCGGTCGGCGAGCTGCGCCGCGCTCATGTCGATGCAGACGTAGCCGTGCTTCACGCCCGCGAGGTTCCAGAAGGCCGAGAGGTCGACGCTCATCGCGGTCTTGCCCTGCCCCGGCAGCGCGGCGACGATGTGCAGGCCAGGCTTGAGTCCCGTGTAGATCTGGTTCAGGCACTGCCATGGCCACGGCAGCCCGTCGAGGTACTTCCAGTTGTGCTTCACGAAGCGCTCCTCGTGCAGCTTCAGCTTCCGCTCGATCGACTCGCGCATGAAGTCCGCCAGCTGCATGAGTTCGCGGTCGCCCTGCGCAAGCGTGTCCTGGAGGTTCCGGAGCGTGTGCGAGAACGACTCGACCGACTCCACCACGTTGTCGGGCGTAAGCTCCTTCAGGAACTCGTAGCCGCTCTTGTGGACGATGTGGTAGACGTGCCGCCGCCGGAGCTGGCCGATGTAGTGCTCCAGGTGCGCGGTGGTCGTGTAGGCGTCGATCAGCTCCTGGTAGGCGTCCATGAGGCCGGCGCCGTCCTTGATGCGGTTGACGACCTTGAACATGTCCACGAAGCCGAACTCCTTGAACTCGGCCATCAGCGCCTCGAAGATCTTCTGGTAGCGCGGGTCGCGGAACCAGTCCGGCGCGACGCCCTGCTCCTCGACCGTGCGGAAGCAGTGCGCGTCCTCGGCCGCGCCAGTCGCGCCCATGCACGATCCGGCGAGGCACGAGAGGAACTGCAGCTCCGGGTTCTCAACGTCAATCAGCTTCATTTCTTTCCCTCGCTTTCGTTGTTTTCGTCGTAGATGCGCTGGGCCATGGTTTCAATAGTCTTCAGGCTGAAACTGACGAACACCAGTCCGTCGACGCACGGCAGCACTCGCACTTGATGCGGTACTCGTCGTCCCGCAGTTGCAACCACCCGTAGTCAATGGACTCAATCATGCCCGCGCCGCCACAGATAGGACAACTGGTATAGACTCCTATCGTCTTGCTCATTCCTTGCCTCCTTCCTTCGCCGTGTCTATTGCCTCCTGCGCGCGGACGATTGCCTCGTAGCACCGCCCGCTCAACTCGCTGTCCCTGTACGCCTTGGCAATCAGTTCCTCGCCAGTCCCGCAGAAGCACCCGACCTTCCACTTGCGGTTCGACCGCGTGTACGTGAACCATCGGAACGACGACCATGAGTTCTTGAAGACCGCATAGTCTTCGGACGACGTGACCCACGCATTGCCGCTGACACACGCCTCGCCGCTGACCCACGCATTGCCG
>DCMF01000107.1:8216-8397 GCA_002321305.1 Verrucomicrobia bacterium UBA1629 | reverse complement strand
CGCGGCGGATTTCGGGCTGTCGGCCGGGTCTGACAAGAACGCGGCGGCGATCAACCGCGCCCTGGCGGCGGCGAAGCGCCTGAAGGCGAGCCGCCTGGAGCTGGCGCCCGGAACGTATCGCTGCTTTGACGAGCCGGGGGTGGTTGTCGACGGATTTACCGACTTCACGCTCGACGGCAAG
>DCMF01000107.1:0-8109 GCA_002321305.1 Verrucomicrobia bacterium UBA1629 | reverse complement strand
AGAGCGAAGTCCTGCTGGAGAAGGGGAACGTCCTCGTCAAGGGCTGCCTGCGCACGGCCGTGCGGAACCTGACGATGGACTGGGACTGGGAGACGGACCCGCTCGCGGACTTCATGGTCGTCCGGGCGCGCCACATCGACCGCGAACGCCCCGAAGAGAGCTACATCGAGTTCGAGCTGCCGGACTGGACGCGTCATCCGAAGTACCCGGTGCCCGTGCCGCTGCAGAAGCTCACGAAGATGACGCCCGACCGCGCGGGCTTCTGCCCCGGCCCGCATTTCTCCTTCGGCCAGACGGAAGGGCATTTCGGCGCGAAGAACGCCTGGACGGCGCCGAACCGGCTGCGCGTGTGGCCGGGCATCCCGATGCCGGGACGGAACCAGAACCCGGCGACCGGCTACTTCCGTCCGAATCCCGCCGGCAACCTGCGCGGCGTCGAGAAGGTGGCCGTCGGCGAGCTTTACCGGGGGCTGCACTGCTACTACGGAAAGAACGGCCTCAACCTGCTGGCCAATCGCCACCTGACGGTCTCGGACGTGACGGTCTGGAGCGCGTTCGGCATGGCCCTCGTGATCGACGGCCCGCAGGAATACTGGCAGGTCGAGCGCTTCCGCGTCGTGCCGCCGGCGGCGGAGGAGTTCGCGCGGGCCTATCCGGACGTCGCCTACCGCTCGCGGCCGATGACGTCCTCGTCGGACGGGCACCATGTCGCGCGCTCCAAGGGACGCGCCCGCTACATCGACTGCGAATGGCGGCTGAACAACGACGACGCGAACAACTTCCACGACCGCTTCACGATCGCGGTCAAGTGCGGCGAACGGCGGCTACAGATCGTCAACCGGCGGGGCGCGGCGTATTTCCGGGCCGCACCCGGCACGCCGATCGAACTGCGCCGGCCGAACTTCGACGCCATCGGGTTCACGGCCACGCTCGCAAAAGTCGAAGGCGACATCCTCGTCCTGGATCGTCCGGTGCCGGAGCAGAAGGGTCCCTGCTTCCTGGTCTGGGACAGGGGGTACGGCACGGACAACATCCTTTTCAAGGGGTGCAAGATGGTCGATTCGGGCTACCGCAACCTCTTCAACTCGTCGAACGTGACGATCGAGGACTGCCTGTTCGTCCGCAACGGGAACTGCCCGATCCGCATCCTCGCGGACTACCAGGCCAACCTCTGGTGCGAGGGGCTGGGCGCGACGAACATCGTCATCCGGGGCTGCCGCTTCGAGGACCCGATCTCGATGGTTCCCGACTCGCCCGTCATCTCGACGGTCTGCGTCACGCCCGCCGGATGGGAAGTGCCGCCGCCCGACAAGGGGTTCGTGGGCGGGGGCCTGCTCATCGAGGACTGCACGTTCGTCCGTCCGCGCGGGCCGGTCCTTGACCTGCGGACGGGGCGGGACGTGATCTTCCGCAATTCGCGGATCGACCTTGCCGGCGTGGACGCCGCCCGCTGGCCGAAGGCGGGCGCCATCCTTGCGGACGGGGCGGAGAACGTGACGGTCGAGGGCGTGACGCGTACGCCCGTCGCCGGGGCGGACGCGCAGTAGCGGAAGGCGTTCGTCGTGATCGCGGCGAACACCGGCGACGCGAACAACCTCCACGACCGCTTGAATCCTGTCAATCCTGTCAAAAAACGCCGCGTCTCCGCCACTCCGCCAACTCGCGGGCCCTTGCGGGCAGTTCGCTTCGCTCACTGTCGCGTTGCGACCTTCCCTCCGAAACGCTGCGCGTTTCTTCGGCGCATGCGTTAAGCGACAGCAACAAGCCCCAGGCAAAAGCGACAACGACTAACCGACAAAGGAAAGACAAGATGAAGATAGAGATGCATGACGTGACGAGCCGCGAGCTGGTGGACGGCTACCGCGACGAGGGGGACGACGGCGTGTTCGGCTACGGCGGGAGGCTTGACATCCGCCCGCCCTACCAGAGTGAGTTCTCGCTTCAGGGCCTTCTGGATTTTCCGCACGTGATTTTCGTCCGCTCTTCTCCCACTTGACAGGATTCGGCTTCTTTTGATAGACTGACGGCAGTTGGTTGGAGCGCATCCCTGCCGGGGTGCTTCCCGAATCGCGTCATTCGTCTGTTTCTGTATAGGGAGTTCGTCCATGAAAGAGTTGTGTGCCCGTTTCGAGATCATCCGCACCCAGACCAAAACCGCTCGCCGTTGCGCGCTCGCGCCGCGACTCCTCGCCCCCGTCTGCGCCGCGCTCGCGCTTCTCATCCCGGCCCTCTCCGCGCGGGCGGACGCGCCCGACTTCCGCTTCCGCCCGCTCCTCGCGGGCAAGGCCTCGCTCACCGAGCCGGGCTTCGTCGTCCGGCGCGAGCTCGGCGTCGCGGCCCTCGCGCCGGAGCTGCGCATCCCCGTCGAGCTCGTCTACGAGTCGTCCTCCGCGTCGTCCGGCGCGTTCGGCTTCGGCTGGCGCTGCCCCCAGCTGGAGTCCTCCGCCAGGTGGGAGAAGGGCGGCCTCCTCTGGACGACGCCGTGGGGCGAGCGCATAAGATTCTTCCCGAAGCGGGAGAAGACGCCGAAGGACGCGATCAAACTAGACCCCATCGAGGACGCGAAGAGGGGGCGCGGCCTCTTCGCGCCCTACGCGGACTGGGAGTCCGACACGGAGTCGCCGGACTGGGCGAAGTGCCGCCGTTTCTCGATCCTCGGCAAGGGGGGCCTGAAGGGCTGGCGCTTCGCCTACGGGGACGGTCGCCTCGCGTCCGTCGAGACGCCCTACGGCGCGTCCGCCACGTTCGACTACGGCCCGTCGGGCGAGCTCCTCGCCGTCTCGTCGCAGGGCGTCCGCTTCGTCGAGCTGTCCCATGCGGACGGCCTCGTCGCGTCCCTCAAGGTGAACGGCGTCCCCGTCGCGCTCGCCTACGGCGCGACGGACGTCACGCTCCTCCCGAAGACCGCCGACGGACAGCCGACCCGGAAAAGCGTCCGCACCCTCGCGTCCGTCCGCGTCGCCGCGCTCGACCCGGAGGCCTTCTCCTACGCGAACGGCTACCTCGCCTCGGCGGCGCGCGGCGCGTTCACGGAGAGGTTCTCCGTCCAGGCCGAGACGCCCGCCGACCGCAGGCGGAACATCCTCAGCAGGGACAAAAAGAACAACGTCACGCACACGGGCAGGGTCGCCGGCCGCCTTCTTGCGGACGGCGACTACCGCTACGCCTACCCGAAGGAGACGGAAGTCCGCCTCACGGACGCGCTCGGCGGCTCGGCCGCGCACGAGTACGACGCGGCGACCGGCGTCCACGCCGTCACCGGCTTCAACGGGCGGACGCGGAAGACCTACTACGTCATGCGCCCCGACGTCGCGTATCTCGGCAAGGTGCGCACGGTCACGGACGGACAGGGCCGCACGCTCGTCGCGTTCCGCTACGACCGGAAGACCGGGAAGCCCGTGCGCGTCACCGACCGCCTCGGCAACCACCGCCTCCTCGACTACGATGCGGACGGCAACTGCACGCAGCTCTCCCGCCGCGCGGGCGGCGTCTTCGCCTCCGCCGAGCCCGTCCGGTCGTTCGCCTACGACCGCCAGGGCCGCCTCGCGTCCGTCTCGGAGCTGGACGCGGACGGGAAGGCCGTGCGCACGGCGTCCCTCGCCTACGGCCGCGCGGGGCGTCCGTCGCGCGTCTCGGACGGTTGCCGGACGCTCTCGGTCGCCTACGCGCCCTCCGGCTTCCCGTCCGAGGTCCGGGACGACTTCGGCGGCGTCGCCTTCGCCTACGACCGCTACAACCGCCTCGTCTCAACGACAGACCCGTACGGCACCGTGACGCGCCGCGCCTACGCCGACCACGGCGGCCTCGCGAAGGTCGAGCGCCTTGACGGGAGGGACGTCCTCTCGTCTGTGTCCGTCGCCTACGACGGGAGCGGTCGCCCCGTGTCCGTCACCGACATGGACGGGCGCACGACGGCCTGCGGCCGCGACGCGCTCGGCCGCATCGTGAAGGAGCGCTGCGCGGACGGCGCGGAGGTCGCCTACGGCTACGACGCGCTCGGCCGCCTCGAGCGGGTCGTGGACGAGAACGGTCACGAGATCGCGTTCGGGTGGGACAGGTTCGGGCTCGCCTCTCGGCTCACGGCGGCGGGCCAGCTCACGTCCGCGAAGCGCGGCGCGGACGGCCTCGTCGCCGAGGTCACGGCGTCCGTCACCGGGCGCGTCGACCGCACCGTCCGCCGCGAGCATGACGCGCACGGCCGCGTGACGCGCGTCACCTACGCGAAGGGAGAGGTCGAGACGTTCGCCTACGACCGCTGGGGACGGCTTTCGGAGCACGCGCGCGGCGGCCTGAAGGAGACGTACCGCTACGACCACTTCGGGCGGCTCGCGGAGAAAGACGAGAACGGGACGGTCTTCTCCTACGCCTACGACGCCTGGGGGCGGCGCACGTCGCGCACGATCCGCTTCGCGGACGGCGGGGCGGCGCAGGAGGAGCGGCGTTCCTACGACAGGTACGGTCGCCTCGTCGAGATCGCCGCGTTCGGGACGTCGGTGAAGTGGCGGTACGACGAGCGGGGGCGCGTCGCGCGGCAGGTCGTGGACGGAAGCCCCATCGATTTCGCCTACACGAAAGGCGGGCGGCTCGCGGGCAAGTGGCTCGGCGGGCGCGAGAGCCCCGACGCGTCGGTCGAGTACGAGTACTCGCGTGACGGGCGGATCGCCGCGCGCACGGCGAACGGCGTCCGCCAGTCGTTCGCGTATGACGCGCGCGGGCAGCTCGTCGCGGTGAGGGAGGGCGGCGTCGACGTCGAGCGCTACGCCTACGACAAGGCGGGAAACATGGTGCGGAAGTCGATCCGCAGGGCATCGGCAGGGTCGGGGCCTGCATATCCCCCTGCGAAGCAGCCCGAAGGGGCAGCTAGGCGGGGTGCGCCCAACGCGGAGGATACGGAGGTGCGGAGGCGCGGAGGGCTCGGTAGGGACGGGTTGGCCGAATCTTCACAGCCTGGAATCCGTGGAAATCCGTGCCAATCCGTGGACGATTCCGAGTACGTCACGACGACCTACACGTTCGACGGCGCGAACCAGCTCGTCTCGTCTACCTGCGGCGGCGTGACGACCAGGTACGCCTACGACGCGGCGGGGCGGCTCGTGAAGGAGGGGGAGAGGACCTACCGCTACGGCTACCTCGACAAGGTGCTGTCCGTGACGGACGGCAAGCGGTCTTGCACATACGTCTACCACGCCGACGGGCAGCTCGCGCGCGCGGACTACGGCGACGGGAGGGCGGAGGACTTCGCGTGGGACGGCCTCGCGCTCGTGCGGCGCGGCGACGAGTCCTTCGTGAACGAGCCGCACGTCGGGGGCGGCAACCCCGTCGTCTCGTCGAAGGGCGCGGCGTACTTCAACGACATTCTCGGCACGACCGTCGGCGTCCGCGAAGGGCGCGGGGCGGCGCGGAAGAGGTCCGCCCGCCGGTACACCGCCGCCGCCCTGACGGCCTTCGGCGAACCCGTCCAGACATTCCAAACATCCCAAACCTTCCAAACTTCCCGAACCTTCTTTACCGGCAAGCCCGAAGTCGAGGGCCTCGGCCGCGTGTTCCTCTACCGCAACTACCGCGCCGACCTCGCCAAGTGGCAGACCGCCGACCCGCTCGGCTATCCTGACGGGTGGAACCAGCTGGCGTATTGCGGAAACGAGGTGACGAGATTGATAGATTTCTTGGGGTGCAAAAAAGAATCGGTTGTTCGCTTTGATACGGTACAAGTTTTTTCTCCTGGATTTATTGTTATACCTTGGTACAATGATGAATGGAATTCTTTTGGGTTGGCCAAGAGAGAGGCTGAAAAGGCGGGGAAGTCAGTGAAAGACTGGGTAAATGATAAACTAAAAGAATATAAGGACAACAAGAACAAAAGTAAAGATGCGGATGGCTTGATGAGCGAGTTTACTCGACATTTTGCAAATCAGCAAGGGAGTGACTATAGCGAAGCGCCTCCTAGCGATAGCGAAGAGCCGTGGAAGTCGATCCGTGAGGATATGGAAGCCGATGGATGGACTCTGGAGGTTGGGCCACAACATACGGGGTTGGCATTGGATTATGATGACGATGTAACGAATGCGGGACTCGGAGCCTTGATCATATCAGGCGGTACGCATCATTGGATGGCAAGATTTGTAAAGGAATGAGGATGCTGAAATTTGTAGTGCTGGTGGGTGCCGTTTGTTTGCAAGCGAAACTCCATGCAAATTGTCCTAACGTTCATTGCAGGTTTGAATATGTTGGGTATCATGGCGTACGGTCATCTTCCAAAGAGGAGTTCATGAATGCTTCAGCAGTTAGTTCTGTGTGTGACAAGTATTTCATGTTGGAAAGCAGGCCATTCAGAAAACTGAACTGGCATCTTGCACAACTTGAACGGACGGCTTGCGAAGGCACCAGTTCGGAGTTGTCCAATTCTGTTGTTGGTGTAGTGCGTCTGCTTGAGGGGTATAAGGCCTTTCTTTACGATCCCAATTCGGGATTGCCAAGAAATTTTCCTATGAGGTTGCGAATGCAACTACTGGAAAAGATCGAATATAGTGCGGCAAGACTGATCTTAGGGAGATGGCGTAATCGAATTGTTTCATTTCTAGATGCGCTTCTGCCAGACCACATGATCAACGAAGGCCAGAAGTTCCCCGCATGGCATAGCATATTGACGTTCAAGAGAATGTTGTTCCTTGCGTGCGCAGTGGAAGACTATCGGGAAGCCGAAGGCTGCTATCCATTGAAATTGGACGACTTGAAGTTGTCTGATGAAAAGCGGAAGTGTGCATGTGGAAGGGACATAGAATATGAGTATCATGACTTTAACTGGGTTTTGCGAAGTAGGTGCGATAGTTATGACGGGGGGTTGAGGTTTGACGAGTACATCCCAATGATTTACAGTCAGAGGAAAAGATTGGATCTTTGTCTAAGTCCCACCTTTAATGAAAAAAGGAGGCGCCTGTTTTGCGGAGAGAGCATGGACACGTCTGATGTTAGGTTGACTGGGTGCGTGATTCACGACAAATCGCAAAGTGGAGTTCATGGCGTAAGATTCACTCATCCGTCGGCAGGCTGTAGCAGGATTGTTCCCCTGTCAGAGCAGAAAGTAGAAGAGCCAATTAAAGATAAGGCATTGTAGCGTCTGGAAAAGGAGGATAAGATGAAAAACTGTCTGTTATTCAGCGGATATGCCCACAACAAGGCGGGTAACATGGTGCGGAAGACGATCCGCGTCCGGTCGGGGGCGGCCCGGTCGGGACTGGCCATGAACCCCCACGAATCTCCACGAACCGGAATCCGTGGAAATCCGTGTCCATCCGTGGACGATTCCGGGTACGTCACGACGACCTACACGTTCGACGGGGCGAACCAGCTTGTCAGCTCGACGACGGACGGCGTGACGACGCGCTACGCCTACGACGCGGCGGGACGGCTCGTGAAGGAGGGGGAGAAGACCTACCGCTACGGCTACCTCGACAAGGTTCTCTCGGTCACGGACGGCAAGCGGTCTTGCACATACGCCTACCACGCCGACGGGCAGCTCGCGCGCGCGGACTACGGCGACGGACGGTCAGAGGACTTCGCGTGGGACGGCCTCGCGCTCGTGCGGCGCGGCGACGAGGGGTTCGTGAACGAGCCGCACGTCGGGGGCGGCAACCCAGTCGCCTCGTCGAAAGGCGCTGCGTACTTCAACGACGCCCTCGGCACGACCGTCGGCGTCCGCGAGGGGCGCGGGGCGTCGCGGAAGAAGTCCGCCCGCTGGTACACCGCCGCCGCGCTGACGGCCTTCGGCGAACCCGTCCAGACCTTCCAAACCTCCCAAACGTTCCAAACCTCCCAAACTTTCTTCACGGGCAAGCCGCAGGTCGAAGGTCTCGGCTATGTGTTCCTGATGCGGAACTACCGCTCTGACCTCTCCAAGTGGCAGACCGCCAACCCGCTCGGCTACCCCGACGGCTGGAACCAGCTGGCGTACTGTGGGAATGGTGTGACTGAACGGTTTGATTATGAAGGTGCTGCGTGGGAGTGGTATGATTTTTTGCCTCTATAGATACGGCGGATAAATATAGTGATTTTTGGCGCGATTTTTGGTATACTATGCGGCATGGAAAACGATTTAAAGATGGATACCCG
>DCMF01000059.1 GCA_002321305.1 Verrucomicrobia bacterium UBA1629 | reverse complement strand
ACAAAATTCTTTGAAGTCCCGATCTTATTTACGAAGAAGTGAGACGAGCGGCAAAGATTTGTGATATACTATGTGCCAACAAAAGAGGGAAGAATGTATGTACGCAAACTCACGAATCTCAATTCGGCTTCCGGGGGAATACCTTGACTTCGTCCGCGAATATGCGAACCAGCGCCGGACAACGGTCTCCGAATTGCTGGTCGGGTTCATCAAGGGGCTGAAGAGCGCCTGCACGACGACGGATGACGGGATTTCGCCCGAAGTCCGCCGCATGATCGGCATCGTTCCGATCGCGAATCCGGAAGTCGACGCCCGCGACTACTACGACCACCTTGAACGAAAGCACGCATGAAGGTCATGCTCGACCTCAACGTCATCCTGGACGTGGTGACGAACCGCCCGCAATGGGTCACCGCCTCGGCCAAGGTCTGCACGATCGCCGGAGGCGGCCGACGTGCGCAAGCGGTCGTATCCCCGCATGCAGTGACGACGGTCTACTATCTCGCGCGCAAGCATGCGGACAAGGCGACGGCCGAACGTGCCGTGGACTGGCTGATGGCGCTTTTCGGACTGGCACCCTGCGGACGAAAGGAATTCCGCCGCGCGCGCGAACTGCCGATCGAAGACTTCGAGGACGCCGTCGTCGCAGCGGGCGCCGAATCCGCCGCCTGTGACTATATCGTCACGCGCAACATCTCCGACTTCAAGGGGGCTTCCGTCAAGGCGATTTCGCCCGAAGACTTCTGCCGACTGTTTTAGGATATGGTATACTTTCCCCCGTGAGCAAGACCATCCTCTTCTTCTGCGACAGCCAGAGCGACGTCGCCCTGCGCAAGCACGCCGGCATCTGCGCGTTCGGCCAGCGCAAGAGATGGAACGTGCGCTTCGTCCACTACCCTTCCGACGCGACCCCCTTTCGCGACACGCTCGCGACCTGGCGCCCGGACGGCGTCATCACGGACAACGCCGCCTTCGCGTCCGACCGCGCCACGGGCGTGCCGACCGTCTTCATCGACGCCAAGAACGCCGACAGGCCGCGCATCTGGCCCGGCGTCTACCACGACCCGCGCGCGGCCGCGCGCCTGGCCGCCGCCGAGTTCGCGCGCCTCGGGCTCCCCCACCTCGCCTACCTGCCGCCCGCCGAGGAATGCGAATGGTCGGACGAGCGGCTGGACGCCTTCCGGCAGGCCGTCCCCGCGTCCGCCCACCCTGTCGCGGTCTTCCCCAAGAAGCGAACCGAGAAGATCACGTCCGTCTACCTGCATCGCCTCCGGGACTGGGCACGCGCCCTGCCGAAGCCCTGCGGCGTCTTCGCCGCGAACGACGAGACGGCGGGCGTCCTCCTTTCGCTCTGCCCGCTCGCCGGCGTGAAGGTCCCGCAGGAGATCGCCGTCATCGGCGTGGACGACACCGCCGGCATCTGCGAGAACACGTTCCCGCCGCTGACGAGCGTCGCGCCCGCCTTCAGGAGCTCGGGCACGATGGCCGCCGAGCTGCTGGACGCCCTGATGGCCGGGAAGCCACCCGCTGCGCACACGCTTTTCTTCGGTGCCACGGGCCTCACGCGCCGCGCCTCCACACGGCGGTTCTACGGACGCGCGAACGAGCTGCGTAACGCGCGCGACCTCATCTACCGCGAGGCCTGCCACGGACTCAAGGCCCGTGACGTGTTCGCGCAGATGAAAGGCTCGCGCCGCAACGCCGAGATCCAGTTCAAGGCGACGACCGGGCGCACGGTACGCGAGGAGATCAAGAACGTGCGCCTCCGTTCCGCGAAGCGGCTTCTGCAGTCGACGTCGCTTTCGCTCGCCGAGATTGCGGTCAGATGCGGCTACAAGTCGTCCTCGCACCTGCGCAAGATCTTCGAGAAGCGCATGAAGACGACGATGGGCGCCTGGCGCAAGGCCCACCGCCCCGTTCCGTAGGTTCCCCCGCCCCAGTCGCAGACGCACAGAAGCGTCAAAATCAGAGAGGCTCGACGAGCGGCTCGTCGATCGTGCGCGTCTCCGGGTTGTAGTTGACGCCGACGAGGTAGACGGGACGCCCCCCGGCGGCGTCCGGTCCGCCGTAGTCCTTCGTCCGCGCCTGCCTGACGGCCTCCGCCGCCGACGTCCCGTGCTTGAACTCGAAGACGTAGACCGCCGTCGGCGTCTTCAGCACCGCGTCCGCGCGCCCGCGCGCGCTCTGCCGCTCGCCCGAGATGTCCGCCTTCATGAACTTGCAGAAGAGGAGGAAGTAGCGCTTCGCCTCCGCCTCGTCCCTGCAGATCCACTCGTAGGGGATCATCGCGAACGCCGCGCGCAGGGCCGCGCCCACGTAGGAGATGCCCTTCTCGGCGATCTCGTAGGCCGTGTCGGCCGCAACGCCCGCGAAGTCCTCCGCCTTGTCTCGGAGGCAGTACGCCATGTAGCCCTCGTGCATCGACGAGGCGATCTCCTCGTTCGGGATGCGCAGCACGATGCGTCCGCTCGGCTTCACCGTGTCGATCGTGAGGTAGCCGGAGTGGTACATGAGGACGGACAGCGGCTCCGACTCCGGGTTCGGCGTGTCGAGCGCCGAGCGCGAGACCTCCGCGCCGTTCAGGTCGGACGGGATCTCCCGCGCCGCGCGGATGCGCTTCAGGATCGCGCCGGAGTTCCCGCTCCTCTCCCAGTAGTTCGAGAGCATCCTGTCGTTGAGCGCGCTGCCGAAGGAAAACGGGTTCACGACCTTCACGTCGCTCTCCGGCGAGAAGCGGTACGAGTCGTACCACGCGAAGAGCCGCGCCTTCATCGCCCCGTAGCCGACGCCCTCCTTGTCGGCGAACGCCTGCACCTGCTCGTGGAAGTAGCGCTCCACCTCGTCGTGCGTGTAGCCGAGCATCCCCGCGAAGTCGGCGTTGAGCGTCAGGTCGGTCGGGTTGTTGAAGCCGGAGAAGATCGACATCTTCGCGAGCTTCGTCACGCCCGTCACCATCACGAAGCGCATGTTGTCCTGGTGGTCCTTCATCTTCACGTAGAAGTCGTGCAGGACCTGCTGGACGGC
Organism: Verrucomicrobia bacterium UBA1629; assembly: GCA_002321305.1. Classification (GTDB taxonomy): domain Bacteria; phylum Verrucomicrobiota; class Kiritimatiellia; order RFP12; family UBA1067; genus UBA1067. The sequence goes on along the minus strand of DCMF01000059.1, from coordinate 4,661 downwards.
CCGGAACTTCTCCGGCTCGTCGATGAAGGCGTTGAGCGGCGCGTCGTACTCGTCCACGAGCACCGCGAAACGCCCCGTCTCGGACGTTGACGGCAGGGCCGAAAGCAGTTCCAGAAAGTTCATCTCCGGGGCGATCGACGGGTCGTGCGGCAGCCCCAGCTCCCGCGCGGCCAGCGCAACGACCGTCTGAAGCGCCGCGCGCACGCCCTCCGGCGTCGCGGCGCAGGCGTCCGTCATCCGGAGCCGGATCACCTTGTGCCGGCCCCAGTCATAGTCCGTCCCATCGATGTCGAGCCCCCTGAAATAGTCGCGCTTGCCCTGCAGGAGCGTCGTCAGCGTGTTGATCATCAGCGACTTGCCGAAGCGGCGCGGCCGCGCGATGAAGAACACCGTGTCGGGGTCGCGCTGCAGAAGACGGTAGAAGTACGCCGTCTTGTCGACGTACGTGACGTCCTTCTCCCTCATCCGCTCGAACGCGGCCGTCGCTGTGACAATCTGCTTCATGCCGCATATTATACCAATTTCCGCCTTAGCGGCGGCGTTCGGCGTCGAGGCGGAAGAACCGCGCGCCGTGGGCGGGGACGGTGAAGGAGACCTCCCGCTCGATCTCGCCGAGGTCGGCCCGTTCGGCGAGGTCAAAGAACGCGACCTTGCCGTCCAGGTCCAGCTTGAACAGCTCGACCTTGAATTCGTGATCCTTGTCGCCGCCGTTGTAGAGCGTGAGGTAGCGCGCCGTGCCGCCGACCGAATCGCAGTCCTTGACGAGCGTGTAGGCGTCGCCGAGGCGCAGCACCGTCTTCACGGGCTGCCCCAGGTCGTTCTGGTTCATGCCGAGGAGGAACGGGTTCGTCACGAGCTCGCGCGTCGTGTCGTCCATCGTGCGGACGTCGCAGCCGATCAGGAGCGGCGAGGACATCATGCACCACATGCCGAAGTGCGTCTGCTCCTCCAGGCGCGTGAGGCCCGAATCCTCCTTGCCGAACGCCGTCTTCATCTGTCCAATGACATGTCCGACTTCCAGCATGTCCATGTCGTTGTAGTGGCCGAGGCTCATGTAGCCCGAAAGCGGGATGTTCTCGTCGATGATGTCCTTCACGCTCTTCCAGTTCGCGCGGATGTCGCGCGTCGTGCGCCAGGACTCGGCGACGCCCGCCGCCCATTCGCCGGGGAACGTCCAGCGGCAGATGTTCATCCGCACGCCCTTCTTGCCGGAGACGTCGATCGCGCGGCGGATCGCCGTGTAGCGCTCCTGCTCGTCGAGCTTGAGCTTCTGGCCGCCGCAGTAGTCGATCTTGATGAAGTCGAAGTCCATCTCGCCGAAGAAGAAGCGGCAGTCCTCCAGATCGTGTCCGTAAAGCCCCGAGCCCTTGCCGATCGGATCGTTCGACCACATGCTGCCGCAGGTGTCGGAGCCCGCGTCGGAGTAGATGCCGGCCTTCAGGCCGAGCGCGTGGATGCGATCGACGACGGGCTTCAGGCCGTTCGGAAAGCGCGTCGGGTGGACGAGCAGCTTGCCGTCCTTGTCGCGTCCGCCGAAGAAGCCGTCGTCGATGTTGACGTAGGTGTAGCCAGCCGCCTTGAGGCCGTTCGTCGCCATCGCCTCGGCGACCGAGCAGATGATCGACTCGGAGATGTCGACGGCGAAGGTGTTCCAGCTCGACCAGCCCATGAGCGGACGCTGGTCGCCGCCCTTCTTCGTGTCCGCCGCCTTCGCCATGAGGTCGAACGCGCGCTTCGCCATCTTCGGGAAGTCCTTTTCGGACACCTTGGCGGTGTTGACGAACGCCGTCTTGGCGTCCGGCGCGATGCGCATGCGGAACGGGCACTTCGGGCAGTCGTTCGGGCGCACGGTGAGTTCGCCCTGCGTGAGGACGGCGGCGGCCGCGAGGAGAAGAGTCGAGATCATTTCGTGTTTCCTTTCATGACGAGTTTCGAGAGCAAAGCGTAGAGGACGACGAGCGCGACCGCGCCGCCGAGGACGAGCGGGAGATTGGCGGACGCCATGTCCTTGCCCTTGAGGCAGAGGTCGAGATAGGAGATGTGGGCCGTCGAGCGGCCGATCGCCCAGCCGACGAACGTCAGGATCGCCGTCCAGACGCCCGCGCCGAGCGCGGTGAAAAGCGTAAACGAGCCGAGCGGCATCCGCGCGATGCCGGCGGGAATGGAGATCAGCTGGCGAATCGCGGGAATCATGCGGCAGACGAACGTCGTCGCCGCGCCGTAGCGGTTGAAGACCTCGCAGGCCCGGTCAAGGGCGGCGGGCTTCAGGAAGAACCACTTGCCGTACCTCTCCAGGAACGGCTTGCCGACCCAGAGGGCCAGGTAGTAGTTCACGTAGGCCCCCGCAAGGGAGCCGAGGACGCCGACGAGGAACGCCAGCGTGACGGCGGCGAGCGGGGTCCCGCACCCCAGCTCGCCGCGCGCGGCGAGAAAGCCCGCGGGAATCATCACGACCTCCGACGGAAACGGGATGAACGACGACTCGATCGTCATGAAGACGAAGACGAGCAGAAGCCCCCACGTCGGCGCAAGGGCCGCGAAGGCGTCAAGATGAGCCGCGAGCGTCTCGATCATCTCAGTTGAGGCCCTTCGCCTTGAGGAAGTTGTAGGACGGCAGAACCGCCGACAGGTCCTCGAAGTGGCGCTCGCACTCGACGACGAACCACTCGACGCGATCCTTCGCGGTGGCGGCGATGATGCGGTCCCACTCGACGGGCTTCGCGCCCGGCTTGCCGGGCTGGCCGAGAATCGCGTCGAACTCCTTCACGTCCTTGCCCATGCCGTTCTCCTTCGCGTGGAGCGTCGGCGAGCGGTGCGGATACTTCTCGTAGGTCTCGCACGGATCGACGCCCGCGCAGGTCGACCAGCCGACGTCCTGCTCGATGCAGACGTTCGCGCAGGTATTCGAGAAGAAGTAGTCCCAGAAGGACGTCCCGTCCTGCATGATGACGCCATGCTCCCACGTGTGGTTGTGGAGGCCGATGCGGCAGCCGAACTTCGCGGCGTCCGCCGCGACCTTGTTGTAGTGCTCCGCGAGCTTCTTCGTGAAGTCGTCGATCGCCTGCGACGGCTTGCAGGCCTCGCCGCCCTGGCCCGTCGACCACTTGCAGCCGGGAGGGAAGTTGCCGCCGCCGGGGCAGATGATGAGGTTGTTGCCGTAGGACATGTTGAAGTCGCACGTGCGCTTGAGGACTTCGGGGTCATACGTCCACTTCTTCGTGTCGAGGCCGTAGGCCATCGTGGACACGTGCGTGCCGCACGCCTTGAGGCCCGCGTTCGCGAGCGCCTTGCGCAGGCCCTTCGGGTCGCTGCCGTACTGGTAGTAGCCGGCGAACTCGACGCCCTTGAAGCCGATGGCCGCGACGTCCTCAAGCCCCTTGTCGAGGCCGACGCCCTGGAGGATGACCTTGCCTTCCTTGTCCTTCTCGCCGCCGATGTACTTGCGCAGCGAGTAGAGCTGAAGCGCGATCTTCTGCGGCTTCGGGCCGCACTTCGCCGGCGGCGGGCAGATGCACCCCGGAAGCGCCGCAGCGGCGGCGCCCGTTCCGAGGAATCCGAAGAACTGTCTACGTGAAACGTTCATTTTCGCTTTTCCTTTTTGGTTTTGTCGGCCCTTGCCTCCCGTGCCGCTCACGTCCACCGACAAGAGAGACGCGAGGGGCGCGAGAGACAAGAGCCACAATTCAATTATTCGATCATTCGATTATTCGATTATTTTCAGAACTCCCATCCCGTGCGGATGTAGGGCTTGACGAGCGCGTTCGCGGCGGCGTTGTCGAAGCTCTGCGTCGCCGAGTTCCAGGCGAGCTTGCCCGAAACCTGCTGCGCGATGCAGCCGACGAGGATGCCCTCCATCTGCGGGATGCAGTACTCGATGTCCGCGAAGCAGCGCGAGTGCGTCTGCTCGTACCACGGGCCTTCGCCGCGGATCGCGTTCACGAACTCGCCGTAGTGGCCTTCCGCGAACCCCTTCATCTCGACGGTCGACTTGCCGTCCGCCGCCGGCGCCGAGCCGACGCAGAACGGAATGGAGCGCGCGACGAGCTTCGCCTTCTCGTGCTGGAAGATGTCGACGAACGCCGGGTCGTCGTTCAGCGCGAGCGCGCACTTCCCGCCGTAGTCGTCCTGCATGAGCACCGCGCCCTTCGAGCCGATGATGTAGCAGCCCGTGTTCGGGATCTCGCCGAAGGTCTTGATGACCTTGGGCATGATCTCGGCGTTCGGCTTCATCGCGCTCTTGCCCGGCTTGGACTCGTCGTAGCCGTCGTACCAGAAGAGCGTGACCGCCGGCAGCTTGACGCCGGGGCGCACCTTCGAGTCGCGCGCCTTGTAGGTGAGCTTCACGATCGACTTCGACGGGTAGGCGATGTCGTTCTTCTCCTCGATCTTCACGCACTCGGCGTCGGAGACGCCCGCGAGCTCAAGGCCGCGGAACGGCAGGTTCATCGTGTGGCACGCCATGTCGCCGAACGCGCCCGCGCCGAAGTCGTGGAACCCGCGCCACGTGAACGAGTGGTAGACGTTCGCGCCGAGCTTCCACGGGTCGTAGACCTTCGCGCCGGCCGGGTACTTGTCGAGGAACGGACGCTTCTTCGCCGTCGCGAGCCAGGCGTCCCAGTTGAGGCCGGCGCGGACGGGGTCGCCCTTCGCGCCGCGGCTCG
>DCMF01000126.1 GCA_002321305.1 Verrucomicrobia bacterium UBA1629 | reverse complement strand
GCGCCCTGCTCGGAAATGAGACAGGAAGCGTGAACGGGGCGATGCACGAGGTCGTCAGGGAACTTCTCGAAGATTTCCGCATGACGTTCTCATCTCTGGAGGAAGGGCTGGCGCAACGGCTCGACCCTGAACGGGTGTTCTTGGATGCGGCGAAGACAATGCCCCAGAAATTCAGGTTAAAAAGGACGGAAAAGGCGAACGCCTCAACTACGATGGTTTGAAATGCGAAGGTCGGGAAAACATGGCGACCAATGACCTACGCGCCCGAAGTCGCTAACGCCCGCGCCCATTCAACCAGAAGCTCCACGTTGGCCATGTCTACGCATTCTGCCTTGATGCAGCCGATCGTCAATCTTGTAAAAGATGTAAAACGTTATCCCCAAACCGATTGAATACGCAAGCGTGAACACTCCGGCCCATCCCGCCCCCCAAATTGTGCCGAAGTATACCCCACCAACCACATAGCCAACACTACAGCAACCGATTATCACGTATGATATTGGATGTGCAAAATTTAAAGTAATTCCGCCCTCTCTGCAGCGCACAAACACACGCGAATCTTCGCTGTTGACATAGCAAAGATTCTTCACCCCACCATGCTGTTTCATTCTCAAATCCGCGTTCTTCCGTGACAATCCGCAGTTCACGCCTTATTCATAGCGCTGGAAATACTTCGACAGGAATTTCTCCAGTCGCGTCTCCAGCCACGGCGTCACGTGCCAGTAATCCCGCAGGTTCAGGTACTCGCCGACGGGGCCGGGCTGGCCCGGCTTCACGCCATACTCGCACTTGAGCAGGATGTTGCGGGCCGTCGCCTCGGACGAGACGAACTCGATGACCTGCGTCTTGAAGCCGAGGATGCGCAGGATCATCGCGCGGAAGGAATCCGTCAGGATGTCGCACAGCCGTTCGCGCAGGATCGACTGCCGCAGAAGTCCGGCAAAGGCAACAGAAGAAGGCATTGCAATCCGAGCATCTTCCTTCGTCCCTCTTCCCTCTTCCTTTCCAAGCACCTTCTGCAGCTCGTGCTGGCAGCATGGCGCGCTCAGGATGTACTTCGCCTTCCACTCGACGCCCTTCGCGAGTGCCTCGTCCGTCGCCGTGTCACAGGCGTGAAGCGAGACGACCATGTCGACGCGGGAGAGGTTTGGGAGGTTTGGATGGTTTGGGAGGTTCGGAAGGTTGGGGTGGTTGGCGAGGTTGGCGAGATCGATGTCCGCAAGGTCGGCTTCGACGAAGACGACCCTGTCGACGAGGTCGAGTTGGGCGGCCATCTTCTGCGCGGCGGCGATGACGTCGGGGCGGCGGTCGATGCCGATCACGCGCACGTTCGGGATCTTCAGGACGTTTGTCAGGTAGTACCAGAGCGAGATCGTGAGATACGCCTTTCCGCACCCGCAGTCGACGACGGTGAACGCCTTCGCTTCGGCGGCAGGCTCGGCCATTCGATCATTCGGCGATTCGGCGATTCGATTATTTTCCCCCACCGTTTCGCCGACGACCTTCAGGAACTCGTTGACCTGATCGTACTTGCCGCGCATCGACGCGCGCACGCGCCCTTCGCCGTCCGTCAGCCCGATCGCCTTGAGCAGCGCCGCCGAATCAAAGCTCGTGAGCGGGACCTTCTTCACGCGGTCGTGCGGCAGCACGGTCACGGTGCGCGCCATTTCGGCGGAGCGTGAGACGTGCGCGCGCCCCTTCTTCGTCACGCGCAGGTGCAGGTCGCCCGTCGCCGTCATCAGGTGCAGGTCGCGCGCGCCGCGCTGGGCGATGATCTCCTCCAGCCCCTCGGCCGCCGCGTTCGCGGACAGGTTCTTCACCTGCACCTGTCCGTCATCCGTCATCTCGGCCTGGAACTTCCGCTCGCCGCCGATCTCCACCGGGCGCATCGAGATGCGGAACGTCTGTCCGTTGCGGCGCACCGTCTGGACGAGTTTCATGAAGCCCTCGCCCAGCACGCGGGCGCGGATCTCCTCCTTCAGCTTCGGGTCTAGTTCAAATCTTTCCATGGCTTTTGCACAGTATTATACCAAATGCGCACGATCCGATGCGCACACCACATGAGCTTCGCCCGCATACACGTTCGTCTCGCCGACCCGCAGCGAGCCATCGGGCTGGATGCCGCGGCAGAGTCCGCAGACAGGCTCATCGTCCACGTCCGTCTGCCGCACCGCGAGAGCCTGCCCCCGCAAGAAATCGATCGCCCGAATCGCCGGATAGACGGCGGAAAAGCCGTCGTCGCGCCACGTTTCGTACAGCCGACCGAGCGCCGACAGGACTGCCGCGCAAACCGAAGAGACAGACCCCGCGAAACCGGAGACAGCCCCCAGGGAAATCGCCCGGCCCGCAAGCTCGGGCGGGAAGACGCGCTGGCAGACGTTGACGCCGATGCCGACGATGACCCGGTCGAGGTTCCGTTCGCACAGGATTCCCGCGACCTTGCGGTCGCCGACAAACACGTCGTTCGGCCATTTCAGGGCAACGTCACACGCCGCCGACGCGGGCAGAAGCGTCCGCACCGCCTGAACGACCGCCAGCCCGGCCACGAGCGGCAGCGTCGCCACCGATTCGGGAACCTGTCCCTCGACCGAGAGGACGGCGCTCATCATGAGGTTCGCGCCGGGGGGCGACTGCCACTTGTGGTCAAGCCGTCCGCGCCCCGCCGTCTGGAAGTCCGCCGTGAAGACGTCGCCGTGGACGCCCGCGCGCGCGTCAAGGTTCGTCGATGCCGTCTCGCCCCGATGATGCAGATGCCAATTGATCATGTCCATTCGCCAGATTGGATTACGGATAGGAGACGGATGCCGATTCGAGGCCGGGAATCGCGCCGGCCTTTGTCACCGTCACGCGCAGGGGGCGCGCGCCGACGGACGCCGGGCATTCGGCCGCGCAGACGTTGAAGGCGACTTTCGCCGCATGTTCGATCATCTGGCATTTCGCCGCGACAAGCGCCGCGCGAATCTCCTCCGTCAGCGCGGCGTAGTCGATCGTGTCCGTCAATCGGTCGGTCTCGGCCGCCGTGGCCGGAATCGCCAGCTCGACATCCACCCGCAGCTTCTGCAGGCGATGCCGCTCGTCGGCGCGCTCGCCGATGATGCAGAGGACTTCGATGCCGTTCAGCTTCAGCGTCATGTCAGAATGCCCCATTCTTTCAGCGGCTCAATGGGAAGCCCCATGATGTTCTCGTAGCTGCCCGTGTACGAGGCGACGATCAGGTCGCCCGACTCGTCGATGTCGAAGGCCCCCGCCCGATCCGTCGGCTTCACGCGCGCCACGTAGTCGTCGATCAGCGCGTCCGACAGCGGACGGAACGTGACGTCCGAGCGGACGACCCGCACGTCGCCGTCATACGCGACGCCCGTGAAGACCGTGTGGGTCTGTCCGCTCAGCTCCCGCAGGAAGGCCTTCGCCTCGTCGAGGTCGCGCGGCTTCCCGTAGATCTTGCCGTCGAACCACACGATCGTGTCCGCGCTCAGAACGTGCGCGGCGGACACCGCCCGCCCCTTGGCCAGGGCGTTCTCCCGCACCGTCCGCTCGGGATCGTGCGGATAGCTCGCCTCCGGCGCGTCGCTCTTGACGACGGCGAAATCGACGCCGAGCGACTGGAGGATCTTCGCCCGGCGCGGCGATCCGCTCGCGAGCGTCAGGAACTTCACTGTCTCTTCCATGCCGCACATTATACCAAAACCGCCCCGCACACTCATCGCGTCCGTCAGGAGACAGGCGCTTCGGCTGACGGCGGGCTCGCGTCGGGATCATTACCATGCTCCCCGGCGATGCTGCTGCGGTATTCGCGGAAGAACCAGCCGAAGACCTCAAGCCCAATCAGGGAGAGAACCGTCGTGGCCACGCCGACGGCATAGAGTCCGGCGGCGACCGCCATGCCGATGCCAGCGGCGACCCAGATGCCGGCCGCCGTCGTGAGGCCGTGCACGGCGTGCTTGTTGACCATGATCGCCCCCGCGCCGATGAAGCCAATGCCGCTGACGATCTGCGCGGCGACGCGCGACGGGTCGCCCCGCCCGCCAAAGCCCTGCTGCGAGACGATCATCATCAGCGCCGCGCCGATCGCCACGAGGAGATGTGTGCGCGTGCCGGCCACCTTGGCGCGGTACTCGCGTTCGGCTCCTATCAGGCCGCCCAGAAGGCCGGCCACGACGAGCCGGACAATCAGTTCCCATGTCTGTTCCATAAGGTTCCCCCTTCAGTAGTAGTTGACCGTGACCTGCTTGCGGTAGTTGCGCTCCAGCGCGGCGGCGAGCCGCTTGACGACCGCGCGCCGCAACTCCAGGTCCTGCGGGATGTTCGGGTCCTGGTGCGACTCGTTCACCTTCGTGCCGATGACGAACTCGATGCGGTCATGCGCCATCATCCGCTCGAGGATGGCCTTCGCCGCCGCCGGCTCGCCGCGCGGATCGCGCATCTCCTCCAGCGCCGTCGCGACGCGCGAGAGCGTGAGGATGCCTTCCGTCACGAGGCCGACGCCGTCGATGCGCCCGACCGGCGGCAGGGCGCCCGCCGCCTTCATGTCCGCCCAGTCGACCTTCACCTTCCTGCCCAGCTCGCGTTCGACGATGTTCGCCGTCGTGCCGCCGCAGACGACCACGTGGTCGAAGCCGAGCTTCGCCTGCCGCGCGTACTCGGCGTCGTGCTCCAGGTAGAACGGCGGGCCGGAGAGGAGGCGCATCACGCGCGGACGCCGCAGGTAGATGACGACGCAGGTGATGTCGTCCTTGCTGCCGCCGGGCGTCAGCTGAAGCGCGCGGTTCGCGATCGAGGCCGCCAGCTCCTTCGCCGAGATCCCCGGATCGAGGCGGACGAACGCGCGCGCGTGCCGGAGGACGCCCGAACGACGCCAGCCGGCCATCATCTCCCGGTTCTCGCCGAGACCCGCCTGCGTCACGCCGTCGGTGCAGAGGATGATGCGGTCGCCCACGCGGAAGTCGGCCTCGCACTCGCGCACCTCGCGGTCCGGCCAGTGCACCGAGACGACCTGCTCGTCCTTCAGCGGCAGGACCTCTTCCTCCCCGCGCAGGTGGATGTAGCCGGGGTTGCCCATCTCGGAGATCTTCGCGCGGCCGCCGAGGCGAAAGTCGAAGAGCGAGAACGTCGCGTAGCCGATCTTGCGCACCTCGCAGACGGGCAGCGAGTCCATGATGATCTCCGCCGCCTCCAGCGTCGGGATGTTGGACTCCAGGAAGCGGATCGCCATCGCCGTCGTCATCGTCGCGAGGACGTTCGCCTTCACGCCGCTGCCGAGGCCGTCCGAAAGCGCGCAGAGGTGGCGGTTCTCCTTCTCGACCGTCAGGAAGCGCACGTCGTCGCCGCAGGCGGCCTGGCCCGTCTTCGTGTGCTGCGCGGCCTCCATCTCGATGAAGAGATCCCTATCCATTCAGGTAGTCCCCGCTGTCGGATTCCCGTAGCCGCCGGCCCTTCGTGTGGGACTCGTAGGCGCCGGCGATCTCGTTGAGCATGATCTCCGTCTCGGCGATGTGCTCGCCGAAGAGCCGCGCGACCTGCTGCACGGTGTAGACGTTCTTCGAGATGACCTCGCGCGCCTTCGCGGCGATCTCCTCGCGCCGCCCCTCGTTCTGCGTGACGTCCTGCACGACCGCGCCGGCGAACTCGCCCTTCGCGATCGGGAAGACGCTCACGGTCACGACGCGGTCCTTCCACGGCTGGCGGTACTTGACGATCTCGCTGCCGTGTTCCAGCGCGCCCGCGAAGAGGTCGGCGAACGGCTCCATCAGCGTGGCGCACGCGATGCCCTCCAGGTTGCCGAGCGTCTCGAACAGCTCCGTCTCGCCGCACATCTCGGCGAAGACGCGGTTGCACTCGACGACCAGCCCCCGTCCGTCCACGATGACGACACCGGCCGGGATGTACTTGATGAGCGCGTTCGACGTCCGCTGGAAGTTCTTCTTGAGGAACGTGTGGCACTGCGCCTCCTCGGCCTTGCCCGCGAGCAGCGCGCGCGCGAACGCGCGGCACGTCTCGTAGCCGCACGAGCCGCAGTTGAGCTCGTCGGCCTTCGCGTACTTGCCGACGCGCGCGAGCGCCTGCGCCATCGCCGTCTCGTCCGGCTCCTCCTCGCGGATCGCCTCCGCCGGATACGCCGAGACGCCGCAGTGCGTGAAGCAGCGCCCGACGCTCGTCTGGAGCGGCGACGCGGCGTCCGTCGCGAAGAGCGTCGCGAGCGAGCCGCCGTCCTTCGGCATGACGGGGCCGTTCACGCACCCGCCGGGACAGGCGAGGACCTCGAGGAAGATCTTGCGCGCGGCCGGCGCGGCGCCGCCGCTGCGCAGCTCGCGCGGCAGGTCGCCGAGGACGCGGCGCAGGTTGTCGAGGCCGGAGACCGAGAGGTAGCGCACGTTCGCCTTGCCGTCGCGCAGCGTGTCGTTCATGCCGCCCTCGACGGAGTAGAACCGGCCCTCCTCCGCCGGGCCGAGCGCGAGGTCGGCCTCCTCGTCCGTGACCGAGATCCCCTTCTCCTTCAGGATCTGCTCCAGCGCCGGGAAGACGCACGCGAGCGCGAGGCGGTCCGGGTGCGCGTCGGCCTCGTTCTTCTTCGCCGCGCACGGCCCGAAGAAGACGACCTTCGCGTCCGCCCCGTACGCCTCCTTCAGCAGTCCCGCATGCGCGCGCACGGGCGACGGCAGCGGCGAGATGAACTTCGCGTAGCCCGGCAGGTACTTGCGGATCATGTCGACGGCGGCCGGACACGCGCTGGAGATGACGAGCGGCGAGCCCGTCTGGCCGAGCAGCCGCGCGACGTGCGCGCTCACGGACTCCGCACCGTGCGCCGTCTCGCTCACGCCCGCGAAGCCGAGCTTCCGGATCGCGGCGGCGAGCCGGCCGATCGTCACGCCCCTGAAGTAGCCCGCGAAGCTCGGCGCGACCGAGGCGTAGAGCCGCGCGCCGGACGCGAGCAGCTCCTTCAGGCGCGCGAGGTCGCTGCGGATCTTCTTCGCGTGCGCGGGACAGACCTTCACGCACGCGCCGCACGCGACGCAGGCCTCCGGGATGACGGACGCCTTGCCGTTGACGATGCGAATCGCCTTGACGGGGCAGTGCCGGACGCACTTGTAGCAGTCCTGGCACTCGTTCTCGATGGTGTAGACGGGCGCGTTCATGCTTGCGGGATGGTGATCTTCGGTCGGGACAAGGCTCTCTCCTGTGGTCGTTGACGGAGAGTATAGCAAACCCGCGCGTCCCGTTCAAGGAGGACGGCGCAACGGTCCGGCAAATTATGGTAAAATACGCATCCTCTCATGGTACACTACGGACAGCAACCCTCGGATCTCGACGAACGGCACCTGAAGCTTGGATGGCTCAAGGGCGTGCGCCACCTCAAGTCGCTTTCCGCCGCCGGCTCGTTCTGGCACACGCACGACGCCGTCCAGCTGCTCTACTGCATCAAGGGCGAGTTCGGCTACGAATTCGAGGATCGTGCGAGCGTCATCCTCCCAGCGGGGCGCTTCATCGTCATTCCCGAAGGCCTGCCGCATCGGCACGTCCAGGCGATCGACCCGGCCGGGCATCGTGTCGAGCTGCTGCTCGACCACCCGCGCACGCGCCGGGGCCGGCTCGTCGGCTTCGCGCCGCGCGTCTACCGCGACCTGCTCGCGCAACTGCTGACGCGCCGCTGCCGCCCCCTGCCCGCCTCGAAGGAGCTGTCCGCCCTCTTCATCGAACTGGACGGCCTTGCCGAGCGCGGCGCGCGCGCCCTCACGGAGACGGACTTCGCGCTCGCCCGCGCCCTCGCGACGCTCATTCTCCTCCGGACGGCGGATCCGCGCCGGATGCCGACCGCAAAGGCCCCGACGCGGCTGATGGAAGAGGCCGTGTCCTGGCTGAAGGCCCACCATGCCGAACGTATCCGCATCGACCGCCTTGTCGCCTACATGGGCTACTCGAAATCGCGGTTCTTCTCGCTCTTCAAGGAACACACGGGGCTGACGCCGTCTGACTGGCTCGTCCGCTACCGCATCCGACAGGCCCAGCGGCGCCTGCAGACGACCGACCACGGCATCGCGCGCATCGCGGAGGAAACCGGCTTCGCCTCGCCCCAGTATTTCATCGCCAGCTTTCGCCGGCACACCGGGTTCTCGCCGAGCCAGTGGCGCGCACAGCCCCCGGCGCCCGGCCTCAGACAAGATTCCTGAGGTACTGTCCGTAGCTGGACTTGCCGTAGGTGGCGGCGAGCCGCTTCAGCTGGGCGTCATCGATCCAGCCCTGCGACCACGCGATCTCCTCGATGCAGCTCATCTGGAGGCCCTGCCGCTCAATGATCGCCCGCACGAAGTTCGTCGCGTCCGCAAGCGACTGGTGCGTACCCGTGTCAAGCCAGGCGTAGCCCCGGCTCATGACCTTCACCTTCAGTTCGCCTCGGCGGAGGTATTCGCGGTTCACGTCCGTGATCTCGTATTCGCCGCGCGCGGACGGATTGAGGTTCGCCGCGATCTCCACGACGGAGTTCGGGTAGAAGTAGAGCCCGACGACCGCGTAGTTCGACTTCGGATTCGCCGGCTTCTCCTCCAGCGAGACGGCCCGGCCGTCCCTGTCGAATTCGACGACGCCATAGCGCTCGGGATCCGCCACGCGGTAGCCGAAGACCGTCGGCGCCGCGTCCGCGTTCGCCGCGCGCAGCATCGACGGCAGCTCCGCGCCGTAGAAGATGTTGTCGCCGAGGACGAGGCAGACGTCATCGCCGCCGATGAACTCCCGGCCGAGAACGAACGCCTGCGCAAGGCCGTTCGGCGTCTCCTGCACCTTGTAGGAAAAGCGCATGCCGAGGTCGGAGCCGTCCCCCAGAAGCCGCTCGAACAGCGGCAGGTCTGTCGGCGTCGAGATGACGAGGACGTCGCGGATGCCGGCGAGCATGAGCGTCGAGAGCGGATAGAAGACCATCGGCTTGTCGTAGACCGGCAGCAGCTGCTTCGAGACGACGCGCGTGAGCGGATGAAGTCGCGTCCCCGCGCCGCCCGCCAATATGATTCCCTTTCTCATTCGAGAGACTCCGACCTTTCCTGTTGTTCTGGGTTTTCCTGCCGGAAATTATACCAAAAACCTCGCAGGCCCGTGCGCGGGCCTCATTCGCGCGGCGCAGACGGCGCCTCCGGTTGCGGATGTCCCTTCGCGTAGAGGCGGACCGACTGCTGGACAATGTCGCGATGGCCGCCCTGGGCCGCCCAGTAGATCGCCGAGAGGAACGGGTCGCCCCAGTCGTCGAAGCCCGTCGCCCGCTCGACCCGCGCCATCTCGCGCGGATCCATCCCCAGTTCCTCCCAGGCGACGCGCCGGCGGACGTCCTCGACCTTCGCGCGCCAGAACGTGCGGTAGGCCGATGCGGCCGAATCGAGATCGGTGCCGATCTTCAGCTCGAACAGCCAGGCCAGTTCGCGCAGCAGCTCGGGCGAGCGCGGGTTGAGCCGCAGCCCCTCGTCCCGCAGCAGCCGGATCGCCGCCTCGACCCACCGCCAGCGCGACTCAGCGTCGGGCATCATGACGGAAATGTTGTAGGCGAGGTTCCAGGCCGCGTAGCTCCAGACCTCGGACGTGTGCGGCTCAAGGAACGCCAGCGCGCTCGCGAGCTGCGCGAGCTCGACATAGCGGCCCTCCTCCTGGAGGCGGTCGGCCCGGAACCAGACGACCTCGGCCGCAATGGAGCGAAGCCCGCCCAGCGCGGCCAGCGCGCCCTCGGCCAGTGCCGGCGCGGAATCGGGCCGCTCCGCCCGCAGGAGGAACTGCCCGCCCGCCGCGCACACGAGCAGCAGAAAGACGGCAAAAACCCCAAGCGCGGGCGACCGAACACGCGCGGACATGATCTGGTTCATCTTTTTCATGCCCGTATTATAGCAAAACGAGCCGCCACCGTCCGCGCACGTAGAGCTGGCGCTGCCAGCCGTTTCCGAGGC
>DCMF01000086.1 GCA_002321305.1 Verrucomicrobia bacterium UBA1629 | reverse complement strand
CACTTTCTTGTCATACACCCGCTTGGACGTCCGTAGCGCACCCTGATTGACTTCACGCTTATCAACATGATATACTACCCGCCGAAGCGATTGAAAAGTTTTGTGAATTTCCGCGAATTTCACAACAGTTTCACAAACACTTCAAAAACACGTGAAAAAACGTGGGATTGTAGCTCAACTGGACAGAGCGACGGTTTCCTAAACCGTAGGTTCCGGGTTCGATTCCCGGCAGTCCCACCCGCTTTGCGGTCGCTTTTGGTATAATACGGAACATGAAGATTGCAGTGATTGGCGATGGCGGATGGGGCACGGCGAATGCGCTCCTCCTGGCGGGCTACGGGCATGACGTGACGTTGTGGGGCGCGTTTCCCGACTACATCGAGGAGATGAGGCGGACGCGGCGGAACGAGAAGTTCCTGAAGGGCGTCGAACTGCCCGCGAACCTGAACCTGACGGCCGCCCGTGCCGAAGCGGTGAAGGGGGCGGAAGTCGTCGTGCTGGCGCCGCCGTCGAAGTATTTCACGTCCGTCGTCAGCGGCTTCAAGGGCCTCGTCACGCCGGACATGCTCGTCGTCTCCATCACGAAGGGGCTTTGCGAGAAGACGAACCGCCGCATGACGGACTTGGGCGCGGAAATCCTGGGGACAGGCCCTCTCGTCGCGCTCGCCGGGCCGACGCACGCCGAGGAGGTCTCGCGCGGCATCCCGACGGCGATTGTCGCGGCGTGTACGGACGCGGCGAAGGCGAAGCGCGTGCAGGAGATCTGGTCGGGTCCGCGCTTCCGCGTCTACACGTCGGCGGATCCCGTCGGCGTCGAGATCGGCGGCGCGGTCAAGAACGTCCTCGCGATCGCCGTCGGCTGTTCGGACGGCATGGGCTATGGCGACAATACGCGCGCGGCGCTCATCACGCGCGGGCTCGTCGAGATGAAGCGGTTCGTGCTGGCCTATGGCGGACGTCCCGAGACGCTGTCGGGGCTCGCGGGCATCGGCGACCTGATCGTCACCTGCACGTCCGTCCATTCGCGCAACCATGCTGTCGGCGAACGGCTGGGGAAGGGCGAGAAGATTGACGCGATTCTCGGCTCGATGCAGATGGTCGCCGAGGGCGTCTGGAACTCGAAGGTCGTCCACGAGATCGCCGAACGCCTGCACGTCGAGATGCCGATCTGCGAACTGGTCTACGCGCTCTGCTACGAGGGCTTTGACGCGAAGGAGGCGTGCGCGGCGATGATGGGGCGCGCGCTCAAGGCGGAGTAGGGATGAGTTGTGAGGGGTGAGAAATGAGAAGTGGGAGGTGAGGAATGAGAGGTGGGAAGTGGGGAATGAGGTGTCGGAAGTGAGGAATGGAAGGATGAGACATGTGGATGGGTGAGTCGATGTTGCCGGTCCTGTCGCTGTTCAGCTTCGCGCTCGGCGCGTGCGTCGCGAGCTTCCTGAACGTCGTCATCTGGCGTGTGCCGCGCGGCGAGTCGATCGTGCGTCCGCCGTCGCACTGCCCGAAATGCGGCGCGGCGATTCGCTGGTACCAGAACATCCCGATTCTCTCGTGGCTTGTCCTGCGCGGAAAATGCGCGAACTGCCGCGCGCCGATCTCGCCGCGCTACATTCTCGTCGAGCTTCTTGGCGGCTGCCTCTTTCTCGCGGCGTTTTACAAGTACGGGCTTGTCTTCCTTGGATACGAGCCGCTGTGGTGTCCGTTCGTGCGGCTGGTCCTCATGTGGATCTGGATCGCCCTGATGATTGTCGGTTCGATGATTGACTTCGACCACAAGCTTCTGCCGGACTTCGTGACCGTGGGGGGAATGGTTCTCGGTGTGGTCGGCAACGGTTTCTTCTCCTGGGTCATGTTTGCCTATCCGCCGGACGTCACTTTCACGCTCCCATCGACCTATTTCCTCTGTCCGATCAAGCAGTCCCTGCTCGGCCTTTCCTTTGGCTTCGGCCTTCTCTGGCTGATCCGCTACCTCGGCTCGAAGGTGTTCAGGCGCGAGGCGATGGGGCTGGGGGACGTCTTCCTGATGGGCGCGGTCGGCGCGCTGTTCGGGCCGCTCGCCGTTCTGGTCACGCTGATGCTCTCGTCCGTCTTCGGCTCGGTCGTGGGGCTGTCGCTGATTGCGCTGTCGAAGACGCGGTTCGGTCGGTTCGTCGAGATCCCCTACGGCCCGTACATCTGCCTCGGCTGTCTCGCCTGGATGTTCTTCGGCTCCGAACTCGTCCGCTGGTACATGGGAATCTTCAAATGAACAAGCTCTTCATCATCGACCTGATGCCGTTCCTCTACCGGGGGCATTTCGTTTTCCTGCGCAATCCGCGCCTGACGGCGAGTGGCATCAACACGTCCGCGCTGCTCGGCCTCGCGAACGGGCTCCAGGCGATCCTCCGGAAGGAGCGTCCGACGCACGCGGTGCTGGCGATGGATCCGGGCGGCCCGACGTTCCGCCACCGCGCCTACCCGCCCTACAAGGCCCAGCGCGAGAAGATGCCGGAGGACCTCGCCGCGTCCATTCCCTACGCCTTCGAGCTGGCCGAGGCCCTGAAGATCCCCGTCGTGCGCATCGACGACTTCGAGGCGGACGACGTGATGGGCACGCTGGCCGTGAAGGGCGCGGCGGCGGGCTTCGACGTCTACATGGCGACGCCCGACAAGGACGCCGCGCAGCTCGTCCGCCCCGGCGTGAAGCTCTACCGTCCCGCGCGCGCCGGCGACACGGCGGAGGTCTACGACGTGCCGGGCGTCTGCGGCCGCTGGCATCTCGCGAGCCCCGCGCAGATGATCGACTATCTTGCGCTCGCGGGCGATTCGGCCGACAACATCCCCGGCATCCGCGGCGTCGGCGAGAAGACGGCGGCGGAGCTCCTGTCCCAGTACGGCTCGGTCGAGGGCGTTCTCGCGAACCAGCCGCGGCTCAAGGGCAAGCTCGCGGAGAAGGTGTTCGCCGGACGCGAGGACGCGACGGTCTCGAAGTTCCTTGCGACGATCCGCACCGACGTGCCGATCGAGCCGGACTGGGACGCCTACCGCCTCGACGGCGTTGACCGGGAAAAGCTCGCGAAGGTCTGCGCGAAGTTCGAGCTGAACCGCCTCGCGAAGGAGCTGCTGGGCGAGCCGGCAGGTCTTGAGGGGCAAGAGGGGGCTGAGGTCGGCCTCTCGCCGCTCGTGTCACCCAAGTCCCTCACGTCAATCGACTCGGTTCCCCACGACTACCGCTACGTCTCGACCGAGGCCGACGCGCAGGGCCTGCTCGACGTGCTGATGAAGGAGCCGCGCGTCGCGTTCGACACCGAGACGACGGCGCGCGAGCCGGGCATGACCGCGACGGACGCGACGACGTGCCGCCTCATTGGCTTCTCGTTCGCGACGGCGAAGGGCAAGGCGTGGTACGTGGACGCCGGGCTGATCGACGTGTTCCGTCCGCTCTTCGCCGACCCGACGAAGATTCTCGTCGGCCACAACGTCAAGTTCGACCGCACCGTCCTGCACCGCTACGGCATCGGCTTCGGCACGACGCCGCGCGACACGCTGCTGGAGCACTACTGCCTCGACGCGGCGGCGCGGCACGGCCTCAAGGACCTCTCCGAGCAGCTGCTCGGCTACCGCATGATCCGCTTCGAGGACGTCGCGGGCCCGCAGGAGCGCCGCAAGCCCGAGCCGACGCTCGTCGGGAAGGACATCGCGCGGGTGACGGACTACGCGGCGGAGGACGCGGACGTCACGCTGCAGCTCGACGACCTCCTGCGGGGACAGGCCCTCGCGCTGGAGCAGCGCGGCGTCGCCCCCGCCCCGCCCGCGCTGGAGACGGAGGAGGCCCTCGTCAAGGTGCTGTGCGAAATGGAGCGCGAAGGCGTGAAGATCGACACCGAGGCGCTGCGGGACTACGGGCGCGAGCTCGACCGCGAGATTCTCGACGACGCGCAGAAGATCCGCCAGTACGCCGAGCCGGGCTTCAACCCCGACTCGCCGAAGCAGCTCGCGGCGCTGCTCTTCGACCGCCTGGGGCTGCCGGGCTCGAAGAAGACGTCCTCCGGCCAGTGGTCGACGGACGAGAAGGCCCTCTCGAAGATCGCCGACGCGCATCCGATCGTGCCGCTGATCTTCGAGTACCGCGCCTGCACGAAGTTGAAGTCGACCTACGTGGACAAGCTGCCGACGCTCATCGACGCGGAAGGGCGCGTGCACACGACGTTCGCGCAGGCGTTCACCGAGACGGGGCGCCTCTCGTCGTCCGACCCGAACCTGCAGAACATCCCGATCCGCACCGCGCGCGGCAAGCGCATCCGCCGGGCCTTCGTCGCGCGCGACGCGGATCACGTGCTGGTCTCGGCCGACTACTCGCAGATCGAGCTGCGCCTCATGGCGGCGCTTTCGGGGGACGCGGCGATGAAGGAGGCGTTTGCGCGCGGCGAGGACATCCACCGCGACACGGCCGCGCGCGTCTACAACCTGATGCCGGCGTTCGTGACGGACGAGCAGCGCGCGAAGTGCAAGACGGTGAACTTCGGCATCATCTACGGCATTTCGGCGTTCGGCCTCTCCCAGCGGCTGAAGGTGCCGCGCCGGGAGGCGCAGAACCTGATCGAGACGTACTTCCGGCTCTATCCGAAGGTGAAGGACTTCATGGGCGCGGCGATCGAGCGCGCGCGCGCGACCGGCTACGCCGAGACGGTGCTCGGCCGCCGCCGCACCCTGCGCGACATCAGCTCGCGCAACGCGACGGCACGGCAGGCGGCGGAGCGCGACGCGATCAACACGCCGATCCAGGGCAGCGCGGCAGACCTCATCAAGCTCGCGATGGTGAAGGTCGACCGTGCGCTCAAGGCCGCGCGCCTGCGGTCGAAGATGGTGCTGCAGATCCACGACGAGCTCGTCTTCGACTGCCCGAAGGACGAGGCCGCGCGCGTGAAGGAGATCGTCCGCCGCGAGATGACGACGGCGCTCGACTTCGGCGTGCCGCTCGACGTCGGCCTCGGCGAGGGGGCGAACTGGCTCGACGCGCACTGAAGAAGGGACGGTGGTCATGAAGACGGTCGTCCACTTTGGTATAATATCCCTCAAGTCTGAAACGACAGGACAGCATGAAAGGCGGAATGAAAATCGGTTTCTTCGGTGCGGGCAAGATGGCCCAGGGCATTCTTTCGGCGATGGCGGACCCGTCGTCCGTCATCCTCTCTTCGGCTGACGACAACCGCAACGTCGAGATCGCCAGGACGTGCGAGCTCATCTTCCTCGCGGTGCGTCCGCAGGACGTGGACGCCGTGGCGGCGGAAGTGAAGCCGCTCCTGACGGCGCGGCAGACGGTCGTCTCGATCGTCGCGGGCAAGACGCTCAGGAAGCTGCGGCAGGCGCTGGGCGCGAAGGTGAACCTCATCCGCGTCATGCCGAACCTCGCGCTTCGGGCGGGCGCGGGCATGTGCGCGATCTGTCCGGGGCCGCGCGCGCCGAAGGCGCACCTCGCCGAGGTCGAGCGGATTCTCGGCGGCGCGGGCGCGACGGTCGTCCTGAAGGAGAGGGACTTTGACGCGGTGACGGCGCTTTCCGGGTCAGGCCCGGCCTACTTCGCCTACATGGAGGAGGCGATGGTCGAGGGCGGCGTGGCGCTCGGCCTGAAGCCGTCCGTCGCGCGGCTCCTCGCGGAGCAGACGATGTATGGCACGGCGAAGTTCCTGCGCGAGTCGCAGATGCCGCTCCGGGCGTTCATCGACGGCGTCTGCACGAAGGGCGGCACGACGGCGGCGGGCATGAGGTACCTCTCGACGCCCTCGTTCAAGAAGACGGTCGCGAAGACGCTCGCGGCGGCCGCGCAGCGTTCGCGGGAACTGGCCTAGGCCTTGGAGGAGTGCGCGACGCATGCTGACAGCCTTTCTTCTCTCGGCCGTTCTCTTCGAGACCTCGCAGGACGGCGTTTCGTTCAAGGTCGAGTCGGAGACGACGCAGGTCGATCCGGCGCGCAGCGTCTTCCTGCGCGTCGAGCTGGCGGCGGCGGCCGACCGCACGGCGACGCTGCCCGACCTGCGCGACCGCGTCGTCGGCTTCTCGCTCGCGGAGGACTTCGCCGAGGAGCCCGTGCGCGCGGCGGACGGCTCGACCGTGCAGGTCGCGAACTGGCGGCTTGTGCCCGAACCCTGCGCGAAGACCTACAAGATCCGTCCCTTCGTCGTCAAGGCTTCGCCGAAGCTGCTCTCCTACCAGTCCGACGACGGCAAGTTCTCCTTCGTCGGCGGGCCGATCGCCTTTGAGCCGCCCGCCGCGCGCGAGCCGGTGACGGGCGGCATCGAGACGGATCCGCAGAAGGACCTGCCGCCGCTCGGCTGGCGGCTCGCCGGCTTCGCCGCCATCGGCCTGCTGGCGCTGGCCGCCGCCGTCGCGGGGCTTGTCGCGCTCGTGCGGCTCGTCGCGCGCAAGGTCAAGGAGCATCGCATGAGCCCGATCGAGCGCGCGTGGGTCGAGCTGGACCGCCTCCTCAAGAAGGGGCTGCCGGGACGCGGACGCTACAAGGACTTCTACGTCGAGCTGACAATGGTCGTGCGCCGCTACATCCAGCGCAAGTACGGCGTCAAGGCGCCGCACCTGACGACGGAGGAGTTCTTGAGGGACAATCGAATTGCCGAATTGTCGAAGGATCGAATCGCGGAGCTGAAGGCGTTCCTGGAAAGCGCGGACATGGTGAAGTTCGCGGGCGTCCAGGCGACGCCGGAGATGGCGGACGCGGCGACGGCCTCGGCGCGCGGCTACCTGAAGGGCGATGCGGAGGACGTGAAATGAGCTTTGCCAATCCGTGGTTTCTGCTGCTGCTCCTGCCGCTCGGCTTCGCCGCGTGGCGGCTCTTGCGGCGCGGCCGCAAGCGCGGCATCCGCTTCTCGGCGGTCATGCGGCTGCCGGCCCAAGCGGCGGGCTGGCGCGCGCGGGTCGCGGCGCTGACGCCGTTCGTCCTCCTCGCGGGGCTTTCGCTGCTCGTCCTCGCGGCGGCGCGTCCGCGCACGTCGCTCGCGCGCGAGCGGAAGTCCGTCGACGCCATCGCCATCGCGATGACGGTGGACGTCTCCGGCTCGATGGACGCGCTGGACCTGACGCCGAAGGGCGAGCGGTTCTCGCGCCAGACGACGCGCCTCGCCGTCGTGAAGAAGCTCTTCGCCGAATTCGTCGAGAAGCGCCCGGACGACCTCATCGGCCTCGTCACGTTCGGCGGCTACGCGGCGACGCGCTCGCCCCTGACGGCCGACCACGCGGCGCTCCTGAACGTCCTCAAGGGCGTCGAGATCCCGTCCGTCGCGCTGGACGCGCAGGGGCGGCCCATTTCGCGGGACGAGCAGATGACGGCCATCGGCGACGGGCTCGCGACGGCGCTCGCGCGGCTGAAGGACGCGAAGCCGAAGACGAAGATCGCGATCCTGCTGTCGGACGGCGTGTCCAACACGGGCGCGGTCGAGCCGGACGAGGCGGCCGCCGCCGCCGCGAAGATGGGCGTCAAGGTCTACGCGATCGGCGTCGGCACGCGCGCCCGCCGCACGCCGATCATCGGACGCGACTTCTTCGGGCGCGAGGTCGTGCAGTACGCCGACATGACGTTTGACGAGAAGCAGCTGCGGTCGATCGCGAAGAAGACGGGCGGCACGTACTTCGCCGTCAACGACCGCGACTCGCTGGAGAAGGCGCTGGACGAGATCGACCAGCTGGAGACGACGCGCCTCGACGCGGACGTCTTCAACCGCTGGCGCGAGCATTTCGTGCCGTTCCTCCTCGCGGGCGCGCTCCTCGTCCTCTTCGCCGTCTCGCTCTCGATGTCCGCCGCCCGCCGTCCGGCGTAGGGTGCGGACGCTTGCCAAGCCGGGCCGGACATGGTACAATTCGCAGTCAACAAAATCAAGAAAAGGTAGGTAAAAGAGATGTCTTCTGTTCTCGGCATGTTCGTCTTTGCGCTCGGCGGTCTCGCCGGCGCCACGTTTCTCCTCCCCGCGCGCGGCGTGAAGGGCTGGGCCTATGAGACGTGGTGGATGGTCTACGTCTTCCTGGGCCTCATCGTCTGCCCGGCGGTCATCTGCCGGTTCACGGTGCCGGACTTCTGGCAGGTCGTCACGTCCGCGCCCGCGCCCGTCCTGGCGAAGTGCGTCCTCTTCGGCGCGCTCTGGGGCGTCGGCGGCCTCACGTGGGGACTGATGGTGCGCTATCTCGGCATCGGGCTTGGCCTCGCGATCGGCTGCGGGCTCTGCGCCGCGACGGGGACGATCCTGCCGCCGGTCATGAACGGGCAGGCCGCGTCGCTGCTCTTTGACGCGACGGGCGCGCTCGTCGCGGGCAAGGTCGTCGTCCTCGCCGGCGTCGTCGGCTCGCTCGCGGGCATCGGCTTCGTCGGCTTCGCCGGGAAGTGCAAGGAGAACGAGCTGCCGGAGGCGGAGAAGAGGAAGGCCGTCGCCGAGTTCGACTTCAGGAAGGGCATGGTCGTCGCCGTCATCTCGGGCGTCTGCTCGGCCTGCATGAATCTCGGTCTCCAGTCCGGCGGAACGATCGAGGCGGCCGCCTACGCGGCGGCCGTCAAGGCGGGGGTCGTCGCCGAGGGCGCGCTCTTCCCCTGGCAGGGCATGCCGGTCATCATGGTCGTCCTCTGGGGCGGCTTCGCCGTCTCGGCGCTCTGGTGCCTCCAGCAGAACTTTGCGCACCGGACGTTCGGCGACTACGCGCGTCCGTCGGCCCGCAACGTGCTCCTGTGCGTCGCGATCGGCGTCCTGTGGGTGATGCAGTTCGTCTGCACGAAGGCGGGCGAGCCGCTGATGGGCGACCTCAAGTACATCTCGTTTGCGGTGATGATGGCCTCGACGATCTTCTTCTCGACGATCATCGGCATCCTGACCGGAGAATGGCGGGGCACGAGCGCGAAGACCAAGGCGATGCTGGCGCTCGGCACGGCCGTCCTCGTCGCGTCCTTCACGGTCATTTCCGTCGGCTCGAAGTAATGGGCTACGCGAAGAGGAAGTCGCCTTCGGGCGCGGCGACCGCAGTTTCGCCTGCGGCCGTGTCCGCGCCGCCCGCGAAGCCCGCCGGGGAAAAGCCGGCGTCGTCCACGTCGATCTGGAGCCTGCAGCTCGGCGGGTCGAAGGCGAAGACGGACATGAAGCGCGTCGAGGTGCTGCTCTTCGTCTCGGAGCTTGCCGACCTGCTGGAGGCGGGCATGACGCTCGGCCAGGCGCTGCAGGCGCTCGCGAACCAGGGCGAGGACGGCTCCGGGCAGAAGTTCGTCTGCCAGGACCTCTGCGACCGCATCGTGCGCGGCGAGAACTTCTCCGACGCCTGCGCGCACCATCCGAAGACGTTTCCGCCGCTGTTCTCGAACATGCTGCGCGCGGGCGAGGCGTCGGGCGCGATGGTCGAGGTCCTGCGCCGGCTCGGCGAGCACTACGAGCGCGACGACAATATGCGCGGCAAGATCAAGAGCGCGCTCACGTACCCGGTCATCGTCCTCTGCTTCGGCGTCCTCGCCGTCATCGGCGCGCTCGTCTGGATCATCCCGCAGTTCCAGAAGGTGTTCGACTCGCTCGGCGCGGCGCTGCCGCTGCCGACGCGCATCCTGATCGGGATGTCCGACGCGCTCATCCACTACGGCTGGCTGATGGCGGTCGGCGTCGCCGCGTTCGCCTGGTGGTTTCGCCGGTGGATCAAGACGGAGGCGGGCGTCCGCGCGCTCGACGGCTGGAAGCTCAGGGCGCCGCTCATCAGGGGCATCGTCGCGGCGGGCGCGTACTCGTCGCTCGCCTACACGCTCAAGACGCTGCTGACGAACGGCGTCAACGTCCTGCAGGCGCTCAAGATCTGCGAGGAGACGTGCGGCAACGCCGTGATCGGCGACGCGCTCCGGACGGCGCGCCAGCGCGTGACGGACGGCACGTCGATCTCCGGGCCGCTCGCCTCGTCCGGCGCGTTCCCGCGCATGATGACCGACATGCTCGCGGTCGGCGAGCAGGCCGGCGACATGGCCGCGTCGCTGGAGCACATCGGCCGGCGGTACCAGAAGGACATGGACCGCAACATCGTCTCGTTCACGAACGCGCTGGAGCCGATCCTGATCGTCGCGATCGCCGGCGTCGTCGGCTTCGTCGCGATCGCGATCCTCATGGCCGTCTTCAAGGTCTCGTCCTCCATCGGATAAGTCGGCTGCGCGCGGAAAGCGGAAGGCGTCCCCGCGTGGGTGTATGACAAGAAAGT
>DCMF01000082.1 GCA_002321305.1 Verrucomicrobia bacterium UBA1629 | reverse complement strand
CGGCGGGGATGCCGTGGCGCGATGCCTATCATGCGGTGCGCGACCAGTTCGCCGCGCTCTACGAGGGCAGGCCGGCGGAAGTCGCGAACCTCGACCCGGACAGGCAGGTCGCGCTGAAGACGCACGAGGGCACGTGCATGGGCCTCGACCACGAGCTGTACCAGGCGCGCATCTCGGAGGCCGTCGCCTCCGCCGACCGTCGTCTCGCCGCGCTGGAGGCGTGCTGCCGGCGGCTCCTGAAGTGAACCTTCTGGAAGTCACAGACCTGCATGTCCGCTACGGCCCCTACGAGGCCGTGAAGGGCGTTTCGTTTGCGCTCGCGAAGGGCGAGATCCTCGGCATCGTCGGCGAGTCGGGCTCCGGCAAGTCGACGGTCGCCAAGACGCTTGTCGGGCTGGAGAGGCCATCGGCGGGGACAATTCGGCTGGGCGCGGGCGCTTCCGTCCAGATGATCTTCCAGGATGCCGTCGGCTCGCTGAATCCGCGCCTGACGGTACGGCAGACGCTGAAGGAAATAATCGAATTGTCGAATCGTCGAATCGTCGAATCGCCGAACGTCGCAGATCGCATGGCGCTTCGTCTCCTGGAGCAGGTCGGGCTTTCGGCGGCCGTCCTGGACCAGTATCCGCGCGAGATGTCGGGCGGCCAGTGCCAGCGCGTGTCGATCGCCCGTGCGCTCGCGACGCGCCCCGACATTCTCGTCGCTGACGAGCCGGTCTCGGCGCTTGACGTCTCCGTGCAGGCGCGTGTCCTGAACCTGCTGCGCGAGCTGCGCCGAGCGACGGGACTGACGATCCTGCTGATCGCCCACGATCTCGCGGTCGTGAAGAACGTCTGCGACCGGATCTGCGTGATGGAGCGGGGTCGGTTCGTCGATGTCGGCGAGACGGAGGCGGTCTTCGCGCATCCGGCGAGCGACTACACGAGGCGGCTCCTGGCCGCCGTGCCGTGCGTGGGGCCGGGTGCGCCGCAGCGCTCGTAAATGGCCGTCCGGGAACGGGAATTTTTGGTATAATGCGTCCAGACCGAAACGGAGGACACGATGGCACATCTACTTGACGACCCCTACCTGAAGCCCTTTGAGGCGGCCGTGCGCGGACGCGCCGCGCACGCCTGCGCGCGGGCGGCGGAACTGACGCAGGGCCGGACTTCGCTCGCCGACTGGGCGAATGCGCACAACTACTTCGGCCTCCACCGCGACCGTCGCGGCTGGGTGTTCCGCGAATGGGCGCCCCACGCGACGTCGATGTGGCTCGTCGGCGACTTCAACGGCTGGAAGATCGATCCCGCCTTCGAGGTCTTCCGCAAGCCGGGAACGGACGTCTGGGAACGGCACCTCCCGGCGTCGAAGATCCGCCACCTCGACAAGTTCCACCTGGAGATGCGCTGGGAGGGCGGGCGCGGCGAGCGCATTCCCGCCTATGCGCGCTACGTCGTGCAAGACCCGGAGACGAAGCTCTTTTCCGCCTGCGTCTGGCATCCGAAACGGCCGTACCGCTGGCAGAACGGGGTGGGAGGGTTGGACGCGGGGGTAGGACAAAGGACAAAGGACAATGGACAGACGGCCAAACTTCCCAAACTTTCCAAACTTCCCAAACCTTCCGAACAGTCTCCCTTCATCTACGAGGCCCATGTCGGCATGGCGGGCGAGGAGCCGCGCGTCCACACCTACGCGGAGTTCCGCGACGAGATGCTGCCGCGCATCAAGGCCGCCGGCTACGACACCGTGCAGCTGATGGCCGTCATGGAGCATCCGTACTACGGCAGCTTCGGCTATCACGTGTCGAGCTTCTTCGCCGCCTCGTCGCGCTTCGGCACGCCGGACGACCTCAAGAGCCTCATTGACGCGGCGCACGGAATGGGGCTGCGCGTCATCATGGATCTCGTCCATTCGCACGCGGCCCGGAACGAGCGGGACGGCCTCTCGCGCTTCGACGGGACGGACTACCAGTATTTCCATTCCGGCGCGAAGGGCTGGCATTCGGCGTGGGGCAGCCGCTGCTTCGACTACGGCAAGACGGAAGTCCTGCACTTCCTGCTCTCGAACTGCAAGTTCTGGCTGCAGGAGTACGGCTTCGACGGCTACCGCTTCGACGGCGTGACGTCCATGCTCTTCTGGGATCATGGCCTCGGCGCGGCGTTCACCGACTACGGGCAGTATTTCGACGGCTCGATGGACGATGACGCCTGGTGCTACCTCGCGCTCGCGAACCGCGTCATCCACGAGACGAATCCGCGCGCGATCACGGTGGCGGAGGACGTCTCGGGCCTGCCGGGCGTCGCCGCGCCGGCGGCGGACTGCGGCATCGGCTTCGACTACCGCATGGCGATGGGCGAGCCGGACTACTGGTTCCGCCTCGCGGAAAAGGTGCGCGACGAGGACTGGTCGATGGGCGGGCTCTACCATGCGCTCACGGACCGGCGGGCGGAAGAGAAGGTCGTCTCGTATGTCGAGAGCCACGACCAGGCGCTCGTCGGCGGCAAGACGTTCTTCTTCACGATGGCGGACGCGGCGGTCTACTGGGGCATGGGCAAGGATCAGCACGGGCTCGCGGTCGACCGTGCCGTCGCGCTCCACAAGATGGCGCGGCTCGCGACGGCGGCCCTGTCGGGCGGGGCCTACCTCAACTTCATGGGCAACGAGTTCGGGCATCCCGAATGGATCGACTTCCCGCGCGCGGAGAACGGCTGGGACTACAGCCACTGCCGCCGCCAGTGGTCGCTGCGGGAGGACCCGAACCTGCGCTTCAAGGCGCTCGGCGACTTCGACGCGGCGATGGTCGCCGCGCTGAAGGCCGGCAAGGCCCTCTTCGGGAAGCGCGGCGCCCTCGGCGCGACGCCGGCGCGGCTCGCCTGCAACGAGGCGGACAAGGTGCTCGCGTTCGTGCGTGGCGACCTGCTCTTCGTCTTCAACTTCCATCCGTCGCAGAGCTTCGAGGACTACGGCATTCTCGTGCCGCCGGCGTCCGACTGGCGGCATCTCCTCGACACGGACGAGCCGCGCTTCGGCGGGCAGGGGCGCATCCAGCCCGGCGTCACCTACGCGCCTGCGCTCGTCCTTGACGCGGCGCGCCACGAGCTTGTCCAGCAGGTCCGGCTCTACCTGCCCGCGCGCACGGCCGTCGTGCTGAAGCGAATCTGAGGCCGTCCCCTTGACGGAACGCAGAAAATCGCATAAAATACGCACAATTATGTTTGGGAAACTGAAATCTCTCTTCTCGACCGACATCGGCATCGACCTCGGCACGGCCAACTGCCTCGTGTACGCGAAGGATCGCGGCATCGTCATGCGCGAGCCGTCCGTCGTGGCGATTCAGGCCGGTTCCAAGCGCGTGCTGGCCGTCGGCGAGGAGGCGAAGCGCATGCTCGGCAAGACGCCGGGCAACATCGTCGCCATCCGTCCCATGAAGTCGGGCGTCATCGCCGACTTCGACATCACCGAGGCGATGCTCAAGTATTTCATCGAGAAGGTCTGTCCGCCGCGCTTCTACTCGAAGTACGCGAAGCCGCGCATGGTCATCGCCGTCCCCTCGGGCATCACCGAGGTCGAGAAGCGCGCGGTCGAGGACGCGGCGCACGCCGCCGGCGCGGGCGAGGTCTTCCTGATCGAGGAGCCGATGGCGGCGGCGATCGGCGTCGGGCTGCCGGTGTCCGAGCCGGAAGGCTCGATGATCGTCGACATCGGCGGCGGCACGTGCGAGGTGGCGATCATCTCGCTCGCGGGCATCGTCCACAGCTACTCGGCCCGCCAGGCCGGCGGCGACGCGATGGACGAGGCGATCATGAAGCATTTGAAGGACGTGTACAATCTCCTGATCGGGGAGCGTACCGCCGAAGAGATCAAGATCAAGATCGGCAGCGCCTATCCGACGGGCGAGGAACAGACCCTTGAGGTGCGTGGCCGAGACATTGTGGCGGGGTTGCCGAAGACTTTGACGATAACCTCCGAGGAGATCAGGAACGCCCTCAAGGACCCGGTGGCGCTGATCGTGGATGCCGTGCGCACCACGCTCGACCGCTGCGCGCCGGAGCTGTCGGCCGACCTGGTGGATCGCGGCCTGGTGCTTTCGGGGGGCAGCTCCCAGCTCCGGGGCCTCGACAAGCTTCTCGCGGCCCAGACGGGGCTTCCCGTCGTCGTGGCCGACGATCCGCTTTCGGCCGTGGCCGAGGGCACGGGTGTCGTCATGAACGAAATCGACTTCCTCGCCCGGAACAGGCGGGCTTCGTGAAGTCGAGGGCGACGGGTTCGGTCATCGTGGGCGCGGTTGCGGCGGTCGGGGCGTTGGCCCTGGCCGTCTGTCCGGCGATTGCCGTCGAGGCGGTCTATCCGGTCGAGCACGCGAAGCGGGCGTTCGCGACGCGCGTCTGGTCGCGCGTGAAGGGGCTCTTCCGCGCGTCCGCCGCGTCGGCGGAGAACGTGCGCCTGAAGCGCGAGGTCGCCGCGCTCGCGCTTCTCCGAGGCGACGTGGAGCGGCTGGAGGCGGAGAACGCGCGGCTCCGGCGGGGCCTGTCCCTCGTCGCGCGGGAGCCGGAGACGTGGCTTGCGGCGGGCGTCCTCGCGACCGGCGGCGGCGCGGCGGGTGTGCGCACGTTCCTGCGCGTGGATCGCGGCGCGCTTGCGGGCGTGCGGAAGGGGGCGGTCGTCGCGGCGCCGGAGGGGCTCGTCGGCCGCGTCGTGTCCGTCACGGCCCACACGGCGGAGGTTGCGCCCCTCGTCGACCCGTCGGTGAAGGTTCACGTCCGCGTCGAGGGCGAGGGCCGCGTGCGCGGCATCCTGTCCGGCGGCACGGACGACGCGCTCGTCCTGCGTTCGCTGCAGGGCGACCTGTCCGGCGCGGCATCCCCCGTGGCGCGCGCCCGCGTCTTGACATCCGGCCTCGGCGGCGTCTTCCCGCCGGGCCTTGAGATCGGCACTTGGATCCAGTTCCACACGAACGCCAACAGCGTGGTGACGGGTGAAGTGCTGCCGGCCGTCGAGTTCTCGACGCTTGAGGAGGTCTTCATCCGCCGTGGGAAATAGCCTGCTCCAGCTCGTCTTCTGCCTGCTGCTGCTGGTCCTTGGGGCTGGGGCGGAGGAGCTTCTGCCGCGCGTCTTCGGCGTCGGCTGCCCGGTGCTGCTCGCGCTGGCCCAGCTCGTCGCGGTGCGCGGCCCGGCCGTGACGCTCTCGGTCTTCGCGATTGCCGCCGGGGCGTTCGAGGACGCGCTGGGCGCGCTGCCGCCGGCGGCGAGCGCGAGCTATTTCCTGGCCGTCGCGTGGGGCGTGAACCGCCTCGGCTTTGCGCGTGCGGGGGCGGCCCTCACCTATCCCGGCTATCTCCTGTGGCTGTGGGTCTGGACGGGCGCGAGCGGCGGCGGCATCTTCGGGCGGCTGCTCGTGTCCGTGCCCGTCGGCTTCGTGACGGCCTGTGCGGTCGGGCTCGTCTACTTCTGGGCGGAAAGGGGGGCGGCGCTCGATGAAGCGGGCTGATGCGGCGACGGTGGGCTTCGTCTCCTGCTGGGCGCTGGCGGCGCTGTTCGTCGTCGGCCTCGTGCGGCTGGGCGTGAAGCTGCGCGAGTTCCAGGTCGAGGACGCGGCGGACTACCGGGGTGCGGCGAGCCGCCAGAGCGAGCGGCGCGTGCGGACGGCCGGGATGCGCGGGCGGATCCTCGACCGCCACGGCCGCGTGCTGGCGGAAAGCCGTCTTGCGCAGAGCCTCGTCTGCGAGCCCGCGCGCTTCCAGCGGCGCCGCTACGACCAGACCGTGCGCGCGATGGACGAGGCGATCGCCGCGCTCGGCCGCGCGCTCGGCCGCGCGACGGGGCCGTCCACGAACGCCCTCGCGCGGCACGTCCACCAGCTGCGCGCGATGCCGCTCGTCGTCTGGCACGACCTGGACGAGCGCGAGCTCGCCGTCTTCGCCGAGCGCGAGGGCGAACACCCCGGCTTCGCGGTCGCGGCGGAGGAGGTGCGGGCCTATCCGTGCGGCCCGCTCGCGGCGCAGCTCATCGGCTACGTCGGGCGCGACAGCGGCGCGGGCGAGGCCGCCGCCGGCGAGAAGTTCCACTTCTACCTGCCGGAGCTGCGCGGGCGCGCGGGGCTGGAGGTCTACTACGACAGTTACCTGCGCGGCGTGCCGGGCGTGAACCTGCTGACGGTGGACGCGAACAGCTACACGATCCGCACGCAGGTCGTCGAGGAGCCGCAGAAGGGCCTCGACCTGCGCCTCGCGCTCGACGTGCGGCTGCAGGCGGAGGCCGAGCGCCAGCTCGCGGGTCTCGCGGGCGCGTGCGTCGCGCTCGATCCGCGCACGGGCGACGTCCTCGCGTTCGCGAGCGCGCCGGGGTTCGACCCGAACGACTTCGTGCCGCGCCTCGACCCGGCGCTCTACCGGCGGCTGGCGGACGACCCGGCGAAGCCGCTCCTGAACCGCGCCTCCGGCGGCGCCTACGCGCCCGGCTCGACGTTCAAGCCCCTGACCGCGCTCGCCGGGCTCTCGATCGGGTATCCGGCGACGGCGACGTATCCGTGCGACGGCGTCTACGCGCGCGGCGGCCTGCGCCTCCGCTGCGCGAGCCGGTGGGGGCACGGCGAGATCGACCTGCGGCACGCGCTCATGAAGAGCTGCAACCCGTACTTCTGCAACCTCGCGGCGGAGATCGGCACGAACGCGATCTGCCGCACGGCGCGCGCGTTCGGCCTCGGCGCGAAGACGGGGATCGACCTCGGCGTGGACCAGGCGGGCGTCGTGCCGGACGCGGACTGGAAGGAGCGCCAGTACCACGAGCGCTGGTTCTTCGGCGACCTCGTGCAGATGTCGATCGGCCAGGGCATGCTGCTCGTCTCGCCGCTCCAGATGGCGCGCGTCGCGGGCGCGCTGGGCACGGGCTACCTCGTCACGCCGCGCCTGCGGGCGGATGCGCCGGCCGAGCGGCGGCCGCTGCCGTTCCGCGAACGCGACCTGCGGGTCGTGCGCGAGGGGATGCGGATGGTCGTCGCGGGCGACGGCACGTCGCGCGGCACGGGCTGGCGCGGCGGGCTGGACGTGCCGGTCCCCGTGTCGGGCAAGACGGGCACGGCCGAGGTCGGCGCGGGCGAGCGGCGGCGCAAGAACACGTGGTTCATCGCCTACGCGCCGTCGGACGCGCCGCGCATCGCCGTCGCGATGGTGGTCGAGAACGGCGAGTCGGGCGGCGGCACGACGGCGCCGAAGGTCGCCGAGGTGCTGAAGCGGTTCTTCGAAGGGGAGCAAGTCTCTCACGACGCTCGTGCCCCTCACGTCACCTCGTCGTCGGCGGCGGGAAAGGAGGCACTGCCATGATCCGGCTGTTCCTCCGGCGGTTCGACTGGCTGCTCTTCGGCGCGATGCTCGCGCTCATCGCCGTCGGCACGGTGACGATCTACTCGGCGGGCCACGCGCGCGCGGCGGCCTTCTTCCACGACGTGTGGCGGAGCAACCTCGCGACGGCGGCGTTCGGGCTCGTCCTCTACTTCGCGCTCGCGGCGTTCGACTACCGCAAGTACCTCGACTTCCTCGCCGTGCCGGCCTACGCCGTCTCGCTCGTCTGCCTTGTCGCGGTGCTGCTCGTCGGGTCGGAGGTCTACGGCGGCAGGCGGTGGCTCTGGTTCTTCCAGCCGAGCGAGATCTCGAAGCTCGGCGTCATCACGCTGCTCGCCGCGCTGCTGGGCGGACGCTGGTTCGCGTGGCTCGGCGGCTTCCGGGGCTTCTGCCTCGCGGCGGCGCTGATCGGCGTGCCGTCGCTGCTCATCCTCGCGGAGCCCGACCTGGGGACGACGCTGACGCTCGTGCCGGCGACGGTGGCGATCCTGTTCGTCGCGGGCGTCTGGCGCAAGGGGCTCGTCACGCTCCTCGCGGCCGGGGCGCTCGCGGCGGCCGCCGTGCTGGGGGCGGTCTACGAGGCGGAGAAGCCGGGCGTCGCGCCGGAGCGGCGCGAACGCATCCTGCGCCGCGTGCCGCTGAAGCCGCACCAGGTCAAGCGCGTGCGCGTCTTCCTCTTCCCGGAGGAGGACCTGCGCGGCGCGGGCTGGAACCTGCGGCAGGCGAAGCTGTCGATCGGCTCGGGCGGCTATGCGGGCAAGGGCATCGGCAAGGGCGAGCTGAACCACCTGAAGTACCTGCCGCCGTCCATCTCGATGAACGACTTCATCTTCTGCGTCTACGCCGAGGAGACGGGCTTCCGGGGGACGCTCCTGCTGCTGGGGCTCTTCGGCGTCCTGCTCGTGAGCGGCTGCCGCGTCGCCGCCTTCGCGGCGGACGCGCGCGGGCGGCTGCTCGCGCTCGGCTTCTCGACGCTGGTCTTCGCGCACGTCTACGTCAACATCGCGATGTCCATCGGGCTGGTGCCCATCACGGGCCTGCCCCTTCCGTTCATTTCGTCGGGACGCACGTTTCTCCTCACGGTGATGTGCGGCCTCGGCCTCATCCAAAGCGTATCCATCCACAAATAAGGAAAACAACATGATTAGTCTCAATCCGCTCAACTGGTTCAAGCGCTCCAAGATGAAGCGCGAAATCATCATCAACGTCGAAAGGCTCGAAACGCGCGTCGCCGTCATGGAGAACGGACGCCTGGAGGAGTTCATGGTCGAGCACCCCGAGGAGGAGCGCCTCGTCGGCAGCGTCTTCAAGGGCCGCGTCCAGAACCTGGAGAACGACCTCCAGGCCGCGTTCGTCGACATCGGCCTCAAGAAGAACGCCTTTCTCCACTACTGGGACATGACGCCGGACGCGGACGCGCTCCTCGACGACGAGGACGACGCCGAGAAGCGCAAGGGGCAGAAGGGCGGCCGCAAGGCGACCCGCCTCACCGATCAGGAGATCGCCAAGCGCTTTCCGTCCGGCTCCGAGATCATCGTGCAGGTCACGAAGGGGCCGATCTCGACGAAGGGGCCGCGCGTGACGGCGAACCTGTCGATCCCCGGCCGCTACCTCGTGATGATGCCCGGCACGAAGATCCGGGGCGTCTCGAAGAAGATCGGCGACGCGCAGGAGCGCCGCCGCCTGAAGAAGATCCTCGACAAGCTGCCGCTGCCGGAGAACGTCGGCCTCGTCGTCCGCACCGTCGGCGCGGGGGCGTCGGCCCGCGCGTTCGCGCGCGACCTCCGCAACATCCTCTCCGTCTGGAACGAGATGCAGGGCAACGTCAAGAACCTGCGCACGCCGTGCTGCATCTTCCAGGAGCCGGACCTCTGCGAGCGCGTGATCCGCGACTGGCTGACGGAGGACGTGGACGCGATCGTGATCGACGACGCGAAGGCCTACGAGTCGATGCGCGACCTCACGGCCCGCATCTCGCGGCGCGCCCGCTCGAAGATCCGCCGCTACGACGGCGAGACGGGCATCTTCGAGCACTACGGCATCGAGCGCCAGCTGCACGACGCCTTCGCGCGGCAGGTGCCGCTCAAGTCGGGCGGCTACCTCGTCATCGACGAGACGGAGGCCCTCATCGCGGTGGACGTGAACACGGGCCACTACAAGGGCAAGGGCAGCCAGGAGGAGGCGATCCGCGAGGTGAACCTGGAGGCGGTGGACGAGGTGGCGCGCCAGCTGCGCCTCCGGAACATCGGCGGCCTCGTCGTCCTCGACCTCATCGACATGAAGTCGCGCAAGCACCAGCGCGAGGTGTACCGGGCGCTCAAGACGGCGCTGCGGCGCGACCGCGCGCGGACGAACGTGCTGGAGATCTCCGAGCTGGGGCTCCTGGAGATGAGCCGCCAGCGGCAGGACTCGTCGATCCTCTCGCAGCTCACCTCGACGTGCCCGTACTGCCACGGCCACGGCGTCGTGAAGTCGCCGATGGCGATCTCGATCGAGATCCAGCGGCGGCTGTCGGCGCTCCTGCGCAAGGCCGAGGCGGAGAAGAGACCCTTCGAGCCGAAGATCGTGATCGCGCCGCAGGTGATGCACCGCCTGAAGACGGAGGACAGCGCGATTCTCGCGCAGCTGCAGAAGGACTTCGACACGCGCCTGACGTTCGTCTCGGAGCTCCACCGCCATCCGGAGGCGTTCTCGATCCTCGACCGGGCGACCGACCAGGTCCTCTACTCGCAGAGCTGAGACGGAGCGTCGCACGATGAGAAACGCCATTTCCCGCTTTGCCGCGTCCGCCGCGCTGTTCGGCGGCGTCGCCTTTGCCGAAGGCCCCGTCGCCTTTGTCGATCCGTTCGTCGGCACGATGGGGACGGGTCACACGTTCCCGGCGGCCTGCGCGCCGTTCGGCCTCGTCCAGGCGGGGCCGGACTCGGGCTGGAACGACTGGGACCACTGTTCCGGCTACCGAAAGGGCGACCCGGCCTTCCTCGGTTTCTCGCAGACGCACCTGAACGGCACGGGCTGTCCCGACCTCGGCGACATGCGCTTCCTGCCGTATCGCGGCGACGTGAAGCGGGCCGCGTGGACGGTGCGCAAGGACGCCGCGAGCGAGCGGGCCGAGCCGGGCTTCTACGCCGTCGACCTGCCGGACGAGCGCCTCCGGGTCGAGGTCGCCGCGCGTGCGCGGACGGCCCTCTACCGCCTCACGCCCGCCGAGGACATGACGCTTCACCTGTTCTTCGACCAGGAGGGCTGCATCGGCGACTTCGCCCGCACGCGCGGCACGACGTTCCCGACCGGCTTCATCCGGAACGACGGCGACCGCGCGTTTGACGCCTTCTACCGCCGGAACGGCTGGGTGGGGAATCGCGCCGTCTACGCGCGCTTCGCGTTCTCGCATCCGTTTACGGTCGC
The DNA here is from genome assembly GCA_002321305.1 of Verrucomicrobia bacterium UBA1629. Classification (GTDB taxonomy): domain Bacteria; phylum Verrucomicrobiota; class Kiritimatiellia; order RFP12; family UBA1067; genus UBA1067. The sequence goes on along the minus strand of DCMF01000082.1, from coordinate 12,647 downwards.
GGCGGAGTTCCCGTGCGCGGTGAAGGGCAACGGCGTCGTCCGCCGCGTCTACGACTTCGCGCTGCGGGCGGGCGAGCCGCTGGAGGTGCGCCTCGCGCTGTCCGCGACGTCATGCGCGGCGGCGCGGCGGAACCTCGACGCGGAGCTGGCGGACAAGGGCTTCGACGCGGTGCGCGCGGAGGCCTCCGCCGCGTGGGCGCGCGCGCTGGCGGGCGCCGAGGTGCGGGGCGGGACGGACGAGCAGAAGCGGAACTTCTACACGGCCCTCTACCACCTCTACCAGCAGCCGAACGACCTGTCGGACGTCGGCGAGACGCCGCGCGCGTCGACGCTCTCGATGTGGGACGTCTTCCGCGCGGCGTGTCCGTGGTACGCGCTGATGAAGCCGGACGTCACGGACGGCATCGTCGCCTCGGCCCTGCGGCAGTACGACGAGGTCGGCTACCTGCCGGTCTGGCAGCTCTGGGGCAAGGACAACCACTGCATGATCGGCAACCACACCGTGCCGGTCGTCGTCGACGCCTACCTGTCGGGGCGCCCGATGGACGCGGAGAAGGCGTATCGCGCGGTGAAGGACTCGCTCACGAAGAACTTCAGGCCGCGCCCCAAGGACCGGTTCGACATCCTCGACAGGTACGGCTACTATCCGTTCGACCTCATCAAGGGCGAGTCGGTGAGCCGCACGCTCGAATGCGCCTACGACGACGCCTGCGCGGCGCGGTTCGCGGCGGCCCTCGGCAAGGCGGACGACGCGGCGTTCTTCGCGAAGCGCGCGCAGAACTGGAAGAACGTGTTCGACGCGGCGACGGGCTTTGCGCGCGGCAAGGACACGCAGGGGAACTGGCGCACGCCGTTCGACCCCTACGCGCTCGGCCATGGGGCGGACACGGCGAACGACTTCACGGAGGGCAACGCCTTCCAGTACTCCTGGCACGTGCTGCATGACGTGCCGGGGCTGATCGCCGCGATGGGCGGGAAGGCCGCGTTCGCCGCGAAGCTCGACGCGCTCTTCGCCGCGCCCGAGACCGTCCAGGGCGCGGGCTTCGTGCTGGACGTGTCGGGGCTGATCGGCCAGTACGCGCACGGCAACGAGCCGAGCCACCATGTCGCCTACCTCTATCAGCACGTCGGGCGTCCCGACCGCACGGCGGAGGTCGTGCGCGAGGTCTTCGACCGCTTCTACGCGCCGAAGCCGGACGGCCTCTGCGGCAACGACGACTGCGGGCAGATGAGCGCGTGGTACGTCTTCTCCGCGCTGGGGCTCTACCCGGTCGATCCGGCGGCGGGCGAATACGTCCTCGGCGCGCCGCAGCTGCCGCAGGTCCGCCTCAGCCTGCCGAACGGCAAGACGTTCACCGTCACGGCAAAGGGCCTCTCGAAGGAGAACAAGTACGTGAAGTCGGTTTCGCTGAACGGAAAGCCGCTGGCGGGCTTCGTGCTGAAGCGCGCCGACGTCCTTGCCGGCGGCGAGATCGTCTTCGAGATGCGGGACTGAAAACGTCGGGCGGGAATCGCCACTGCGCGTGGCTTCGGTTGGTGGTGCGCACGCGCGGCGGCGTTTTTGGTATAATTCCCGTCCCCACGAAGAGGGGGCAAAGACAGGAAGAACAAGGAGCAGGCGGGCAGCCGTCTGGGATTCTGAACATGAAGGTCTGTAAATTCGGCGGGTCGTCGCTTGCCAACGCGGCGCAGCTCAACAAGGTCATCGACATCGTCCTCGCGGATCCCGCGCGGCGGCTCGTGGTCGTCTCGGCCCCGGGCAAGCGGCACGGCGGCGACACGAAGGTGACGGATCTCCTGATCGCGCTCGCGGAGACGGCGCTGAAGGGCGAGAACACCGACCGCGCGTTCGGCGAGGTCGTCGAGCGCTACGCCCAGATGGCGCAGGAGCTGGACCTCGGCGAGGAGATCATCCGCCGGATCGAGATGGACCTGCACGACCGCATCGCCCAGGTCGCGACGCTCGCGAAGGACGAGTTCCTGGACCTCATGAAGGCGGCGGGCGAGGACAACAACGCGAAGCTCGTCGCCGTCGCCTTCGAGGCGCGCGGCAAGAAGGCGCGCTACGCGAGCCCGAAGGACACGGGCATGATCCTCACGGGGAACTTCGGCGACGCGACGCTCGACCCCGAGAGCTACGCGCGGCTCGCGCGGGCGTTCTCGAACTTCGACGGCATCGTCATCTACCCCGGCTTCTTCGGCTACACGCGCGAGGGCAAGGTCGCGACGTTCCCGCGCGGCGGCAGCGACATCACGGGGTCGATCCTCGCGGCGGCCGTCTGCGCCGACGTCTACGAGAACTTCACGGACGTCGACTCGGTCTATCCGTGCGACCCGCGCATCGTCGCGGAGGTGAAGGACGGTGAGGGCATCCCGACGATGACGTACCGCGAGATGCGCGAGCTCTCCTACGCGGGCTTCGGCGTCTTCAACGACGACGCGGTCATCCCGGCCGTCAAGGCGCGCATCCCGATCAACATCCGCAACACGAACCATCCGAGCGAGCCGGGCACGATGATCCTCCAGTCGCGGCGCGTCGTGCCGGGCACGGTCGTCGGCATCGCGTCGGCGGACGACTTCTGCAACATCGTCGTCGAGAAGTACCTCATGAACCGCCAGATCGGCTTCGGGCGGCGGCTTCTCCAGATCCTGGAGGAGAACGGCATCTCCTACGAGCACATGCCGTCCGGCGTCGATTCGCAGTGCGTCGTCGTCAAGGGCCAGTACCTGCCGAAGGAGCGCGACCGCAAGATCATCAGCGAGATCAAGGCGAAGCTCGACCCGGACTTCGTGACGATCGAGCGCGACCTCACGATGGTGATGGTCGTGGGCGAGGGCATGTGCTACACGCCCGGCATGCTGGCGAAGGCGTGCCTCGCGCTCGCGTCGGCGGGCATCTCGATGTCGATGGTGAACCAGGGCTCGTCGGAGGTGTCGTTCATGCTCGCGATCCGCACGCAGGACCGCGACGCGGCCGTCCGCGCGCTCTACAAGGCGTTTTTCGGCTGAAGAGGCGCACACATCCCAATCGGTTCGGACTTTTATGGACAAGATCATCATTCTCGACTACGGCTCACAGTACACGCAGCTCATTGCGCGGCGCATCCGCGAACAGCACGTCTATTCCGAAATCGTCCCGTTCGACATCACGGCCGAGCGGGCGAAGGCCTACGCGCCGAAGGGCATCATCCTTTCGGGCGGGCCGAACAGCGTCTTCGAGGAGGGCGCGCCCGGCATCGACCGCGCGATCTTCGACCTCGGCGTGCCTGTCCTCGGCGTCTGCTACGGCATGCAGCTCATGAGCCAGGAGCTGGGCGGCAAGGTGCAGCCGGGCGAGCGGCGCGAGTACGGCAAGACCGAAATGACGGTCGAGCCGGGGAACGAGCTTTTCAAGGGACTCCCCGACAAGTTCGTCGTCTGGATGAGCCACGGTGACCGCGTGGCGGCGATCCCGGCGGGCTTCCAGGTGAGCGCGACGTCGGCGAACTGCCCCTACGCGGCGATCCGCAACGAGGAGAGGCGCTTCTTCGGCATCCAGTTCCACCCGGAGGTCGTCCACACCGAACACGGCCACCAGATCCTCTCGAACTTCGTCTTCAACATCTGCCGTGCGAACGCCGACTGGCAGCTGACGACGTGGATCGAGGACACGGTGGAGAAGCTGAAGAAACAGGTCGGCGACGACGAGGTCGTGCTCGGCCTCTCCGGCGGCGTCGATTCGTCCGTCGCGGCCGTCCTGCTCCACAAGGCGATCGGGCCGCGCCTCCACTGCATCTTCGTCGACAACGGCCTCCTGCGCTACCGCGAGGCCGAGCAGGTGGAGGAGATGTTCCACGCGAAGCTGGGTCTCGACCTCACCGTCGCGCGCGCCGCGCAGAAGTTCTACGACGCGCTGAAGGGCCTCGACGAGCCGGAGGCGAAGCGCAAGGCGATCGGAAAGACGTTCATCGACGTCTTCGCGGACGAGGCGCGGCGCTTCAAGCACTGCCGCTTCCTCGGGCAGGGCACGATCTACCCCGACGTCATCGAGAGCTCCCACGCGGTGAAGGGCCCCTCGCAGACGATCAAGTCGCACCACAACGTGGGCGGGCTGCCGCCCGACCTCAAGTTCGAGCTCTGCGAGCCGCTCAGGGACCTCTTCAAGGACGAGGTGCGCGCCGTCGGCCGCGTCCTCGGCATGGCGGACGAACTCCTTGACCGCCAGCCGTTCCCCGGCCCGGGCCTCGGCGTGCGCATTCTCGGCGAAGTGACCGAGGAGAAGGTGAAGCTTCTCCAGCAGGCCGACCTGCGCGTGCAGGAGGAGGTCAAGAAGCTGCCCGACTACAAGACGATCTGGCAGACGTTCGCCGTCCTCCTCCCCGTCAAGTCCGTCGGCGTGATGGGCGACCAGCGCACCTACGAGTACACGTGCGCGATCCGCTCGGTGAACTCGATCGACGCGATGACGGCGGACTGGACGCACCTTCCCTACGAGACGCTGGCGACGATGTCGAACCGCATCATCAACGAGGTGCGCGGCATCAACCGCGTCGTCTACGACATCTCCTCCAAGCCGCCCGCCACGATCGAGTGGGAGTGAGGCGAACCCGCCGACGAGGGCTCGAAGTCAGCGGAAGAAGGACGGGGGTACGTTGCGAAACATGAACGTCTACGGCATCACCGGCACGAACGGCAAGACCACGACGGCGTGGATCTTCGCCGCGTTCGTCAACGCCTGTCCGGGGCGGAAATGCGGTTCCATCACGACCGTCGAGGTCTTTGACGGGGCACGGCACTTCTCGACGGGCTACACGACGCCGCCCCTGACGCAGCTGCACGAGATCTACGCCGCGATGGCGGCGAACGGCTGCACGGACTGCGTGATGGAGGTCTCGTCCCACGCGATTCACCAGAACCGCACGGGCGACACCGTCTTCGCGGGCGGAGCGTTCACGAACCTGTCCGAAGACCACCTCGACTACCACAAGACGATGGCGGAATACTTCCGCGTCAAGGCGAGCTTCGCGGCGAAGATCGCCGCGTCGCATCCGGCGCGGCCGGACATGGGGCGCCGCGACCTGCCGCCCTACGTCGTCTGCCTCGACGGCGAGAACGGGCGCGCGATGTTCGACGCCGTCGGCAACTTCGCCGTCAACGTCATCCCCGTCACGAACGGGCGCGGCCGCACGCCGCCGACGCCGCAGCCCGCCTACGACCTCTCGGGCCTTCAGCTCGTCGGTGCCTACAACGAGTCGAACGTCCTCGTCGCCGCCGCGCTCGCGGAGGCGGCGGGCGTCCCGCACGGCGTGATCCAGTCGGTCATCCCGACGCTGCGGCCGCGCTGGGGACGGCTGGAGCGCGTCGAGAATCCGCACGTGAAGGCGGCGGTCTACGTCGATTTCGCGCATACGCCGGACGGACTCGAGAAGGTGCTGACGGCGGCGCGCGGCTTCACGAAGGGACGGCTCTGGGTCGTCTTCGGGGCGGGCGGCGACCGCGACCCGCAGAAGCGTCCGCTGATGGGCGCGGCGTGTGCGCGACTCGCCGACCGGCTCGTCGTGACGTCCGACAACCCGCGCAGCGAGGAGCCGACCGCCATCATCGACGCGATACTCGTCGGCGCGCGCGAAGCCGCGCGGGGACAGACCCCGCCGCCGGAGATTCTCGTCGAGCCGGATCGCAAGGCCGCCATCGGCCGTGCGCTCGCCGAGGCGGCGGCGAATGACGTCGTGATCGTCGCCGGCAAGGGGCACGAGACGACGCAGGAGGTGAGGGGCGTGAAGCATCCCTTCGACGACCGGGAGGTCGTGCGCGCCTTCACATGACGGAGAATGGGGGTGGCGGCGTGCGCCACTGACGACCGCTGTCCGGGAAAGGCCGCCGCGCGCTGAACGCGCCGAACCGACTTTTGGTATAATATGCCGAAATGAAGAAACTCGACAACTACGTCAAGGCGATACAGGACTTTCCGAAAGAGGGCGTCCTGTTCCGCGACGTGACGGGAATCCTCGAGTCGCCGGACGGCTTTCAGCTTGTCCTCGACCGCGCGACGGGCATTCTCGCGGACTGTGAATTCGACCTCGTGGCCGCGCCGGAGTCGCGCGGCTTCATTTTCGGCGCGGCGCTCGCCGACCGCTTCCGCACGGCGTTCGTGCCGATCCGCAAGCCGGGCAAGCTGCCGCGCGAGACGATTTCCGAGTCCTACGACCTCGAATACGGGCGCGCCGAGCTGCACATGCATTCGGACGCCGTGAAGCCGGGGCAGCGCGTCGTGATCGTCGACGACCTCCTCGCGACGGGCGGCACGGCCCGCGCGGCGGCGAAGCTCGTCGAGCGCCTCGGCGGCGTTGTCGTGAAGATGATCTTCCCGATCGAGCTGGAGGGCTTCGCCGCGCGGGCGAACGCGCTGAAGGACTACGACGTCGCGACCTTCGTGAAGTACAGGGGGAAATGATCGAATGGTCGAATGATCGAATGATCGAATGGTCGAATGAGTGAATGGGCGAATGAGTGGGATTTCAAATCGTTAAGCATCAAAAGGAACAATATGGCCAATCAAGCAGAAAACAAGAAACCCGCCCTTGACGGCGTCTACGACGCGCGCACGCTGGGGCTTCCGAAGATGGGCGTCCTCGGCGTCCAGCACATGTTCGCGATGTTCGGCGCGACGATCCTCGTGCCGATCCTGACGGGGCTCTCGCCGTCCGCGACGCTGCTCTGGGCGGGCCTCGGCACGCTCCTCTTCCACTTCCTCACGAAGCGGATGGTGCCGGCGTTCCTCGGCTCGTCGTTCGCGTACCTCGCGGGCTACTTCGCGCTCACGGGACTCGCGGGCACGGCGGGCTACGAGACGCTGACGAAGCCGGTCGCGCTCCAGTACGCCTGCATCGGCGTCGCCGCGTCGTCCGTCATCTACTTCATCGTCGCGGGCTTCGTGAAGGCGTGCGGCGTGAAGACGGTGATGAAGTACTTCCCGCCGGTCGTGACGGGACCGATCATCATCGGCATCGGCCTCGTCCTTTCGCCAGTCGCGGTCAACAGCTGCGAGGCGTCGTGGCCGATCGCGCTCGTCGCGATCGTGACGGTGATCGCGTTCTCGATCTGGGGGCGCGGCATGTTCAGGATCATCCCGATCCTGATGGGCGTCATCTTCTCGTATGCGTCCGCCTACCTGATGGGCCAGGCCGGCTGGACGCCGGCCATCGACTACGCGAACGTCGCGAACGCCGCGTGGGTCGGCCTGCCCGTCCACTGGGACAACACGGTGTTCCCGGTTCTCGCGCAGCCGGACATGGGGCTTGTCGTGACGTCGCTCGCGATCATCGTTCCGCTCGCGTTCGCGACGATCATGGAGCACGTCGGCGACGTCTCGGCGATCAGCTCGACCGTGCACCGCAACTACTTCAAGGAGCCGGGGCTGCACCGCACGATGCTCGGCGACGGCCTCGCGACGTGCCTCGCCTCGCTCTTCGGCGCGCCGGCGAACACGACCTACGGCGAGAACACGGGCGTCCTCTCGCTCTCGAAGGTGTACGATCCGCGCGTGATCCGCATCGCGGCGTGCCTCGCGATCCTCGTCTCGTTCTGCCCGAAGTTCTCGGCGTTCATCGGCACGATCCCCGGCGCGACGATCGGCGGCGTGTCGTTCGTCCTCTACGGGATGATCTCGGCGGTCGGCGTCCGCAACCTCGTCGAGTCGCAGGTCGACCTCGGCAAGTCGCGCAACATGCTCATCGCGGCGATCATCCTCGTCCTGACGCTCGGCATCTCGTTCTCGAAGGCGGGCGCGGTGAAGTTCGCGGTCGGCGGCGTCAACTTCGCGCTCTCCGGCCTCGCGGTCGGCGCGCTGACGGGCATCCTGCTCAACGCGATCCTGCCGGGCAAGGACTTCGCGTTTTCCGAGACGGATCCGTCGATCAAGGACGCGGACCGCTGGGGCGGCGTGAAGCCCGAAGGGAAAGGTATGGTATAATACGCGCCATGAGCGAAAAGATCACCTTGCAGGGCGGGAAGCTGAACGTTCCCGCGAACCCGATCATCCCGTACGTCGAGGGCGACGGCACGGGCCCCGACATCACGCGCGCGGCGATGACCGTGTGGAACGCCGCCGTCGAGAAGGCCTACGGCGGCGCGCGCCGGATCGCGTGGCGCGAAGTCCTCGCCGGCGAGAAGGCGTTCAACAAGACGGGCGAGTGGCTGCCGCAGGAGACGCTGGACGTCTGCCGCGACTGCCTCGTCTCGATCAAGGGCCCGCTCACGACCCCCGTCGGCGGCGGCATCCGCTCGATCAACGTCGCGATGCGCCAGGAGCTCGACCTCTACGTCTGCCTCCGCCCCGTGCGCTACTTCAGGGGCGTGCCCTCCCCGGTGAAGCGTCCGGAGCTGACCGACATGGTGATCTTCCGCGAGAACACGGAAGACATCTACGCCGGCATCGAGTGGATGAACGGCACGCCGGAGGTCGAGAAGGTCAAGGCATTCCTGCTCGGCGAAATGGGCGTGAAGAAGATCCGCTTCCCGAAGACGGCCTCGATCGGCATCAAGCCCGTCTCGCTCGAAGGCACGGAGCGGCTCGTCCGCGCCGCGCTCGACTACGCGATCGCGAACGACCGCAAGTCCGTCACGCTCGTCCACAAGGGCAACATCCAGAAGTTCACCGAGGGCGCGTTCCGCGACTGGGGCTACGCGCTCGCGCGCCGCGAGTACGGGGCGACGCCGATCGACAAGGGGCCGTGGTGCACGTTCAAAAACCCGAAGACGGGGCGCGAGATCGTCGTGAAGGACTGCATCTGCGACGCCTTCCTCCAGCAGATCCTGACGCGGCCGGCGGAATACGACGTGATCGCGACGCTGAACCTCAACGGCGACTACGTGTCCGACGCGCTCGCGGCGACGGTGGGCGGCATCGGCATCGCGCCCGGCGCGAACATCAACTACCAGACGGGCGTCGCCGTCTTCGAGGCGACCCACGGCACGGCGCCGAAGTACGCGAACCTCGACAAGGTGAACCCCGGCTCGCTCATCCTCTCCGGCGAGATGATGCTGCGCTACATGGGCTGGACGGAGGCGGCGGACCGGATCATCGCCGCGATGGACAAGGTCATCGCCGCGAAGACCGTCACCTACGACTTCGCCCGCCAGATGGAGGGCGCGACCGAGGTGAAGTGTTCGGAATTCGGCAACCTCCTCGCCAAGGCGATGTAAAAAATTAATTCAGAAGCCCCCTTGCATCCGCGAGGGGGTTTTGGTATACTACACACCCATTGAGGGCTATTAGCTCAGTTGGTTAGAGCGCTTCCTTGACATGGAAGAGGTCAGTGGTTCGAATCCACTATAGCCCACCACCCCCCTCAAAGATGGCGAAGCGGTTGTCTCATTGTCGGTTCGCGGCTTCTGAAAGCTCCGCGAGCTTGCGGGCGGGCGTCTTCCCCTTGAGGTCGATGACCTGGGCGATCTCCCGTCCGCCCTCCCGGTAGAAGACGGCGCGCGTTCCCTTGACGTCGACGTGTCCGTAGCCCGCGTTCGCGCAGAGGACGCGCAGTTTCGCGATGCGGACGAATTCCTCGGCTTCGGGCGGCAGGGGCCCGAAGCGGTCTTTCATCTCGGCGGCGAGGGCGCTGACGACGCGGACGTCCTGCGCTTCGGCGAACCGCTTCATGAGCGAGAGCCGCTGCACGTCCTCCTCGATGTAGTCGTAGGGCAGGCGCGGGTTCGCGAAGTCGAGGTTGAGCTTCACGTCGACGATCGCCTTCACCTTTTCGCCTTTCATCTGCGCGATCGTGCGCTGGAGCAGCTGGCAGTAGAGGCCGAAGCCGATCGCGGCGATGTGGCCCGACTGCTGCGAGCCGAGCAGGTTGCCCGCGCCGCGCAGCTCCAGGTCGCGCACGGCGAGGTTGAAGCCGCTGCCGAGGCCGCCGTGCCGCTTGAGTGCCGCGAGCCGCTCCCGCGCGTCCGAGTCGATGTCGCCGGACGGCGGCAGGAGGAAGTAGGCGTATCCCTGCCGCGCGGCCCGTCCGACGCGCCCGCGCAGCTGGTAGAGGTCGGCCATGCCGAACGTGTCCGTCTGGTCGACGAGAATCGTGTTCGCGCGCGGGATGTCGATGCCGGACTCGATGATCGTCGTCGAGAGGAGGATGTCGTAGCGGCCGCGCTCGAAGTCGCGCATCTTCTTCGCGAGCGTCTGCGTGTCCATCTGCCCGTGCGCGACGACGATGCGCGCCTTCGGGCACAGGGCCTTCAGCCGCCGCTCGACCTTGCCGATGGACATCACGCGGTTGTGCAGGAAGTAGACCTGTCCGCCGCGCGCGATCTCGGCCTCGACGGCCGCGCGGACGGTCTCGTCCGCATCGCGCACGATCCGCGTCTCGACGGCGACGCGCTCGCGCGGCGGCGACCGCAGCAGCGAGAGGTCGCGCGCGCCCGTCATCGAGAGGTAGAGCGTGCGCGGAATCGGCGTCGCGGAGAGCGTTAGGATGTCCGCCGTCGCGCGCAGCCGCTTCAGGAACTCCTTGTGGCGCACGCCGAACCGCTGCTCCTCGTCGATGATGATGAGGCCGAGGTCGCGGAAGCAGATCCTCGAGGTGAGAATCGCGTGCGTGCCGATCACGATGTCGCAGGCGCCGGTCGCGAGCCGCTGGAACGTGCCCTTGTGCGTGCCGGACGTCTGGAAGCGCGAGACGGACTCGATGCGGATGGGCGTGCCGTCGAAGCGCGAGGTGAATGTCTCGAAGTGCTGCTCGGCGAGGACGGTCGTCGGCGCGAGGACGGCGACCTGCTTGCCGTTCATCGCCGCGACGAACGCCGCGCGCATCGCGACTTCCGTCTTGCCGTAGCCGGCGTCGCCGCAGATGAGGCGGTCCATGGGCTTCTTCGCGGCGAGGTCGGCGTCCACGGCGGCGATGGCGGCGGCCTGGTCGGGCGTCTCCTCGTAGGGGAACGCCGCGTCGAAGGCGTCGCGTCCGTCGCAGTGGACGTCGTAGGCGAAGCCCGGCACCGTCGCGCGCTTCGCCTGCGTCTCCAGCAGGGCGGCGGCCAGGTCGGTGACGGCCTTCTGCGCGTCCTTCTTGTCCTTCTCCCACCGCTTGCCGTCGAGGCGGTGCAGGTGCACGGCCTCGCCCTTGACGCCGACGTAGCGCGAGAGCAGGTGCGCGTGCGCGGCGGGCACGTGCAGCTTCGCGCCGTCGGCGTACTCGATCGTGAAGACTTCGCTGCGCCTGCCGTCGAGGAGGATCTCGGACGAGCCGATGTAGCGGCCGACGCCGTAGTCGACGTGGACGACGTACTCGCCGGGCTCCAGGTCCTCGAAGTCGTTGAGGCGCGGCCCCTGGACGGCGGCGGCGTTCGAGCGGACATGGATCTTGCGCTTGGCGAAGACGCGGTCGGCTTTCGTCACGACGACGAGGCTGCCGATCTCGAATCCGCCGGAGAGGTCGTCGAGGCGGACGACGGTCGCGCCACGCCTCTCGGCGGCGGCGAGGTGCTGGTCGAGACGCTTGCGCGCGGCGTCGAAGAGCTCGGGATGATGCGCCTCGTCCGCGCCGAGTTCGGCGAAGCCGGGCAGGGGTGCCGTCGCGAAGTCGTAGGTCGGCACGCCCGCCGGCGGCGGATCGCCGGTAAAGACGACAGAGCGACCGCCTGAGCGAAGTGCCGACGAATCGAGCGAATAGGCGTTGTGTTCCAGCGCGAGAATCGTCGCCTCCGGCGGCAGGAAATCGAGAATCGTCGCCCCTGCCACACGTTTCCCATCCCTCACATCCCATCCCTCATCCCTCATTCCCTTCCCCTCCCGAATCGGAAGGATCTCGGCTTCCTCTATGCGAGAGATCGAGATCTGCGTGGCGGGGTTGAAGGTGCGGAGGCTTTCGAGGTCGTCGCCGAAGAACTCGGCGCGCACGGGGAACTCGTCGCCGGGGCTCCAGACGTCAACGATGCCGCCGCGCACGGAGAAATCGCCCTCCTGCTCGACTTGCGGGGTACGTGTGTATCCGATCTCTGCCAGTTTCTCGACGATTTCACTCAAATTGAGCGATTTCTCCCGTTTCACACGAGGGGCTGTTCCTTCTTCCTTTTTCCTTTTTCCCTCTTCCGTCAAAATGAGGCTGGGGACAGACCCCGTGGGAAGAGGTGTCGAAAGGGCGGCGAACGAGGCGACGATGACACAGGGATAAGGGGACAGACCCCAGGCCTTGAGGGCCGCAAGTGTTTTCAGCCGTAGGCCGAGCGCCCCCCTGTCATTGTCGATCAGCGGCGGAAATTCGAGAATTCGCAGCGAGGCGTTGGCTTGGACGAGGATGCGGAGGTCATCGACGAGGCGATCGGCTTCGGGCAGGCCGGGCGTGACGGCGAGGACGAGGCGTGCCGGGCGGGCGAGCGTCGCGGCGAGAAAGGCGTCGGCCGACCCCGTGAGCGAGGGAAGGGAGTGGGCGGCGACAGTCATCTCCTTCCCCTCGGAGTCGGGTGCCCCCGGGGGCGTGAAAAGCGAAGCGAAGAGTTTCAGTGCATCCTTCATGCCGTTGATTGTGATAGTATAGCACAAACTTCGGACAGTGCGTGTGAAATTTGCTATAATGTCTGTCGCGTCATGCTGTTGCCGGAGTGGTGGAATGGCAGACACCAGGGACTTAAAATCCCTTGTCAAGTATTTGACGTACGGGTTCGAGTCCCGTCTC